>JAFSPF010000075.1 GCA_017443065.1 Lachnospiraceae bacterium
AATTTTCAAGAAGTGGTAAAATAAAGTCCATGAGAGTATCCCTCCTTTTTTGGTTTTTGTTTGGTTCAAAACAATTATACCCGAGGGGAGATACTCTCTTTCTTTTATTCTTCATTCAACTGACAAAAACTTTACTCCGTTCCCGGCCGCCCTGCGCCTTTTGCCGTTCCGGACGTTTTATGCTATGATAAGGGCTGAATACAGGGGGGAAGTCTGATGAATTTCACAAAAATGCACGGCTGCGGAAATGATTATATCTACATCTGGCTGGATGACAAGGTCATGGAGGACGCGCTTCTGCCGGAATGCGTGCGCGCGCTGTACGAGGGCGCGCCGGATATGGTCAACGAAAAGCTGGCGGAGCTCGTGCGCTTTCTCTCCGACCGTCATTTCGGCATCGGCTCGGACGGCGTGATATTCATCAAGCGCTTCCCGAAGATCATCGCGGATTTTGAAATGATGATGTATAACGCGGACGGCAGCCGCGGCCTCATGTGCGGCAACGGCATCCGCTGCGTCGGCAAGTATGTCTATGAAAACGGCCTCACCAGCAAAAAACAGATCGATGTCGTCAGCTGCGGCAATATCTACCGCCTCACCTATGACCGCAACAAGATCACCGGCCGGATTGATTATGTCACGGTGGACATGGGCTCGCCCGTGATCCCCGTTCCCTCCGTTCCCGTTTCCGTGCAGGATTTACCGCATCCCTTCACGCCGGTTTCCATGGGCAATCCGCACGCGGTGATCTTTCTTCCGCAGGGAACCGCCCTGGAGCGCCTTGACATCGAAGGACCGGGAACGCGCTTCATGCATCACCCCTATTTCCCGGAGGGCGTCAATACCGAATATGTCATCGTGGATGATGCGCAGTCCGTGCGGATGCGCGTGTATGAACGCGGCTCCGGAGAGACGCTCTGCTGCGGCACGGGATGCTGTGCGGTCTGTGTGGCGGGCGCGCTGAACGGCTTCACCGCGGATTCTGTCACGGTGCACACACGCGGCGGTGATATCTACTGCGAATGGAACCGCAAGGAAAACATCATCTACATGACCGGCCCCGCCGTCACGGTTTACGAGGGCTTCATCCCGACGGAGCCGTAACACCGGCATCCTCCGCCGCGCTCACCGGGCGCGGCGTTTTTTCCGCTTTACAATTCCTCCGCTTCTTCGATCAGCGTTTTTCCGCTGACATCGGAGGGCATGACGAATCCCGTACCGGCGGACAGAAACACGCTGCCGATGCGCGGACCCTCGGGCAACGCCGCGCGCTTGAACTGCTGGGAGAAGAATCTCCGGAAGAAGGTGCGCAGCGTTTTTTTGATCGTCTCCTCCGGATATCCCTCCGGACCCGCAAAGGCCCTTCTTGCAATCCGGTAGATCTTCCGCGGGGAAAAACCGCAGCGCAGGAAATAATACAGGAAGAAATCATGCAGCGCGTAGGGACCGAGGATGTCCTCTGTCTTCTGCGAAAGCTCCTTTCCCTCCGCCGTCGTCAGCTCCGGCGAAACCGGCGTGCCGATCACCGCTTCGATCACCTCCGTCAGCGCCGCATCGCCCGTGCGCGCCGCCTCCTGCCGCAGAAGATGCGGGATCAGCGTTTTCGGAACGCCCGCATTCAGCGCATACATGGACATCTGGTCACCGTTATAGGTGCACCAGCCGAGCGCGAGCTCGGAAAGATCCCCCGTCCCGATCACGAGGCCATCGTGCAGGTTCGCCAGATCCATCAGCAGCTGCGTCCGCTCCCTGGCCTGCGCGTTTTCGAAGGTGACATCCTGCGTTTCGCCGTCATGACCGATATCCTTCAGATGCATTCGCACCGCGTCGCTGATATCGATTTCCTTCAGCGGAACGCCCAGCGCTTCGCAGAGCTTTCGCGCATTCGCAAGCGTCTGCTGCCCCGTGCCTGGGCCGGGCATCGTCACGGCGCAGATGTCCTTCCGTTCCCTGCCGCATAAATCAAAGGTTTCGCAGACGGCCAGAAGCGCCAGCGTGGAATCCAGTCCGCCCGAAATGCCGATCACCGCGGTCTTCGCGCCGGTGTGCTCCATGCGTTTTTTCAGCCCCAGCGCCATCATCCGCAGGGCCGTTTCGCAGGCTTCCTCCCGCGCCGCGGCATCCTCCGGCACAAACACATACGGTGCAAAGCGCCGCGTCAGCTTCGTTTCCTCCATGCGGAAGGAGATCACCTCGCGGTGATAGCTGTCATCCGCGGCGGAAAGCGCCTGAAAGGAGTTCATGCGTCTGCGGGCATTGCGCAAGCGCCCGATATCAATCTCCGAAACCGTGATGCCCTTTTCGAAGGGCTCTGATTCCGCAAGCATCGTGCCGTTTTCGCAGATCATGCGGTGGCCGGAAAAGACCTGCGCAGCCGTGGACTCCGACGGTCCCGCAGAGGCATACAGATAGGCGCAGATCATTTTGGCGGAGCCGTGACGGATGAGATCCTCCCGGAAGGCGCGTTTGCCGATCCCGCCGGGAGAGGCGGACAGATTCACCAGCACCGTCGCGCCGACCCTTGTCAGGGCAATGTGCGGTGCGTCATAAACCCAGGCGTCCTCACAGATTTCACAGCCGATCACCAGTCCCTCCACGGAGGGAGAGGCATCGATCAGCGTATGCGTGCCAAAGGGCACGACGTCCCCCGCGATCTCCACCGGCACAGGAGAAGCGTTCCCCGCAGTGAAATATCTTGCTTCCCGGTGCTCCGCATAATCCGGGATGTTCTGCTTCGGAATCAGGGCCAGAAGCCTTCCGGACTGGATGGCCGCGGCCACGTTGTAAAGCTTGCCGTCCAGCTCCATCGGCAGTCCGACAAAGACGAGCGGATCCGCGGGGATCAGCTCCCCCTCTTTTTCCGGAGACTTGCGGATGAGCCCCGCCGTGAAGCGGATGATCGCCACGAGCCCCTCCTCCGCCGCTTCGAGGAAGCGCTGCTGCAGAAACAGATCGCCGCAGGAATATCCGGTGATGCAAAGCTCCGGGAACACGATGATCTTCGCTCCCGCCTCGGAGGCTTCATCGATCCGCCTGCAGATCTGCTCCACGTTGTACGCGACGTCCCCCGCTCTGACCTCCGGTGTCGCTGCGGCAACTTTCACAAAACCGTCGTGCATATTTCGCTCCCTCCTTATGTCCTGTCATATCCCAGCAGGATCAGCCCCTGCGGCTCTGCGGTGCGGCCCGCGCGGGCGCGGTCGCGTGCTTCCAGTATCGCATACATGTCCGAAGGCTGCAACCTTCCCGTGCCGACATCGAGGAGCGTTCCCGCGATGATGCGGACCATGTGATAGAGGAAGCCGGAGCCGGTGACGCGGATGCGGATGAGCGGGCCGTCCCGCTCAACAGAGATCTCATGAATCGTGCGCTCGCGCGTCGGCGAGAGCGAATGCACGCTGCAGAACGAAGTGAAGTCATGCGTGCCGGTGAGCGCCTGTGCGGCCTCATGCATGGCCTTCACGTCCAGCGCGCCGCGATAGTGAAGGCTCGTGCGGCGCAGCAGCGGGTCCGGACGCTCCGTGTTTAAGATGCGGTATTCATAGGTCTTCGGCCAGCCGGTTTTGCGCGGATGAAACTCCATGGAAACCTCTTCGGAGGAAATGACGCGCAGATCCTCCGGCAGCAGCGGGTCCAGCGCAAGCGCGAAACGCTCCGGCGGAACGGTCGATGCGGTATCAAAGCTCGCAAGATTCCCGTACGCATGCACGCCGGTGTCCGTGCGGGAGGCGCCGGTGAGTTCGATCTCCTCCCCGGTCAGCTCCTGCAGCGCGCGCGAAAGCTCCCCCTCCACGGTCCGCACGCCTTCCTGAAGGGCAAAGCCGTGGAACTCCGTTCCGTCATATGCGACTGTCAGCAGGATCCGTTTCATCTCAGAATACCCGTATCAGCACAATCATCCCCGCGAGAAAGGCCGCGAAGATCAGGTAGGCGATAACATCCCGCGCTTCATAACGCAGCGGATGCAGGCGCGTGCGCCCCTTGCCGCCGTGATAGCAGCGGGCTTCCATCGCCAGCGCGAGGTCCGACGCGCGGCGGAAGGAAGAGACAAAGAGCGGCACCAGCAAAGGGATCAGACTCTTTGCGCGCTTCAGCACATTTCCCTCATCAAAGGCCGCGCCGCGCGCCATCTGCGCCTTCCGGATTTTTTCGGTCTCCTCCGAAAGAATCGGGATGAAGCGCAGGGCGATCGACATCATCATGGCGATCTCATGCACCGGCACGCGAAAAACCCTTAAGGGACGCATGCCGCGCTCCAGCGCGTCCGTGAGCTTGTTCGGCGTGGTGGTCAGCGTCATGACGGAGGAGGCGAGCACCAGCAGGAAAAGACGCAGCGCCATCATCGCCGCCATCTCCGCACCCTCTCTCGTCACCGTGAAAATCCAGAAGGACAGAAGCTCTTCGCCGGGGGTCAGGAACAGATTGAAGAGCACCGTGACCAGCGCCAGAAAGAGCACGCCGCGCATGCCGCGCAGAATGAGGCGCAGGGGCACGGTGGAAATGAACACCATCGCAAAGGCGAAGCCCGCGGCCAGCGCATAGGCAAAGGGATTGTCCGCAAAGAACAGAATAATGATATAGGCAAGCGTGCACAGCAGCTTCACGCGCGGGTCCAGCACATGAAGCGGTGAGTCAGCCTGATAATATTGTCCGATGGAGATTCCGCGCAATGGTTTACCTCACCGGGAAAAGCAGCAGAGGATTTCCTCGCAGGCCTCTTCCGCCGTCGTCACATCCGGCCGCACACGCAGACCGGCCTCATATAATCTGCGGCATACCTCGGTCGCCGCCGGGACATTCAGTCCGATCTCACGAAGGGCATCCGCCTGCGCGAAGACCTCCGCCGGCGTCCCGTCCATGAAAACACTGCCCTCGTTCATCACGATGATCCTGTCCGCATACGCCGCCACATCCTCCATGCTGTGTGACACCAGAAGCACCGTCATGCCACGCTCTTTCTGCAGGGAGGCGATCAGGGACAGGATCTCGCGGCTGCCGCCGGGATCCAGGCCCGCCGTCGGCTCATCCAGAATCAGCACCTCCGGCTGCATTGCAAGAACACCCGCGATCGCCACGCGCCGCTTCTGCCCGCCGGAGAGATCAAAGGGTGACTGGTTATACACCTCCTGCTCCAGACCCACCTGCATCAGCGCCTCGTAGGCGCGCAGCTCGACCTCCTTTTCCGGAAGCCCCAGGTTCTTCGGGCCGAAGCACACATCCTTGAACACGTCCGCCTCAAAGAGCTGATGCTCCGGATACTGGAACACCAGTCCCACCTTCCCGCGCAGGCGCCGGCGGTCGTATTCGTGATCCGCGATATCCTTGCCGTCCGCGTACACGCTGCCCTCCGTCGGCTTCAGCAGTCCGTTCAGATGCTGGATCAGCGTGGACTTCCCGCTGCCCGTATGCCCGATCAGACCGATGAAGGAGCCCTCCCCGATCTGCAGGCTGACATCGCGCAACGCCCCGCGTGCGTGCGGGGTGTGGGCGTCGTATATGTGGCTTACATGATCGAGAATGAGTTGCATATGTACCTCTATTGCCGCCGCGCCGCGTGACTGCATGGATTCCGGCGAGCGGCTTGTTCGCCACGGAGCCGAGACTACAGGCTCGGCGGAGTGTTTGGCGAAATCAGAGCGAGACGGAATCATCAGGCACGCAGGCAGGCGGCTACACAGTCAATGCCTCCACCAGCTCCTCCACCGTCAGGATCGCGTCCGGCAGGGCGAGCCCCTTCCGGCGCAGAAGGTACGCCAGGTAGGTCACCTGCGGGACGGAGAGCCGTAAGGCGCGCAGCTCCTCCACGCGGGCGAAGACCTCCCGCGGCGACCCCTGCATCGCGATCTTCCCCTTATCCAGAACGATGATATGATCCGCATCCACGGCTTCCTCCATGTGATGCGTGATCAGGATGACCGTGATCCCTTCCTTGCGGTTTAAGCGGTGCGCCGTGCGGATGACCTCCGCGCGTCCCTGCGGGTCCAGCATGGCCGTGGGCTCGTCCAGCACGATACAGCGCGGCCGCATGGCGAGCACCCCCGCGATCGAGACACGCTGCTTCTGGCCGCCGGAGAGGCGGTTCGGTGAATCCAGGCGCTTTTTTTCCAGCTTCAAAAGCTGCAGCGCCTCGTCCACGCGCAGCCGGATCTCCTCCGTGGGCACGCCCATGTTCTCCGGGCCGAAGGCGATATCCTCCTCCACCACCTGCCCGATGATCTGGTTGTCCGGATTCTGGAAAACCATCCCCGCCGTCATGCGGATGTCCAGATGCTTCTCCTCCTCGCGCGTGTCCATCCCGTTGATCCAGACGGCGCTTTCCTCCGGTACGAGAAGGGCGTTTAAATGTCTTGCAAAGGTGGATTTGCCGCTGCCGTTGCGGCCGACGATCGCCACAAAGGCCCCCGGCGCAATGTCCAGTGACAGGTGATCGACGGCTGTCGTCACGCCCTCGGGATTGCCCTCGGCGTCCCGGCGGATATATTCATACGTGAGGTTTCTGGTTTTAACGATTGCTTCCGGCATATCCCGCACTTCTTAAAAAGAAAGGGCGTTTGCACGCCCTTGTGTTTGTTCTATGGTTCAAAAAGCAGGAATCAGATCATCTCCAAAACGACCATCATCGCCGCGTCGCCCTTGCGCTGGCCGATCTTGACCATACGCGTGTAGCCGCCGGCACGGTTCTTATATTTCTCCGCGTACTCATCGAAGATCTTGTCCGTGAGATCGATCCGCTTCGTGCCCTTCCTGCGGCCCTTGCGCTCTTCCGGAAGCTCCGTCACCGGATACAGGAAGGAACGCATCTGTCTGCGGACGTGAAGACGGGAGGCCTTGTCCCGCTGCACTTCCTTTTCCGTTGTCTCAAAGACGGTCACGGTGATGCCGTTTTCAAATTCGCCCTCGCGCTTGATCGGCTTGCCGTCGGAGCCTCTCGTGGATTCGGAGAGCACCTTCGTGCGGTCGTTCTTGTCCACGATCTGGCGGACACGCTTGCCGCTCGCATCCTTCTTCGGCGTCTTCACCCGGACGGTGACGGTTTCCGTGTTGTCCTTTTCACGGATGCCCAGCGTGATCAGATGCTCCGCAATTTTGCGCACTTCCTTCGCGCGCGTTTCCGTTGTCACGATCTTGCCGTGATGCAGCAGGTTCGTCACCTGATTGCGCAGAAGCGCTTTCCTCGGCTTACCCGCCTTTCCTAACTTTCTGTAATGTGTTGCCATGTTTCTCTTCCTTTCCCAGCACCCAACGGCCCGCGGGGACGGCGGTGCTGCTGCGCGGGTGCCTTATTCGCCTGCGCGAAGCGACAGCCCCAGCTCCTTCAACTTCTCCAGCACTTCCTCGAGCGACTTGCGCCCTAAGTTGCGCACCTTCATCATGTCTTCGCTCGTCTTGCTGGTCAGCTCCTCGACGGTGTTGATGCCCGCGCGCTTCAGGCAGTTGAAGCTGCGCACGGAAAGCTCCAGCTCGTCGATGGACATTTCGAGCGCCTTTTCCTTTTCGTTGGATTCCTTCTCGATCATGACCTCCGCGGTCTTCGCGTTTTCGGAAAGATCGATGAAGAGGCTTAAGTGCTCCGAAAGCACCTTCGCCGCGAGCGATACCGCTTCATCCGGAGAGAGCGAACCGTTCGTATGCACATCCATGGTCAGCTTGTCAAAGTCCGTGACCTGGCCGACACGGGTATCCTCCACCATAATGTTCACGCGGTCCACCGGCGTGTAGATGGAATCAATCGCAATCACGCCGATCGCCATGTCATCCGTCTTATTGCGGTCTGCGCCCACATAGCCGCGGCCCGCGGTGATCGTCAGCTCCATGCGGAGCTTTGCGCTCTTCCCGGACAGCGTCGCGAGGACGAGCTCCGGATTCATGATCTCCAGATCAGAATCCACCTTGATATCAGACGCGTGCACCACGCCCTCCCCGCTGAAATCCACGTAAGCCACCTTCGGCTCCTGGGAAGCGGAGTTGTTGCGGATCGCGAGATCCTTGATGTTGAGGATGATCTCCGTCACATCCTCCTTGACGCCGGGGATGGAGGTAAACTCATGCTGCACCCCCTCGATCTTCACCTGGGATACCGCACAGCCCGGCAGGGAACTTAACATAATCCGGCGAAGCGAATTGCCGAGGGTCGTGCCGTAGCCGCGTTCGAGCGGCTCCACCACAAAACGGCCGTATTTTTTATCATCCGATATTTCAAGTACTTCAATATTGGGTCTTTCAAAATCAAACACAGGCTTTCCTCCTTACTTCGAGTACAACTCGACGATCAGCGTTTCATTTACGGGGACATCGATAATATCCCTTGAAGGAAACTCCTTGACCACTCCTTTCATCGCTTCCCTGTCAATTTCCAGCCACTCCGGAACAATCCTGCCGCCGGCGGTCTCTTCGATGTCCTTGAAGCGCTGCGTGCTCCGCGCGTCTTCCCTGACCTCGATGACATCACCCGTGCGCACCTGGAACGAGGGCACGTTGACGACCTTGCCGTTGACATGAATGAACTTATGCAGCACGACCTGTCTGGCCTCTCTGCGGGTTCTCGCAAAGCCCAGACGGAACACGACGTTGTCCAGTCTGCGTTCGAGCAGGATCATCAGGTTTTCACCGGACGGTCCCTTCATACGATCCGCGCGCTTGTAATAATTGCGGAAGGGTTTTTCCAGCACACCGTAGATAAACTTGGCCTTCTGCTTTTCACGCAGCTGCAAGCCGTATTCGCTCATCTTTCGGCCGGTGCGTCTGGACTGGCGTTTCGACCTCTTATCATATCCCAAGAAGGTGGGATCCAGATCAAGGGATCTGCACCGTTTCAGTACCGGGGTTCTGTTTACAGCCATGATTTTTTCTCCTTTGCTCCTCTATTATTACACGCGTCTGCGTTTCGGCGGGCGGCAGCCGTTGTGCGGCACCGGCGTGACGTCCGTGATGCTTAAAACGGAGAGTCCGTTTGCCGCAAGGGCGCGGATTGCCGCTTCCCTGCCGGTTCCCGGTCCCTTGACGAAGACATCCACACTCTTTAAGCCGTGGATCTGCGCCGCCTTTGTGGCCGTTTCAGACGCCATCTGCGCCGCGTACGGTGTGGACTTGCGGCTTCCCTTGAAGCCCAGGCCTCCCGCGCTTGCCCAGCTGATCGCATTGCCTGCCGCATCCGTCAGCGTCACGATCGTGTTATTGAAGGACGCCTGGATATGCGCCTGACCGTGCTCTATGTTCTTTTTGACGCGTCTCTTTCCCGCTGCCTTCCTTCCGGAAGATTTTTGCTGCTTTGCTGCTGCCATCGTTCTCCCTTTCTTTCTTTAACGTGCGTGATTACTTCTTCTTATTCGCAATGGTTCTCTTCGGTCCCTTGAGCGTACGCGCATTGGTTTTTGTGCGCTGTCCGCGGCAGGGAAGCTTTTTACGGTGGCGCATGCCCCGGTAAGAGCCGATTTCCGTGAGGCGCTTGATGTTCATCGCGACCTCCCTGCGCAGCTCACCTTCGACCATGTAGCCCGCGCCGACCACCTCGCTGATCTTCTTGACCTCAGCGTCCGTCAAATCACGCACACGCGTATCGGGGTTGACGCCGGCCTCTGTCAGAATCTTTCCCGCCGTCGTCCTGCCGATCCCGTAAATGTACGTCAGACCGATTTCAATCCTTTTGTCCCTGGGTAAATCCACACCTGCAATACGAGCCATTGTTTCCCTCCTGATCAGCCTTGTCTCTGCTTATGTTTCGGGTTATCGCAAATAATGCGGATGACACCCTTACGTCTGATGATTTTGCACTTTTCACACATCGGTTTCACCGAAGACCTGACTTTCATTTCCGTTACCTCCTACTTATCACGCCAGATGATACGACCCTTCGAAAGGTCATAGGGCGAAAGCTCCATTGTCACTTTATCTCCCGGCAGGATGCGGATGAAGTTCTGCCTGAGCTTCCCGCTGATGTGCGCCAGCACCACATGTCCGTTTTCGAGTTCCACCCGGAACATGGTGTTCGGCAGCTTCTCCACGACCTTGCCTTCGATTTCGATTACGTCCGCTTTTGACATACGCTCAGTCCTTCAAGATGGAAAAAATCTGTTCCGTTACTTTTTTCATGTCACGCGTGCCGTCCACGGTACGAAGGAGTCCCTTCTTCTCATAATAATCAATGAGCGGCGCCGTCTGTTCGTGATATACCGCAAGACGCTTGCGCACGGTTTCCTCCCTGTCGTCCTCCCGCTGCGTCAGGGCCGTGCCGCATTTGTCACAGATCCCTTCCTTGTCCGGTTTGATATGGACGATATGATAAATCGCGCCGCATTTCGGGCAGGAGCGCCTGCCGCTCATTCTGGTCACGATATTCTCATCCGGCACATCCACGTTGATGCAGTAATCCACCGCGTCATGATGAGCGGATAATTCCTTGTCCAGCACCTCCGCCTGCGGGATGTTGCGCGGAAAGCCGTCGAGCACATAGCCCTTTTTGCAGTCATCCTTCGCCACGCGGTCAAGCAGCATCTCCACCGTCAGCTCATCCGGTACCAGGTCACCGCGGTCCATATAGACCTGTGCCTTTTTCCCGAGCTCCGTGCCTTCCTTCAGGTTGGCGCGGAAGATATCTCCCGTGGAGATATGCGGAATCTCATACTTTGCCGCGATGATGTCCGCCTGTGTCCCTTTTCCGGCGCCCGGGGCGCCCAGCATTATCAATTTCATCCTTCCAGGAACCCCTTATAGTTGCGCACCACCAGCTGCGATTCGATCTGTTTTAAGGTATCCAGAATCACACTGACAACGATGATGAGGGAGGTACCGCCAAAGGACACGTTCGCGCTGAACAGTCCGTTGAAAATGATCGGCACCACCGCCACGATCACGAGTCCCGCCGCACCGATAAAGATGATGTACTTCAGGATGTTCGCGAGGTAATCACTTGTCGGTTTGCCGGGCCGGATACCCGGAATAAATCCGCCCTGCTTCTTCATGTTGTCCGCGATCTCCAACGGATTGAAGGTCACGGAGGTATAGAAGTAAGCAAAGAAGATCATCAGTGCAATGTAAGCCAGAAGGCCCAGGGTATAACGGAAGGCCGAGGGATTGACCCACATATTCTGGTTCATGTAATTCATGATTTCCTGCCAGGTGCCCGGTCCCTCATAGCCCGCGAACTGCGAGATGATGATCGGGAACTGGAAGAGGCTCATCGCGAAGATGACCGGCATGACGCCCGCGGTGTTGACCTTTAAGGGAATCTCCGCGGTGTTACCGCCCATCATGCGGCGTCCCTGCATTTTCTTCGCGTACTGCACCGGGATCCTGCGCTCGGCGCTGTTCAGGATGACGACCAGCACGACCATCGCCACCACGATCGCGATGATGAGGATGGCCACCAGAAGTCCCTGGATGACGTTCCTGTTCAGCACGAACTGGTTGAAGAGGGTCATGAAATCCGCCGGCATGCGGGAAATGATATTCACACCCAGCACGACGGAAATACCGTTACCGACACCCTTTTCCGTGATCCGCTCACCGACCCACATGAGGAAGGCACTGCCTGCCGTGAGGGCCGCAACGATCTGCACGACCAGGATCGGGCTCTGCGCCACAAGGAAGCCCGGGCTGCGATAGAAGCCCATCGCCATGAGGCCGCCTTCGAGCACCGCAAGACCCACGGTCAGGAAGCGCGTCCATTTTGTCAGTTTCTTGCGTCCCTCTTCTCCGTCACGCTGCATCTCCTCCAGTGCGGGGATCGCGATCGTGAGCAGCTGGATGATGATGGATGCCGTGATGTAAGGCGTAATGTTCAGGGCAAAGACACTCATCCGTTCAAAGGAACCGCCGGTAAAGCGGTCCAGCAGACCGAGAAGACCCGTGCCTTCTCCCGCAAGGGAGCGGTACCAGCTCTGGTAGTTGGCCAGATCCATACCCGGAATGGGGATGGCCGTACCCAGACGAATGACCACAATCATCGCGAGGGTGAAGAGAATCTTCGTCCGGATTTCTTTTGTCTTAAAGGCGTTTTTGATCGCTTCTAACATCAGATCACCTCAGCAGTCCCACCACAGGCCTCGATCTTTTCTTTTGCGGATGCGGAAAAGGCATGCAATTTGACCGTAAGCTTTTTGGTGTATTCTCCGTTTCCGAGCACCTTGACACCGTCATAGACGTGTTTGATGACGCCCTTCTCCAGCAGCGCGTTTGCATCCACGGTATCACCGTCCGCAAAGACACGCTCCAGGTCACGAAGGTTGATCGTCACGATTTCCTTGCTGTTTCTGTTCTTGAATCCGCGCTTCGGGATCCGGCGGAACAGGGGCATCTGACCGCCTTCAAAGCCCGGTCTCGGTGCGCCGCTCCTGGCCTTCTGTCCCTTATGACCGTAGCCCGCCGTCTTTCCGTTGCCGGATGCGTGGCCGCGGCCTTTTCTGTATCTGTTCTGTACGGAGCCTTCCGCAGGCTTTAGGTTTGCCAAATCCATTGCTTTAAGCCTCCACTTCCTCGACCTTGACCAGATGTCTGATCTGTTCGATCTGTCCGCGTGTTGCAGCGTTGTCCGGACGGATGACGCTGCTGTTCAGTTTCTTAAACCCCATGCTGTTCACGGTCTTTCTGTGCTTCGGCACAGCGCCGATCGTGGACTTTACGAGGGTGATCTTCAGTTGCTTGCTCATGCCGTCACCTCCTGCACGCTCTTGCCGCGCTTCCTCGCAACCTCCTCCGGTGTCTGGATCTCACGCAGGCCGTTGATCGTGGCGATCACGACGTTCTGCTTGTTGTTGGAGCCCAGGGACTTGGTACGGATGTTGCGGATCCCCGCCAGTTCACAGACGCTGCGCGCCGGGCCTCCCGCGATGATACCGGTACCTTCGGGAGACTTCTTCAGAAGCACCTGGGCGCTGCCGAACTTGCCGATGTAGTCATGGGTGATGGAGTTGTTCTCATCCAGGGCCACCTCGATCAGGTTCTTTGTGGCGTCCTCCTTGCCCTTGCGGATGGCGTCCGGAATTTCCGTTGCCTTCCCGAGGCCCGCACCCACGTGTCCCGCGCCGTCGCCCACGACCACAAGCGCCGTGAATTTCATGTTGCGGCCGCCCTTGACGACCTTCGTGACGCGCTTGATCGCGACGACTTTATCTGTCAGTTCCAACTGGCTGGCATCTACTCTGTTGCGTCTCATGTCTCCTCCTTAAAATTCCAGTCCGGCTTCTCTTGCGGCATCCGCAAGCGCAGCCACCTTGCCGTGGTAAATGTATCCCGCGCGGTCAAACACCACATGCTTGATCCCTTTTTCCACGGCACGCTTGCCGACCAGATCGCCGACATAAGCCGCAGCTTCCTTATTGTCCGTTGCCTTCAGCGCGCCCCTCGCATCCTTTTCGAGCGTGGATGCGGCCACAAGCGTGGTGCCCTTCTCGTCATCGATGATCTGGGCATACATGTGGCTGTTGCTGCGATACACCGCAAGACGCGGTCTTTCGGACGTGCCGCGCAGCTTCTCGCGCATTCTGGCGTGCTTCTTTTCGCGGATCTTCTGTCTGGATGTTTTTTTAATCATGTTTATTTACCCGCTTTCCCGACTTTTCTCCGGATGGTTTCATCCGCGTATTTGATGCCCTTGCCCTTGTAAGGCTCCGGCGGTCTCTTCTCCCTGATGATGGCGGCGTGCTGGCCGACCTTCTCCTTGTCAATCCCGGATACCGTGATGACGGAGCCCTCGACCGCTGTCGTGACGCCCTCCGGATCCTCCACCTCCACCGGGTGAGAATATCCGAGTGTGAGTGTCAGCACCTTGCCCTGCTTTGCCGCCCTGTAACCGACGCCGTTGACTTCCAGCTTTTTCTCAAAGCCCGCATGGACGCCCGTCACCATATTGTTGAGCAGACTCCTGGAAAGACCGTGCAGCGCCTTGTTGCGCTTCTGGTCATCCGGACGCTTCAGCTCCAGTGTCCCGTTCTCCTCCGTGATCTGAATCTCGTGAGGAAATGTTCTCTCCAGTGTCCCCTTGGGACCCTTCACCGTCACGTGATTATTTTCTGCCACCTGGATGGATACCCCGTCCGGGATGGCGATCGGCATCTTTCCTACTCGTGACATGCCCGATTACCTCCAATCCTTACCATACGAAGGCGAGGACTTCTCCCCCGACCTTCAGCTCTCTTGCCTTCTTATCCGTAATGACACCCTGGTTTGTCGAGATGATCGCGACACCCAGGCCGCCCAGCACCTTCGGCAGGTCCTCCGTTCCCGCATACACGCGCAGACCGGGCTTGGAAATGCGCTTCAGTCCGGAAAGTACCTTGTCATTGCGGTCGATGCCGTACTTTAAGGTGATGTGCAGCGTCTTAAAGCCGCGCTCGTCATCCACGACATCCAGTGCGCGGATATATCCCTCATCCAGAAGGATATTCGCGATCGCCAGCTTCATCTGCGATGAAGGGACGTCCACCGTGTCATGCTTTGCCATATTTGCGTTGCGGATTCTTGTGAGCATATCCGCAATAGGATCATTGATCGCCATTCCCGATTCCCTCCTTCTTACCAGCTCGCCTTTTTGACGCCCGGAATCTGTCCTTTATATGCCAGCTCGCGGAAGCAAATCCTGCAGATGCCGTACTTGCGAAGATACGCGTGCGGGCGGCCGCAGATCTTGCAGCGGTTGTATGCGCGCACGGAAAACTTCGGTTTCCTCTGCTGTTTGAGTTTCATTGAAAGCTTCGCCATGTTTTTTCTCCTTTACGATGCGAAAGGCATATTGAACAGCCTTAATAATTCACGCGCCTCTTCGTCCGTTTTCGCCGTTGTCGTGAACACGATATCCATGCCGCGCACCTTGTCGATCTTATCGTATTCGATCTCCGGGAAGATCAGCTGCTCCCGAAGGCCTAGCGCGTAATTGCCCCTGCCGTCAAAGGCGTTGGCATTGACGCCGCGGAAGTCACGAACGCGCGGCAGCGCCAGGTTGACAAGGCGGTCCAGAAACTCATACATCTTTTCCCCGCGCAGTGTCACCTTGCAGCCGATCGGCATGCCTTCCCTGATCTTGAAGTTTGCGATGGATTTCTTCGCCTTGGTGTAAACCGCCTTCTGGCCGGTGATCGTGGCGAGGTCTCCCGCCGCGTTCTCCAGAATCTTGACGTTTTCCTTGGCCTCACCCGCGCCGACGTTCACAACAATCTTCTCCAGGCGCGGAACCTGCATCGGATTCTTGTAACCGAATTTGCTCATCATCGCGGGCGCAATTTCGTCCTTGTATAAATCCCTGTATCTGCTCACGATACTCTCCTTTGCTATGAGCACTTGGCGGATGTTCTTTATCCGCCTACGTGCGAATGTACATCTCGACACTTAGTGAGGTTCTCCCGAACTTAGTGTCGAGATGATTCCTTACCTGCCCTTCGACGAAGAAACTTCATCAATGATCTCGCCCGTCGCTTTCGCGTAGCGGTATTTCTTGCCGTTCTCAATCTTGAAGCCGACCCTTGTGGGCTTGCCCTTGTGCACCAGCATGACGTTGGAAATATCCACTGGCGCTTCCACCTGGATACGGCCGCCGTTCTGGTTGCGCATGGAGGGCTTTTCATGACGGGTGACCTTATGCAGACCTTCCACGGTCACACGGCCTTTCTCCTTGTCCACCGCGATGACCTTGCCCTCTGCGGCGGATTTGTCCTTTTCGCCCCTGACCCACGTCGCCGCCTTGCCGGCAATGACGCGGACCGTGTCGCCTTTTTTAATCTTCTGTGCTGCCATTGGGTTCTTCCTTTCTTAACCGGGTCTCAAAGCACTTCGGGTGCCAGCGAAAGAATCTTCATGTACTTCTTTTCGCGCAGCTCCCTGGCAACCGGTCCGAAGATACGCGTCCCCTTCGGGGTGCCGTCATCATTGATGACCACTGCCGCGTTTTCATCGAAACGGATGTAGGAGCCGTCCTTGCGGCGCATCTCCTTGGCGCTGCGCACCACGACCGCCGTGACCACATCGCCCTTCTTGACCACGCCGCCCGGCGTGGCTTCCTTGACGGTGGCCGTGATCGTGTCACCGATCCGTGCATAGCGGTGTTTGGACCCGCCGTTGACGCGGATGCACAGAAGCTCTCTCGCACCCGTATTATCCGCGACCCTTAATCTGCTCTCCTGCTGTACCATGATTCTGTCTCCTTATTTCGCGCGTTCCAGGATGGATACCAGTCTCCAGCGTTTGTCCTTGGAAAGCGGTCTCGTTTCCATCACGCGGACGGTATCGCCGATGTGGCACTCGTTCTTTTCGTCATGCGCCTTTAACTTATACGTCTTCTTGACGATCTTCTTGTAAAGCGGATGCTTCACGTGATCCTCGATCGAGACGACGATCGTCTTGTCCATCTTGTCGCTGGTGACTTTGCCGACGCGTGTTTTTCTTAAATTCCGTTCCATAATCTCCCTTTCTTTACGCTCCCTGTGCCGCCTTCTCCTTGGCCGTGATCACTGTCTGTATCCGCGCGATGTTCCTGCGCACGTCACGGATCCTGGAGGTGTTGTCCAGCTGGTTCGTCGCGTGCTGGAAACGGAGGTTGAACAGTTCCTTTTTTGCGTTGATAAGTTCTTCGGTCAGCGCGTTATCATCCTTGGCATTCAGTTCTTTGATGTAATCTCTCTTTTTCATTTCTTTGCACCGCCTTCCAACTCTTCCCTGGAAACAATCTTGCATTTGCAGGGGAGCTTGTGTGTTGCGAGTCTTAAGGCTTCCCTGGCCTGCGCCTCGTCCACGCCGCCGATCTCAAACATGACGCGTCCGGGCCTGACCACCGCCACCCAGTACTCCACGGTGCCCTTGCCGCTGCCCATACGGGTTTCCGCGGGCTTTGTCGTAACGGGCTTGTCCGGGAAGATCTGGATCCATACCTGGCCGCCGCGCTTGATGAAACGGGTCATCGCGATACGGGCCGCCTCGATCTGGTTGGAGCGGATCCAGCAGGGCTCCGCCGCCACAATGCCGTAATCTCCGTGGGCGAGCGTTAAGCCCCTGCCCTCCTAATGCGCCATCGTGCCGCGGAACTGCTTACGGTGCTTTACTCTCTTCGGCATTAACATGACATTACACCTCCTCGAACGCGGGCTCTTCCTCTACCTTCTTCGGAAGCACCTCGCCCTTGTAGATCCAGACCTTTACGCCGACCTTGCCGTAGGTCGTGTTGGCTTCGGCAAAGCCGTAATCAATATCCGCACGGAGCGTCTGCAGCGGGATCGTGCCCTCGGAATAAAACTCCGTTCTCGCGATGTCCGCGCCGCCGAGGCGGCCGCCGCAGCTGGCCTTGATGCCGAGCGCGTCGGTTTTCATCGTGCGGGACATGCAGGACTTCATCGCCCTGCGGAAGGAGATACGGCGCTCCAGCTGTTCCGCGATGTTTTCCGCCACCAGCTGCGCGTCCTTATCCGGCTTCTTGATCTCCATGACATACACCATGACCTTCTTGCCGGTCATCTTCTCAAGCTGCGCCCTTGTCTTTTCGATGTCCTCGCCCTTTTTGCCGATCACGATACCGGGCTTGCCGGTGTGGATGAACACCTTGACGCGGTCGGAAGCTCTTTCGATCTCAATCTTGGAAATCCCTGCGGCATACAGCTTTTTCTTGAGGAAGGTACGGATCTTGTGATCCTCCACCAGAAGATCCGCGAAGTTGCCCTCCGCATACCATCTGGAATCCCAGTCAGAGATGATGCCGACCCTTAAGCCGTGCGGGTGTACTTTCTGTCCCATAGATTCTGCTCTCCTGTCTTATTATTTCTTTTCGTCCAAAATCACTGTCAGGTGACTCATTCTCTTGTTGATGCGATACGCGCTGCCCCTCGCCCTCGGCTGGATGCGCTTCATGATCGGGCCGTTCGAGGCGAAGCACTCGGCAACATAAAGGTTGTCCTTGTTCATGCCCTGGAACTCCGCGTTGGCCGCCGCCGAAGCGAGCAGCTTGTGGATCACGGTTGCCGCGTACTTCGGGCTGTAATCCAGGATCGCGAGCGCCGTATTGACATCCCTGCCGCGGATCGCGTCCATGACGATGCAGGCCTTCTGCACGGGAATGCGCGCATAGGAAAGCTTTGCATGCGGACGTTTCTCTCTCTTCTCCGCGTTACGTTCGTGTTTAACCTGTGTTCTGTGCTGCGTAGCCATTTGAAAAACCTCCTGTACGGCGTCCGGGTTACTTGGAGCCGGATTTCTTTTCGCTTCCGGCGTGTCCCCGGAAGGTTCTTGTCGGAACGAACTCACCCAGCTTGTGACCGACCATATCCTCCGTCACGTACACCGGGATGTGCTTGCGCCCGTCGTGTACCGCGATCGTATGGCCGACAAACGAAGGGAAAATCGTGGAACGGCGCGACCAGGTTTTGATGACCTGCTTCTGGTTCTGCTCGTTCATCGCGTCGATTTTTTTCAGTAAGCTCGCGTCCGCAAAGGGACCTTTCTTCAAAGAACGTGACATATTTTCCTCTCCTGTTACTTAATCGCCTTGCCGTCTCTTCTGCGGACAATGAGTTTGTTGGACTGTTTCTTGCGCTTTCTGGTCTTGTAACCGAGGGCGGGTTTGCCCCAGGGGGTGGACGGTCCGGGACGTCCGATCGGGGACCTTCCCTCACCGCCGCCGTGCGGGTGATCATTCGGGTTCATGACCGAGCCGCGCACCGTCGGGCGGAAGCCCATGTGGCGGACACGTCCGGCCTTGCCCAGGTTGATCAGGTTGTGATCAATGTTGCCGACCGTGCCGATCGTGGCGCGGCAGTTCACCGGTACCATGCGCATCTCTCCGGAGGGAAGACGCAGCGTCGCGTGCTTGCCTTCCTTTGCCATGAGCTGCGCGACATTGCCGGCGCTCCTGACCATCTGGCCGCCCCTGCCCGGATACAGCTCCACGTTGTGAACGCCGGTACCGACCGGGATCTCCGAGAGCGGGAGGCAGTTGCCGATGCGCACTTCCGCGCGCGGTCCGTTCATGACCTGCATCCCGACCTTTAAGCCTTCGGGTGCGAGGATGTAGGACTTCTGTCCGTCCTCATAGCAGATCAGTGCGATGTTGGCCGTGCGGTTCGGATCATATTCGATGCCGAGCACCTTTGCATGGATCCCGTCCTTATTGCGTTTGAAATCCACGAGGCGGTACTTTCTCCTGTTGCCGCCGCCGCGGTGACGCACGGTGATCTTGCCCTGTGCGTTTCTGCCCGCATGCTTTTTCAGCGAAGACAGCAGGGATTTTTCCGGTGTCTTTTTCGTGATCTCGGAAAAATCGGAACCCGTCATCTGTCTGCGGGACGGTGTATACGGACCGTACTTTTTGATACCCATGTTACTGTTCTCCTCTAAAGTAAATTACAGACCCTGATAAATCTCGATGTCCTTGCTGTCCGCGGTGAGCTTGACGATCGCCTTTTTGCTGGCGGCCGTAAAGCCTTCCGCGCGGCCGCGGCGCTTCTTCTTGCCGCGGATGTTCATCGTGTTGACGCGCTCGACCTTCGCGCCGTCAAAGCATTTTTCCACCGCCTCTTTGATCATCGTCTTGTTGGCGTCCGGATGCACGAGGAAGGTGTATTCCTTCTGTTCCATCATCGCCATGCTCTTTTCCGTGAGCACCGGCTTTAAGATCACGTCATAATGTGTTAAAGCAGCCATTAAGCGTACACCTCCTCAATCTTTTCCACCGCGCCCTTCGTCAGGACCAGCGTCTTCGCGTTGACAATGTCATACACGTTGATGCCGGAAGATTCGCAGGTCTTGACCTTCGGAAGATTGCGCGCGGAGTAAATCACGTTTTCGTCATGCTCCGCCGTCACGACCAGCGCCTTGTCCGCGATCTGCAGCGCATCGAGAACCTTGACGAATTCCTTTGTCTTCTTTTCTTCCATCGTCAGCTCGTCCAGCACGATGAGCTTACCGTCCTGTACCTTCCCGGACAGCGCGCCCTTCAGCGCGGCACGTTTTTCCTTTTTGTTCATCTTGAAGGAATAATCTCTCGGAACGGGCGCAAAGACCATGCCGCCGCCCTTCCACTGAGGGGAGCGGATGGAGCCCTGACGCGCGTGACCGGTGCCCTTCTGGCGCCACGGCTTTCTGCCGCCGCCGGAAACCTCCGAGCGCGTCTTTGCCTTCTGTGTGCCCTGGCGTTTTGCGGCAAGATGCTGCTTCACCGCCATATAGATGAGGTGCTCGTTGACCTTGGCGCCGAAGATATCATCGTTCAGCTCCAGATCGCCGGCCTCTTTTCCTTCCATGTTCAGCATTGTAACCTTCATCGTTTTGCTCCTTATTTCAGGTCTGAAATTATGCGCCCTGCTTTGTCGTCTCTTTGATGGTGACGAGACTTCTGCGGGGGCCGGGAAGTGCGCCCTTGACAAGAATCAGATTCTTCTCCGCATCCACCTTTACGATCTCCAGGTTGCGGACGGTGACGCGTTCGTTGCCCATCTGGCCCGGCATGCCCTTTCCCTTGAACACGCGGGAAGGATCCGAGGATGCGCCGTTGGAACCCTGATGACGGTGGAACTTGGAGCCGTGCGTCATCGGTCCCCTGTGCTGTCCGAGGCGTTTGATCGTGCCCTGGAAGCCCTTACCCTTGGAGACGGCCGTCGCGTCGATGCGGTCGCCTTCCGCGAAAATGTCCGCCTTGATCTCCGCGCCCGGCTGATACTCTTCCGCGTTTTCAAAGCGGAACTCGCGCAGGAAGCGCTTGCCGGAAACGCCTGCCTTTTCCAGATGACCGAGCAGCGGTTTGCTGAGGCCGTGACGGAACTTGATGTGCTTTCTGCCGCCCTTGTCACGGTTGACCTTTCTGCCCTCTTTGTCAAGGAAACCGACCTGCACGGCCTTATAGCCGTCCTTTTCCTCGGTTTTCACCTGTGTCACGACGCAGGGACCCGCCTGCAGCACCGTCACGGGAATGACCGTGCCGTCCTCCTGGAAGATCTGCGTCATGCCGACCTTTGTCGCCAAAATGCCCTTTTTCATTGGTATTTACCTCATCTTTATCTTGATTTCCACGCCGGCCGGCATTTCCAGACGCTGCAGGGCGTCCACGGTTTTCGGCGTGGGAGATACGATATCAATCAGACGCTTGTGCGTGCGCTGCTCGAACTGTTCTCTCGAGTCCTTGTACTTGTGCACGGCACGAAGGATCGTGACGATCTCTTTTTTTGTCGGCAGCGGCACCGGTCCGGAGACCTGGGAACCGTTTCTGCGGACGGTCTCGATGATCTTCTTCGCAGAGGAATCCACGAGCTGATGATCGTACGCTTTCAATGTGATTCTCATTACCTGATTTGCCATAAAAAGCTCCTTGGTACACGTAGTCGTGTGTTTCTTTTTTATTGCCACAGCATCCGATATTCTATTACATCCGGAGGATTGAATCAAGCAGAAATTTTGAAAAAATGCATGAAATAGTAAAGTGGGTCGAAAGAGGCGGTTTGGTTGATGATATTTATCATCCTGTCCCTTGGTGTCTCCCTGTGTTATACTATACCACATGTGGGTTGCAAATCAATGGAAAGAGTACGAAATACTGGATTGCGGTGACGGGGAAAAGCTGGAACGCTGGGGCGATGTCATCCTGAGAAGGCCTGACCCGCAGGCGATCTGGCCGCGTACGGAAAGCGATGCGCGCTGGCAAAAGGCGGACGGCATCTATCATCGCAGCTCCAAAGGCGGCGGCGAATGGGAGAATCGCGGGATGCCGGATGCGTGGACGGTTTCCTACGGCGCATTGTCCTTTCATCTGCGCCCCTTTTCCTTTAAGCATACGGGGCTGTTTCCGGAGCAGGCCGTCAACTGGGATTTCATGTCTTCCATTATAAAAGAAGCAAAGCGCCCGGTCCGCGTCTTGAACCTCTTTGCCTATACGGGCGGCGCGACCTGTGCCCTGCTTTCCGCGGGCGCGGAGGTGACCCACGTCGATGCGTCAAAGGGCATGGTCACGGCAGCCAAAGAAAACGCGCAGCTTTCCGGCCTTGCGGAGAAAAAAGTGCGCTGGCTGGTGGATGACTGCATGAAGTTTGTGGAACGGGAGATCCGGCGCGGCAACCGCTATGACGCGGTCTTGCTGGATCCGCCGAGCTACGGACGCGGTCCGAAGGGAGAAATCTGGAAAATCGAAGAGGGCATTTATCCGCTGCTGGCCGCCTGCATGCGGCTGCTGTCGGAGCATCCCCTCTTTTTCATTCTGAATATGTATACGACCGGCCTGCAGCCGGGAACCCTTGCGTATCTTCTGCGCACGGCACTGACGGAAGGTGCGCCCGCGCCCGAAAAGAAAGCGGAGATTGCAGCGGATGAAATCGGTCTGCCGGTCACGGCCTCCGGAAGCGTGCTGCCCTGCGGCGGCTGCGGAAGGGTGACCTTTCAGACGTAATCTATCTTCTCGCGTATCTGCGTCATGCGGTGGTCCAGCTGGTTGATGAGCTCCGCCGCGTAGCGCATTTCCTCCGAAACGGATTCCAGATTGCGGATTTCTTTTTTGTATTTCATCTTGTGCTCCAGCGAGGCCCAGAAGTCCATCGCGATCGTGCGGAACTGCACCTCCACCGTCATCCATTCCTTGTCCTCTGACAAAAAGACCGGTACCTCGATGATGAGATGCAGCGAGCGGTAGCCGTTTTCCTTGGGCTCCTTCAGATAATCCTTTCTGCGGATCACGCGGATGTCATCCTGCGCCACAAGGCAGTCCGCCAGCGAATAAATATCATCCACAAAGGAACAGATCACACGCACGCCGGCGATGTCCGTTAAGTTCTCCACGATGGAATCATAACTCAGGGGAAGACCGCGCCGCATCAGCTTGTCATGAATACTCGTCGGTGTCTTTAAGCGTGATTTAATGGACTCAAAGGGATTGCGCTCGTTTTTGATGGACATGTCCCGGTTCAGAACCTCAAGCTTTGTCCGCACCTCGCTGATGGCGCATTCGTATTTCATCATCAGCACACGAAAGCGCTGGACATCCTCCGACATATGCAGGACTTCCGCGATCTCCGGTTCCGAGATGCGGCTCATGCCCTGCAGGATGTTCCCCGCGTTATACATGGTATTGCTGTCGTAAGCCATGGTGTTTCTCCTATTCTAATATCATCCAGAGAACGGGACGAACGCCCGCCGCGACGTCCCTCGCGTCCACGGTCTGGAACGCCCCCTCCGGAGAGACCATCACCGCGCCGGATTCGCTGCGGTTCGCGGATGTGCGCGTCCAGTAGGCGCCCGTCGAAACCCGGTCCGCTTCCGTGGGAAGATAGCGCTCCGTTTCCTGCATGGAGAAGATGTAAATGCGCTCCTCCGTGGACTTGCGCGTCACGGTCTGCGGATCCGAAGGATTCGCGGGGTTCTCCGCCATCACGGCCGCGATGCGGTTCTGCTCCGCGATGGAAAACGCGTTTGAGAAAAACTCCGTTGAAAGCCATTTGCGAAGCGTGCAGTATTCCCAGGCCACGCCGATATGGGTCTCCGTGAACGGTCTTGTGTCCACAAGCTGCTCACAGAGCAGGAGGATCTGTCCGCCGTCACGGTTCAGCACACGCCAGCTCAGGGGCGCGCCCATCCACGTGCCGAAATTGACCGTGGAGCCGATCGCCGGTGCCGTCGCCTCTATCACGCGGTCCGTAATGCGGTATGCGGCATCCGCGTCCACCGCACTCAGTCCCGCCGCGATCTCCCGCACACGGTCGTAATCCCCGGCGGCAAAAAGCTGCTCCGCAATACCGGAAAGCTCCGTGGCCGTTTCCGACTGCAGCGTTTGAAGCTCCGCCGGTGACAAATGCGCCGAAGCCCTGGAAAAGGCATCGGACACGCCCTGGGCGTTGGCCTCCGCACCGTAGGCCTTGACCAGGCCGCTGTAGGCCGCCGCGCCCTGCGCGTCAATCTCAAGCGCCGCCTCATAGGCCGTCGCCGCCTGGGAATACGCGCCCTCCGCATACTGTGCATCGCCCGAGGCGACCTGCCGTTCATATCGCCGCTCCGGTGTATTGCGTAAAAGAATAAACAGAACCGTGCCCAGAATCAGGACAAACGCGACCACGATCAGAATCGCGATCAGTCTCCCCCGTCCGTGCGCCCCACGTTTTTTTCTTTTTTTTCTCCGTTTTCTGTTGTCCATCGGATACAGTATAGCCCATTCGCAAAAAATGAACAACTCCTTCTTTACATATGATATAATAATGAAATGAAACTACGCCCGCGCAGGAAAAACATCATCCTCCTGTGTTTTATGGCGCTATTTGTCGCGCTTAGTTTTTTTGCGCTTGTCATTCTTGTCCCCGAACCGGATTATCCCATCTACCAATTAAGCGATCACTGGAACGCGGTGCTGGCCGACGGAAGCACACAGACGGATGTCCGTCTCACCGATATCAATTTAGGCCCCGTCAAAACCGGTGAGGTTTACGAGCTGAGTCACATGCTGCCTCCGGAGGAGGTGATGGCCGGCACGCTTCAGATCAAAACCCGCCACGCTTCGCTGGAGGTCTATGTCGATGACATCCTGGTCTATACCGACGGCATGCAATACTTCGAACGGAATGAAATGACGCCGGCCTCCTTCCATTTCATCCCCTTGCCGGACGGCTACGCCTCCCGCGTCCTGAAGCTGCGGATCTGGGCCAATGAGGACGGCGCCTTCTCCGGTCTGGAGCCGGTTATGGTCGGCAACACCGGAGACCTGCAGGCGGAATACCTGCGCTCGGGCCGGCTGACGCTCTTCGCGGGGCTTTTCCTCGCGGTGATGGGCATCATTCTTTTCTTCATTTTTCTCTACCTTTCGGTCAACTATCGTACGGAGATGCGAATTCTCTTCAGCGGTATACTCTCCTTTCTGATCGGCGTCTATATGCTGTGCTACTACAGCCTCGCGGATCTCTTAAGTCCGGGGCAGGTACGCAACAACATGATCGAATACATCGCCCTCTTTCTGATCCCCCCCGCGTTTATGGCGCTCTTAAGCGCCTCCACGGAATCAAAAGCCAGACGGGCTTATGCCGTTATTGCCGTTTTGGATTTTCTGGTTGCACTGGTCCTTATCACCCTGCATTTCAGGAATGTGATTTTCATCGACCAGTATGTCCCCGTGGTCCACATCATGATCATCACAGAGGGCCTCGGCATCGTTGTCTTTACCGTCATCAGTGCCATCCTCCGGAGGCGTCGCGCCATGATCCGCGAAGACTGGCGTGTGTCCCGGGTCATCTGGGCCGCAGGCTTCTTTGCCCTGCTGTTCTCCGCGATCATTGATATTGTCCGTTTCAATGTTTCACTCTACATGGGAAATGGGGATGATTCCTACTCCAACCTGAACAGCCTGACGATCGGCGCGCTCCTTTTCGTCTCCGCGTTGATCGTCAATTTCTTCTATTATCATATCGAGCAGTTGTATGAGGAAGCAACGATCCGCCGCCTGTCCGGTCTGGCCTATACGGACCCGCTGACGGACATGTCCAACCGCTCCCGCTGTGAGCAGCTGATGCGCCGGATTGATGAGGACGGCACGCCCTTCGTGGTCATCAGCATGGACCTGGATCACCTGAAGGAGATCAATGACAAATTCGGACACAGTGCGGGTGACCGCTATCTGTCCGATATGGCAAAGCTGCTGCGGGAGAGTTTCCTGGATACCACGCTGCTCGGGCGCATGGGCGGTGACGAATTCGTCGCGATCTGGGGCGGCACGGACACGCTTCCCTGCCGCCGCTCCGTCGCGCGGATGGAGACGGCGCTCATCAACCGGCATTACACGCATCCGCCGGTCCGCGGTGACATTTCCTACGGCTATGCCGTCAGCACGGAAACCTATTCCGGCACCGTGAAGGACACCTATCATCTGGCGGACCAGAGGATGTACGAAATGAAACGAATCAGACATCAGGAGGCGGCTGCCCATGCGTAAACAAAAAGCCCTTCTGACCGTCATCAGTGCCCTCCCCCTGCTCATCGCCCTGCTGATGCTGATCGCGCTGTGGGCCGGGACGCTGGGCGAATACCGTTCCCAGTGTTACCTCGTCAGCGGGGACAGCTGGGTCGTGCCTGAGGTCAATACGGTGCAGCCCTCGCTCTTTTTGCGCTACACCGGCGGTGATCTGAAGGTGCTTGCCGACGGCAAAACGGTTTATGAAAAGCAAACCGTCTCCCGGCTTGCGGAGCGTTTCTCCGGTTCCAGATCCCTGATTGTGGAGCTGCCGGAGGATGTCGCCGGAAAGAAGCTGGAGATCAAAATCAGCATCGAGGGAACGGAGGTCAACACCCTCGTGGAGGCGCCTCTGTACGGCTCACATAATGCCGTCTTCCACCTGTTTTTGTACCAGGCGCTGCCGGCGCTGGTGATCGGCTCCTTCCAGCTGATTTTCGGCATCATCTTCCTCTTCCTGACGGTCGGCTTTTCCGTCACCGTCAGCGGTGTCGCGGACCACATCCTCGGTGCCGCCATCTGTATCAATTTCGGCATGTGGCTGTTCAGCTCCGGCGGCATCCTGCCGCTCTTCATGCGCACACCCTATGACACCATCGTGGAGATCGGCACCTCGCTCCTGATTCTTCCGCTTTTGCTGTTCATGCTCTATACCCTGAACAACCGCCGCAGCTACCTGGAGGTCGGCATCTGGATCTTCGCTGCCTGCATGGTCTTCTATCTGATCTTCGCGGCCTCGGAAAGCATGAACAACGTGCGCATGCATGACCTTGCGACGCTCCTCCCGAACATCGGCTGCATCAGCTTTTCCGTCACGCAGATCCTGAACTACTACCTGAACATCACGGCCTCCTACGCGCGTCAGGAGGAATACATGTCGCTCACGGAAAAGGCTTATATCGACGCCCTCACGGGGCTGCCGAACCGCAAGAGTGCGGACAACGTCTTCCGCTCCCTCAACAGCACGGCGGGCAGCTACTGCATTGTCAGTATGGACCTGGATAACTTAAAGATCATCAACGACACCTACGGGCATGAGGCCGGCGACAGCATGCTGAAGGCCGCCTCGGATACCCTGATCGAATGCGTCGGGGAGCTGGGCTTCCGTGCGCGCATGGGCGGTGACGAATTCGTCCTCGTCTTAAAGCGCGTTCCGGAAAACGCCGTGCAGTCGCTGCTTGAGGAAATCGAAGAAAAACTGAACGGTGCGGGCATCGTCCGTCACCGCATCCCCTACAGCATTTCCTACGGCTATGCCTTCCGCGAGGAGCGCAGGAAGGGCACCGCACTGGACATCTACAATCTGGCGGACGAGCGGATGTACGAACAAAAATCTGAGAAGAAACGCCAGCGCATCTTGGAGGCGACGCTCGCGCAAGAAGGCCGCTCCCATTGACAGGAACGGCCTTTCTTGCGGTATATGGATGCATTATGTAAGGAAAAGCTTTGTTACTGGAAGAGCCCCACGGTCTGCGCTCTCCGGTTCTCGATGTCCTTCTGCATCATCATCATCCGGGCGGTATCAAACATGCGGTTCTTCCGCATCTCATCCACCCGCTTCAACACACCTCCGAGGTCATCCTCCTTGAAGGACGCCACATGATTATAAGAAGAAAGCTGATTGTAGGCCGTCGCGTGATCGAGGCGGTTGGACTGCGCACCGATCGTCGCCCGCTGGCTGCTCACGGTCTTCAGGGCGTCATCCAGGATCTTTAAATTAAAGTCCTTTGTGACATCGAAGTCCTTGATGCCCAGCGCCTCCAGCGTCATGTCGCCGGTCGAGACCTGCTCCGTGGATCCCTCCGCCCCCGCGAGGATCGTCAGATCCCCCATGGAGCCGTCGAGAAGCTTTTTCTCGTTGAAGGTCGTGTTGTTTGCAATGTCAGAGATCCCCTGCTTGAGCTGGTCGATCTCCGTCTGGATCATCTGCCGCTCGTCATCACCGACAACGGCCGTGTTGGAAGCCTTGATTGCCAGCTCCCGCATCCGGTGCAGCTGATCGGCGATGCCGTCCATGGCACCGTCCGCGATCTTCGTCACCGAATTCGCATCCTTCAGATTCTCCGTCCCCTGGTCAATGCCGCGCGTCTGCAGCTCGGTCTTTTCGGCGATTGCTGCATCCGAGGGGTTGGAATAAATCCCGGGATAATTTGTGTAGCGGTTAAAACCGCTGATCCCTGTAATTGCGCTCATGGTTCCCTCCGTAAGCGTAGTTGTCTTAACTGGTACTATATTATCATAGAAACTTCGCTGTGTCAACATTTTTTCTCAATTTATGATTATTTTATCGCCGTATGATATGTTATACTATATACATGAAGAAATCACATTTCCGTCTCATGTTTGCTTTCTTGTTGTGCCTGCTGCTCCTTGCGGGATGCACCCGTCCGGCCGGTACGGGCACATCCGCCGCAACGGCTGTTTCTTCCGCGGCAACGGCTGTCTCCGTCGCGGCCGGTGATACCGCAGCGGCCGCCGCATCCGCACAAACGCAGGCGTCGGAGCCGTCGCAGCCGGCGATTAACGAAAACGGCAGCTACACCTCCAAGGAGGAGGTGGCGCTCTATCTGCATACCTACGGGCATCTCCCGGACAATTTCATCACCAAGGAGGAAGCGCGTGCGCTCGGCTGGGACGCCTCCGCCGGCAATCTGCACAAGGTCGCGCCGGGCAAGAGCATCGGCGGGGACCGCTTCGGCAACCGGGAGGGTCTGCTGCCCTCCAAAAGCGGGCGGCAGTATTACGAATGTGATATTGATTATTCCGGCGGGACGCGGGGCGCGAAACGCATCGTGTTCTCCGACGACGGCCTGGTGTTTTATACGGGGGATCACTACGCCTCCTTTGAGCAGTTGTATTAGCCGGGCGGCAGCCCTGCCCCCTGCCTGCGGGCAAGGTATTTTTATGGAAGAAAGAGGATTTGCATGAGGAAAATGACGATCGATCTGCGTTATGCACAGAATAAGGAGGAGCTCCACGAGGGACTGGCCGCCACCTCCGTCTTCCCGGAGTATTACGGCCGCAATCTCGATGCGCTCTATGACGTGCTGACGGACATCTCGGAGGATACCTGCATGCTGGTCCTGCTGCCCTCTTCCGCCGTTCTGACGGAGGAAGAGCTCGGCCTTCTTGATCCGGAAACGGAAGAGGAGGACTGGGAGGACGAGCTGCAGGAGGAAGAGGACTGGGAAGAAGAGGATTATGCCGAATGGCATGAATTTGTCGAATACACCGACCGCATGCGCGACACCTTCCTGGACGCGGAAAAGCACAATCCGCATCTTTGCATCTTCGCACCGTAATTCGCTGACAAAAAACGCGCGGAAAAAGGGCCCGCATGGCGGGCCCGTCTTCCATATTGTAAAACTGTAGGGTAGTAGGGGAAATAAAGTTATCGCACCTTCCTGAGCCGCATTACTCCCGCGAGGGCTCCTGCCGCGCCGACGCCCATCAGGGTCATCAGCAGTCTCACGGGCGCACCGTCTCCGGTTTCCGGTGAGTTGGCGGCGCGTGTCGCGCCCAGTACCGTGGGTGTCGCAACAATCTGCGTATCAGCAGGTGTCCGTGTCGCGCCCAGCACCTCCGGCGTGCCCGGTGTTACGGGCGTTGTCGGCGTCGTCGGTGTTGTCGGTGTGGTCGGCGTCGGCGGCGTCGGTGTTGTCGGTGTGGTCGGCGTCGGCGGCGTCGGCGGTGTCGGCGGTGTCGGTGGTGTCGGCGGCACTACCTTCGGATCCAGCGGAATCTTCTTGTTTGCGATCGTCAGAACCGCTTCCTGCGCCAGCACCCAGTTGCCGTTTTCGTCTTTGATCTGCAGCTTTGCAGCCATCGTTCCGTTCTCATCCACACGTACAATCCGGAAGATGATGTCCTGATCTGTTTTCTGATATCCTTCCGGTGCCGCTTCCTCATGGAAAACATATTCCGTGTAATCGACATCATCCTTACCGTCAGCATTTCCGTCAACGAACAGTTCGTACAGACGTGCCGTCTCTTTGCTTTCCGCAACACTGGTCCATGTATGGATCACCTGACCGTCCCTAAGAATCTGCAGTGTTGCTCCGGCAAGCGCATTGCCTTCCTCATCCGTCTTGCCGAATTCCACGGTCGTGGACGGAGACTCCGCATCTTCCATCATAAGATGCGCCTCGGCAGCCTCCTTGTATTTGCCCTCCACCGTATCCCACACCTCTAACTTCGGTTCTGCGGTGACACGGAATTTGATTTCCTCCGCCTTTTCATAGTTTTCCGGATTCGCGATCTCACGGAAGATATATACGCCTTCATACAGTTCTGTTATCGTATGCGGCTTTGTTCCGGAAATCCACTCCTCCACGGTTTTTTCGCCTTCCGGCGTGATCTCCAGCACCTGCACCTTTGCACCGGGCAGTTCATCGCCCTGTCCCATGATGACCTTGCTGAATTCCACATTTTCGATAAAAGGCTTCTTTGTATTCTTCATGCGGACAACAGGTTCCGCTTCCTCTCCTGTCTGTCCAGCCGCAATGACTTGAATCTTGCCGGCCTCCGTAACCGTGAATACAATCCATTCCTCCTCCGGTGCAAGATAGTAGCGGTCCGGTGCCTGTGTTTCCACCATCCGATAGGTATAACCTGCCACCAGCTTAAAGGTACGCGCCTCTGTGCCCGAAAGCCAGGGAGCAATATATTCCGAATAAGTGCCCGTCAGCGGATCCAGGATCTCCACCTTGAGCGTTGCCCCGGGAAGCTCCTCCGTCCCGTTGGTATCCACCTTGGAGAATACGACATCCTTCTTTTCTTCCTCCGGAATCGGACGGCAGGTGATCAGGTTCTGGAAATCCTGCCTTCCGCCCTTTCCGATCGTTAAGGTGTCCTGTGACAGATATGCATGTGTCTTATAATTCGTTGCCACATCAACCGGAATATCATATTCGGTAATCAGTTTCTCGCATACCTCTTTCCGCGCTTTTTCGATCGTTCTTACCAATTCCTGATCTGCCGGAGCATCCAGCGATGCGATTGCCTCTTCCGTTCCGGTGTTTAATACGCCCAGCAGCAAATTGCGCTTTCGAGCGTTTTCGCCGGTATCATGTCTTCCGGGATCCGGATATCCGACTGCTGACAACAAGTAGCTGTATTGGTTTGACCGGTTTGCCCCGCCGACCAAACCGTCCGTATAATACCAGATCGCAAGCTGTGTTGCCGCAAAATCCAGCCGCAAATCATTCAAACCCGCATCGGAAGCCGCAACAGATAACTGGCCTTCGGTATGGTGTCCGTTCAGAATAATGGATATGATTTTTCTGCGCAGTTGTTCTCCACGAATATCCTCTGCGTTCTTCTGGCGTTCCGCAATCCGTTCACCGACAACCTCATCGATGTTCTGCGAAGTAAGCAGTGTTTTTATGAACCTGAGCGGCTCTCCCGTTTCCGGATGCATTCCGGTAACTGTCGGATCTTTATCAAGGTAATTCAGACAATAAGCAATCACTTTTTGTCCGTTTTCTTCTACGTAGTAACCGAATTCCTCCGTCGCCTTCATCCCTTCGCGCTTAAATGCCTGGTATGTCTCCCCTTCCGCCTGCACCTGCGCGGACAGCACCGGCGTCAGCACAAGCATGAGCGCCAGCAGACCCGCAAGTACATGTCTCAAACCTCTCAGACTGCTTTTCATTTTACTGCATTCCTCCTTACAACAGCGGCAGTGACTCGTTTGGTCATTGTCGAAAACCTGCGCCGTCGCCCCGGCGGCGTACCTACCCTATTTGCTATTATCGAAATATCGATCATCCGCCTTCGTGAAGAAATATTCGATATTCCGTTAACGCCTTTGTTTATGCGCATGTGCAAATCCTTTCGCTCTGCACATTTAGGATATTATCACAAGAATGGCATGCGTGTCAAGTACTTTTTTGAAAAAATGACATTCGCGTTATTCCGATGATTTTCAGGCGACAAAAACGTCAAATATAGTAGTGACATTAGTGTCATGCACTTGATCTCGTACCTGTCGGCTCAAAACCGTGCCGAGTATGGCGCATTTTTGCCTGACCGCAGACAAAAAACTTTTTGCCCTCCGCCGGGGATGGCATAAGCGGCATGTTTTGTGATACAATGGTACGTGAACGGAAAGTAACCTTATTTTTATGCAGGGGAGAACCAGAGCAAAAAAATCAAATAAAAACGTGCGTCCCGCACCGCAGGTCGACTTCACGCTTCTGACAAAGGAGCAGAAGGCGGACGCTTCGTCGCGCAAAGAACTGGATGTGTTCATTGCGAATCCCGTGCCGGAGCCCAAAAAGAAGGAGCGGATTTCCTCCGTCTTTCTGGCTGTGGATCCGGATGCCTTTGACCGCCCGCACGAGCTGCCCAGGGAGATGAAGGACGTTGTCGCGGAGCGCAACGTCGCGGCGGAGCTGGATGCGGCACAGCAGCAAATGCAGCTGGATGCGGCGCAGCGCCAGATGCGACAGGATGCGGCGCAGCGCCAGATGCGGCAGGACGCGGCACAGCGGCAGCAGATGCGGCAGGACGCGGCACAGCGGCAGCAGATGCGGCAGGACGCCGCGCAGCGGCAACAAATACAACGGCAGGCACAGCCCCCGCGGCAGGAACGGATCGAACGGGTCCCGCAGCCGGTCCCCGGCAAGGGCGCGCGGCCGCTCACGCAGGCGGAGGAGCTCATCGTGGCCGCCTGGATGCAGGAACAGGGCATGGACCCCTCCCTGCTCTCTCCGCGCTTCTCCGGGGACACACAGGTCTTCCCCGCGGTAAATCCCGACAGGGCAGGCAGAGCGGAGCGTCCCGCGGGCACGCAGGCCGAACGGACGACGGAGGCACCGCCGCAGCCCTCCCGCGGCAGATCGCGCGTATCCGACGACACGCAGGTGTTTTCTCTCGCACAGGAACGGACAGGCGCGCCGGAACAGCAACGGCTGGCCGCGCCCTCACGATATCCCGAGCGCAGGCAGCGCATCCCCACGGAGGCGGATGCCGAATGGCAGTCCCGCCGCAAAATGCGCGGCGAAACGCCGGCGCAGAAGGCCTACCGTGCCGCCATGTCCCTGCCCGGCGCGGACGAATCCCTGAAGAAAGTACAGGCGGTACCGCGTCCCGCCGCACCGCAGCCGGCGCAGGCGCAGCCCCTCCGCGCGCAGATGGCGACACAGCAGATGCCGCCCCTGCGGGCGCAGACGCAGCAGATGCCGCCCGTGCGCACGAAGGCTCCTGCCGTGAAGGATGTCATCACACCGGAGCCGCCGCGCCCGGCCGCCACGGTCGAACCCGCGCCCGCGGAAAAGCCGCTTCTGCCGGAGGAATCCCCTCTCGCCGACCCCGCGCCCGAAGCGGTGCGCGCGGAAAAACCAAAGAAAGCAAAGCCAAAGCCGAAGCCGAAAAAACAGCAGGCATCGGATGATCATACCGTCATCACGGATCTCCAGACAGAGATCCCCGTCCGCGAGGGCATGAGCACCACGCGGCCCGAAGCCTACCGTGAGGAGCGGGAAAAGCGCAGGAAAAAAGAGGAACGCCTGACCTATATCATCGTGGCCTGTGTGGTTCTCTTTCTTGTGGCCGGCTTCTTCCTGCTCCGGATTTACCTGAATTACCGCCGCGGCGCGGATGAGTATGCGGAGCTCAACGCAAACTATGTCGTCATGCCGGAAACGGCATCCGCGGGGGAAACGGACGCTGCCGCCGCCGAGGCGGAGGAATACCCGCGCCTGAACATTGATTTCAACTCCCTCTCCGCGCTTAACGAGGATCTCGTCGGGTGGATTTATGTCCCCGGCTGCGGCATCTCCTATCCGATCGTGCGCGGACAGGACAATGATTATTATCTCAACCACACATTTTTGAAATCCTCTTCCTCCTCCGGCGCCATCTTCATGGATTATCAGGACGCCGCGGGCTTCATTGATTTCAACACCTTTATTTACGGTCATAACTTGAAGGACGGCACCATGTTCACGGCGCTGGGCAATTACCGCACGGATCCGGACCTGATCCGGGAATACCCGTATTTTTATATCTACCGCAGCAACGGCAGCATCCGGAAGTACCGCATCTGCGCCTTTTATAACGATGAGGGTTACTCGGATTCTTATTTCCGCGTGACCACGCCGGAGGACAAGGCTGCCTATATCGCCATGATCAACACCAAATCCGTGATGACACAGGGACTGCCGCTTGCGGAGGGGGAGCATGAGGTTTCGGCACAGGATCTTCTGGTGACGCTTTCCACCTGCCAGGACTCCGTCCGCAGCGGCCGCAGGTTCCTCGTACACGGATATCTTGTCGGAAGCTATATCGAAAACAAACGCTGAGCGCGGGACGGCATCCCTGCGCCGCACAAAGGGAGGTCAGGCATGAAAGCAATCGAAGTACGTTATCTGGAACGGCTCTCGGAACTCTACCCCACGATCGCCTCCGCCGCGGAGGAGGTCATCAATCTCTCCGCCATCACGCAGCTGCCCAAGGGCACGGAACACTTCATGACGGACATCCACGGAGAGCACGAGGCCTTCTCGCACATCCTGCGCAACGGCTCCGGCTCCGTCCGGCATAAGATCGATGATGTCTTCGGCGCGACGATCGGTGCCGCGGACAAGCAGGCACTCGCCACACTGATCTACTATCCCGCCGAAAAGATGCGCGTCGTGCTGCGCGGCGAAAAAAATCCGGATGACTGGTACAAGGTCACGCTCTACCGCCTGATTGCGGTGGCACGGGGGGCCGCGGAAAAGTACACGCGCTCCAAGGTGCGCAAGGCGCTGCCGCAGGACTTTGATTACATCCTGGAGGAACTGCTGATGCAAAAAGAAAACGAGGATGCCAAGGAATCCTACTACGAGTCCATCCTGGACACGATCATCCGCATCGGCCGCGCCAAGGAGTTTATCATCGCGCTCTGCGAACTGATCCAGCGGCTTGTCATCGATCACCTGCACATCGTGGGGGATATCTTTGACCGCGGACCCGGCCCCCACATCATCATGGACATGCTCGCGGACTATCACTCCCTGGACATCCAGTGGGGCAATCATGACGTGCTGTGGATGGGCGCCGCTGCGGGAGATATCGCCTGCATCTGCAATGTCGTCCGGATCTGCGCACGTTACGGCAATCTGGATATTTTAGAGGACGGTTACGGCATCAATCTTTTGCCGCTTGCGTCCTACGCCATGGGGAATTATGAGGACGATCCCTGCGACTGCTTCAAGCTCAAGGGCAACAATACGAATGACCCGCGTGAAATGCAGATCAACCTGAAAATCCACAAGGCTGTTTCCATCCTGCAGTTCAAGGCGGAGGGACAGATGATCATGCGGCACCCGGAGTTTCATCTAGAGGACCGCAATCTGCTGGACAAGATCGATTATAAAAAGGGCACCGTCAAAATCGGCAGAAAAAGCTACAAGATGCTGGACATGCACTTTCCGACCGTCGACCCGAAGCATCCGTATGAATTCACGGAGCAGGAGGCGGACGTGATTGAACGTTTGCGGCAGGCCTTTAAGAGCAGCGAAAAGCTGGCAAAGCACGCCAAGGTCCTGCTCTCGAAGGGCAGCCTCTACAAGGTCTTTAACAACAACCTGCTCTACCACGGCTGCATTCCGATCAATGAGGACGGCACCCTGCGTGAGGTTGAAGTCTTCGGCAAAACCTACAAGGGACGCGCGCTCTATGAAGCACTGGAGCATCACATCCGCCGCGGCTTTGTCGCCATTGATCCGGAGGAAAAGGAACGCGGGCAGGCCATCATGTGGTGGATCTGGCTGCACCGGAACAGCCCCCTCTTCGGCAAGGAAAAGATGGCCACCTTTGAACGTTATTTTCTTGCGGAGAAGGAAACGCATTCGGAGGGAAAGAATCCTTACTACACGCTCTGCGAGGACGAAAAGACCGTGGACATGATTTTAAAAGAATTCGGCCTCGGCAACGTGAAGGACGCACACATCGTGAACGGTCACGTGCCGGTCAAGGTGAAGAGCGGCGAAAGTCCGATCAAATGCAACGGGAAGCTCTTCATCATCGACGGCGGCTTCTCCCGCGCGTATCAGAAGGAAACGGGCATCGCCGGTTATACGCTGATCTATAATTCCTACGGTCTCATCCTCGCCGCGCATGAGCCCTTTGAATCCATGGACGCGGCCATCGAAGCGGAGTCCGACATTCATTCGGACCAGCGCGTCGTGGCCCGCGTCACGACAAGGAAACGCGTCGGCGATACGGACGCGGGAAAAGAGATGCGCGAGCGCATCAAGGATCTGGAGTCGCTGATTGCCGCCTATCGCAACGGACGGATCGCGGAAAGAAGCTCTTAACCGGCCGCAAGCGCCTTCGGGCCGAAGCCGTCCGGCAGGATCTCCTTCAGCGTGTTGATGCGATAGTTCTCACGATCCGTTGCGCAGATCACCTGAAAGGTCTCCGGATCACAGAACTCCATCATCACCTGGCGGCAGACGCCGCAGGGGGAGCCCAGGTTCGTGACATTTCCCTCATGCCCCGCGACGACCGCGATCGCGTCAAACTCCGTGACGCCCTCGCTGACCGCCTTGAAGAAGGCCGTACGCTCGCCGCAGTTGCAGGGCGTGTAGGCGGCGTTTTCGATGTTGCATCCGCCGTACACCGTCCCGTTCTTTGCCAGCAGCGCCGCACCCACCTTGTAATGCGAATAGGGCGTGTAGGCATAGGGCAGCATCTCGAATGCCTTGTCAATGAGTGAACCGATCTGTTCCTTTGAAATCCCCATAAGAACCTCCTTCTATAACAGCGGCGCGAACATGCGCAGCACCAGTTGTCCGAAACGCAGCGTGCGGCTGCGGCCGGTGGCATAGCGTTCCGTGACATCCTCCGAAACGGCAAACATCCCTTCAAAATCCGCGCGCATTTTTTCGATCACGTCTCCCTTATACAGCAGGACGCCGTCCTCAAAGTGCAGATACAGTCCGCGGAAGTCCAGGTTGATCGTGCCGCAGGTCGCGACACAGTCATCCGAAACAAAGAGCTTGGCGTGACTGAAGCCCGGCGTGTACTCAAAGATCCGCACCCCGTTTCGCACCAGCCCGTGGTAATAGGAGCGCGTCACGTTGTAAACGGTTTTCTTGTCCGGAATCCCCGGCGTCACGATGCGGATGTCCACGCCCCGCTTGGCGGCCAGCGACATGGCGCGCGTCATCTCGTCCGTCAGGATCAGATAGGGCGTCGAAATATAGATGTAATCCTTTGCGCGTTCGATCATGCCGATATAAACGTTTTCCGCGAGCGGCTCCCGGTCCATCGGCGAATCCGCATAGGGCTGCACAAAGTTTTCGCGCAGCAGCACCGCCGCGGCGTCCCGCGCCTCGATGCGCTGCTGCTGCAGCTTATCGTCCAGCATCCCGAAGACATCCTCCGGATGATCCCCTGCGGTGATATAGTGCAGCATCTGCTCATCCGTATCGTTTTCGCTCTTCCCTTTGGTGATGTTCCACATCTCCAGAAACAGGGCCGTAAAGCTCTTCGCCGCGCTGCCCGTCAGCTTCACGCCCGCATCCTTCCAGTGTCCGTAGGGATGCGTGATGTTGAAATACTCATTGGCGATATTGTAGCCGCCGGTAAAGGCGACGCGCCCGTCGATCACGGTGATCTTGCGGTGATCGCGGTGGTTCATGAACAGATGCCCGCGACCGCTCGCCGGATTGAATCTGCGGCAGAGGATTCCCCGCTCCTGCATCCGGTCGATAAAATCCGTGGTGATGAAGGGGATGCTGCCGACGTCATCGTAAAGGATGCGCACCTCCACGCCGGCGGCCACGCGCTCCGCCAGCGCCTCCTCCAGCTGCCAGAAGCCCTCCGCGTACTCAAAGGCATGGTATTCCAGAAAGACGAAGCGCTTTGCTTCCGCGATTGCGAGGAGCTGTTCCTCCAGCGCCTTCTCCCCGCTGTCATGGTATTCCACCTCCGTGTCGCGGTACAGCGGGAAGCCGCCGTACTCCTGAATATAGCGCGCCAGATTGGCGACGGATTTGTCCTGCTTTTCCAGCGCGGCCAGCGCCTCCTCATCCCGCTCCAGCTTGCTTAAGACCTGCTCGCTCATCTTCGAGAAGCGCGCACGCATGCGCCTGGTCGCCCAGGACCAGTCGTTCATCAGATAGAGCGTCACGCCCATCACGGGGAAGCCCATGATCAGGACAATCCATGTCATTTTCAGGGCGCTGGTTTTATACTGCGAAAAAATACCGAGCACGAGAAGGAGCGCCAGGACACGCAGCCCCACCGCAAACCATTCCGCGCTGTTGCTGAAGATCCAGGTGATCCAGATTAAGAAAAAAACCTCCAGTAAAAAAGAGAGCCACACCAGAATGAAACGTCTGACGCCGTTCCGGTTTGCGATTCTCTTTTCTACTGTCGGTTTGTTCTTGCTGTTCATAACACGGTATCCCGGTTCAACTGCCTGTGATCCCGTTTCCTATTTCAGGCGAGGTATTTCTTCAGCGCCTCCGCCTTGTCGGTCTTTTCCCAGGGAAGATCCAGGTCATCCCTTCCGAAGTGGCCGTAGGCCGCCGTCTGTTTGTAGATCGGCCTGCGCAGGTCAAGCATCTTGATGATGCCCGCCGGACGCATGTCAAAGTTTTCGCGGACGGCCTTTTCGATCACGTCCTCCGCAACCTTTCCGGTGCCGAAGGTATCGATGTGGATCGAGGTCGGCTGCGCCACGCCGATCGCATAGGAGAGCTGGATCTGCACGCGGTCCGCCAGTCCTGCCGCCACGATGTTCTTTGCCGCATAGCGCGCCGCATAGGCGGCGGAGCGGTCCACCTTCGTGCAGTCCTTGCCGGAGAAGGCACCGCCGCCGTGCGCGGCGGAGCCGCCGTAGGTATCGACGATGATCTTTCTTCCGGTCAGACCCGCATCGCCCTGCGGTCCGCCGATCACAAAGCGACCGGTCGGGTTGATGTAAATCTTCGTGTTCTCATCCACCATCTTCGCATCCACCACCGCATCAATGACATGCTTGCGGATGTCTTTGTGAATCTGCTCCTGCGTGACCTTCTCGTCATGCTGCGAGGAAATCACGATCGCCTCCAGGCGGACGGGATTCTGGTTTTCGTCATACTCCACGGAGACCTGGCTCTTGCCGTCCGGTCTTAAATACTCCAGCGTACCGTTCTTGCGCACCTCCGTGAGCTTGCGCGTGAGCTTGTGCGCGAGGGAGATCGCATAGGGCATATACTCCGGCGTCTCGTTGGAGGCATAGCCGAACATCATGCCCTGGTCCCCGGCGCCGATCGCCTCCAGCTGCTCCTCCGTCATCTTGTTCTCTCTCGCCTCCAGCGCCTTGTCCACGCCCATTGCGATGTCCGGCGACTGCTCGTCGATCGCCACCATCACCGCGCAGGTATTGGCGTCAAAGCCCTTGGCGGAGGAGTCATAGCCGATCTCACGGACGGTATCGCGCACCACCTTCGAAAAATCAATGAAGGCGTTGGTCGTGATCTCTCCCGTGATCAGCACGAAGCCCGTGCATGTGGCCGTTTCGCAGGCGACACGGCTCATCGGGTCATCCTTCATGCAGGCGTCCAGGACGGCATCGGAGATCGCGTCGCAGATCTTGTCCGGATGTCCTTCCGTGACCGACTCAGAGGTAAAAATGTAGTTGCTCATGTTTCGTTCCCCTTTCCGAAAAAGAAACCCTCTGTCACAGGCACAGAGGGTCGGTGACTGTTTTCCGCACCTCTTTTTTAATACTTTATAACGGTTTCGATCCCCTCCGCCACCTGCGACACAAAGGACTGCGCGTCAACGACGCTGCCTGCTGCCAGGCCGTAATGGCAGGGGATGGCGACCTTCGGTTTGATCCCGTTGACGAGCGCGGCCGCTTCGTCCGCCGTCATCGTGTACTTGCCGCCGACGGGCACGATCGCGATGTCACACTTCACCGCCTTCGCGTCCTCCGTCGCGTCCGTGTCACCCGTGACATAAATCCGCTCGCCATTCACCGTCACGATATAGCCCAGCCAGTCGTTTTCCTTCGGATGAAACTCCTTGCCGATGTTATAGGCGCGCACCGCCTCCACCGGAAAGCCGTTGAGCTGCAGCTTGTCACCGGGGCGCAGCGGCACGATGTCATTATGCTCCACGACGGTTTTCTCCTGGATCTCATCACGCATCTCCAGCGGGCAGACGATGTAGGTTTCGTTGTTGCCCTTGAAGAGTTTGTTGACGGATTCCGGTTCGAAGTGATCAGAGTGATTGTGCGTCAGGAAAATCAGATCCGCGTCATGCGCCTCTTCTGCGATCTGGATCGGGTCAAAATAAATGACCTGCTTCTTTGCCTCGACGCGGATGCTGGACTGCACGTTGATCGTAATGTGTTCGGTCATAACGCTCTCCTCCTTCTGTTGTTTGAAATGCCGGCAACCGGACTTGAACCGGTACGGGCTTGCGCCCGAGGGATTTTAAGTCCCTTGCGTCTGCCAATTCCGCCATGCCGGCATATGGGCCCTCAGGGACTCGAACCCGGGACCGATCGGTTATGAGCCGACTGCTCTAACCAACTGAGCTAAGGGCCCTGTTTGGCATGGGCGGCTGCGCCGCCCGAATGGGCTTAAGTGGACTCGAACCACCGACCTCACGCTTATCAGGCGTGCGCTCTAACCGGCTGAGCTATAAGCCCCCGCAATTACAGACTATCCTATTTTACTTCCTGCGCCCCCTTTTTTCAACTGTTTTATCTGCTACCCCGATCTTCTCCCCCACGCGCACCTTCACCTCCCGTCCGGCCGACACCGCCTCCCGCAGCGTCCCGCGCAGCCGCACCCTGTCCTTCTCGAACAGCAGCACGATCGTGGAGCCGCAGAGATCGAAATGCCCCTTCTCTTTTCCGCGCGCATGCCTTCCGGCATCATAATGATTCACGATGCCGCCCACCGCAAAGGCGCCGACCTCAATCTGCAGCACGCGCCCGAAATGCGCCGTCCGCAGGAGACTGACCGTGCGGCGGTTTAAGGCAAAAACGGGATAGGTCTTCAGGGCCGCAGGCTGCACGCTGTACAGCTCGCCTTCGTTATAAACATGCGGATGTTGCACGCACTCGTCGAAGTAATGATAGTGATGATAATCCGCGATGGAGAGGCGCAGCACCAGAGCGCATCCGCCCTCGTAGGCCGAAAGTGCGCGAAGCGCCTTCGCCTTTCCGAAGGCCGTCTTCCCGGAGAGCGCATAATTCCCGGTCAGCTCCCGCAGCGTATAGCGCGTCCCCTTGATGAGGAGCGTGCCGTCCCCGCGGATCCGGTAGGCGGAAAGATACGCGTCACAGGGGCTGACCAGATGCCCTTCCTCCGCGTCAAACACAATCTCCTTTTTATGCCGCAGGAAAAAATCCCGCCAGCTTTTGTACTCTTCCTTTGCATACAGGGAGAGATCGATCCGGTGCTTTTTGATGAAGAAGGGAATCATCAGACGCGATATTCCCGCGCGCAGAAAAAACACGACCGCCCGGTCCAGCCGCAGTGTCATCATCAGGCGGAGCAGCATCTGCCCCGGACGTGTCCGATACAGGAAATTCATTTCTCACCATCCCCGCGATGCTTCTTCTTGTAAAAAATATGCGGCTTCTTCACGCGGATCGGCGCGATGAACAGCACCGCCACAAAGAGCAGCAGCACCGGCCAGACATTGCGCATCGGCACCCGTGTCCAGCGCGCCAGCGCCCAGGAGATCGGGAAGATGATGGCAGCCGTCGTCACGGGCAGGCCGTAGTAATACTCTCTCGGCCCCTCCTCGTTCCGCTGCCGGTCCTCCTCGGAAACATTGAAATAAGCCAGACGGATCAGCGCGCACAAAAGGTACATGCCGGAAGTCGTCGCCACCATTTTGTTGTACGGCACCTCGCGACAGGCGATGATGACCGGCAGCACGCCGAAGCTGATCAGATCCGAAAGGGAATCAATCTGTATCCCGAAGCGCTTTTCCTCCTCCGAGCATTCTCTTGTGGAGGCAACCGCGCCGTCGAACATATCGCAGAGTCCCGCCACCAGCAGGCAGATAACGCCCATGCCGCTGCGACCGTCGATCGTCCAGGAGATGCCGGCAAAGGCCGCACCCATGCCGAGGTAGGTCAGGATGACCGTGTAATTGTAAATGCCGATCATTGTGCGCCCTCCGCTTTCTCCCTGTTTTTCATGACAAAGACCTTTGCCGGCGGCACATTCACCGCCTCAAAAAAGATGTTCTCAAAGGTAAAGTACTTTTCAAAAAATTCTTTTCTGAGATTCGTGTACTGGAAGGTGATGAACTTTCCGTCCCTGCCGATGATGTGGCGCGTCGCCTTGCAGATCCGGTAGGCTACATCCTGCGGAAGCGAGGCGAAGGGAAGGCCGGAAATCACGGCGTCCGCGTGCTTGACACCGTGCGCACGGATGAGCCGGTCCGCCTCCTCCGCACTGCCCTGAATCACCACAATGTCCTGCCGCGCGCCGTAAAGCGTGCGCATCTTGTAATAAAAGGCATCGTTTTTCTCAATCAGAAAGAGCATCGTCTCTTCCTTTTTCCGGGAAAGAATCTCCCGCGTGAACACGCCCGTCCCCGGGCCGTATTCCACGATGCACTTTGCGGTTCCGAAATCCACCGCCTTCATCATCTTCTTCGCAAGCCGCTTTCCGCTTGCCTTCACCGCACCCACGGTCCGCGGGTGCTTTGCGTATTCCTTCAGAAAATCAAGCATCGTTTGTATCCTCCGCCATTTCCGCTGTTTCTCCCTGTGCCTCCGCCATTGCCTCATCTGCAGTCTTTCCGCTGCGCTTTGCAAGGATCGCATAGCCGATTAGGGCGATCACCGCACTTAAGATCGCGCAGGTATAAAACGAAAGCGCGCGGGAAATGATCCCGAGCTGAAAGGCAATCTCCCTCGGGAACATGCTGGTGAATCCGTCCAGCATCAGAAAATCCGCCAGGCCGATGCCGCCGGGGATCGGCACGACATTGGAGCCGACCTGCGCAAAGGCCTGCACCGCCCAGAGAGACAGGCTCCTGGCCTCATAGGCGCGCAGCGAGGGCAGTGCAAAAAACACCATCAGGGATACCGTGATCTGTGACACGCGCTGCAGCAGGTTAAAGATAAAGGCCGCAAAGATGATCTTCTTTTTCCCCGCAAGCAGCGAAGCGCACTGCTGGTAATCCCCGACCATTTTATCCAGCTTGGTACGCCATTTTTCCGGATGACGCATGAGACGGATTTTGGTGCACAGATTGATCAGTCCGTGCCCGACCTTCTGCAGGATATCGCCCTTGCGCAGAAGCCCGTACAGCAAAAACGTCAATGCGATCAGAACGGCAAGGGAGCCGATGATCAGCACACGCGAGATGATTCTGAAATGCATGAAGACCCTCGCCCGGACAATCAGGCAGAAAATGCCGATCACCACGATGGCGGAGGTGTACAGCACGAGGTTTGCGATCAGGATCACCGTGACCACGGCGCCCGGCACCTTATCCATCACCATCAGCACCGCCACGGCGGGCTGGCCGCCGGAGGCGGAGGGCGTGATCGCGGAGAAATACACATCCCCCGCACTGTAAAGCAGGTTTTTGACCATGGGACGTCTGTAACCTGCGCCGATCAGCAGAAAGCGAAGTGCAAAAGCCTCGAATACCAGATAGCCTAACATACAGAGCACCGCCATCGTCATCCAGAACGGCGATGCCTGCCGCAACAGCTCCATCGTTTCTTCAAATGTTATGCCGCCGCTGTTGGCGCGCACGGCGTAGATGGACAAAATCGCAATGATAATCGCGATTACCGTCCACAGGGTCCGCTTTTCCTTGCTCATGACAACCATTATACCATGTTTTCGGGCATTACGCTCTCATTGCCTTCCCCTCGCATGCATCGTGAGGTCCAGCCCGAGCAGATTCGAGATGTGAATGGCCTTCCCCAATTCCGCCGTGCTCTTACCGTTTTCCAGATCGGAAATAAAGCTGATGCTGAAGCCGGTGAATTCGGAAATATACCGCTGCGTATAACCAAGCTCTTTTCTTCGATTTCTCAGCGCCTTTCCGAAATCCGCAGCATTGTGAATTGTCATATCCGCCTCTCCTCCCGGACTGCGGTAATGTAACGTTTTTCGTTACGTTTTTAGTTCAAAACCTTGATTTTATCGGGAATTCACCACTCTGAAATATAAAAAGAGCAATGACCCCCTTTTTCCTGTACAATGGAGTTACCACATC
>JAFSPF010000076.1 GCA_017443065.1 Lachnospiraceae bacterium
GGGAGATTTACGCTCTCATGTAAACGCCTTTCTTTGCGATACCCTGTAAGATTCCTCCCGAAAAGTTGTTTTGTAAATAAGGAAAGTGTGGTATACTATTCGGGTTGTGAAGCAAGAGGGAGGCTGATATGAAATACAGAGGAAAACAGTTACTGGCGGTGCTGATGATCGGCGCCATGACCGCCTGCGGTTCGGCCGGCGGGACAGATACATCGACAAGTGCCGCGGAAACTGCGAGCACCAATGCGATCGCGGAGGTATCTGCGGATACCGGCGCGAGCAGCGGCGCGTCCGCGAGTGCGTCCACATCGACGGGCGCTTCAAGCGGCACATCAAAGAGCAAATCGGGAACGGGTGCCTCAGGCGGCGCGTCCGCATCGAAGGCGGCAAGCAGCGGCACGGCATCCACCTTCACCACGGGAACGGGCGCAAGCTTTGACGAAAGCACGGCCACGGCAGCCACGGCGCCTTCGAGCGCTTCGTCAAAGAAGAGCGGCGCAACCGGAGCGACCGCCGGCGCATCCACCGGCGCAAGCGACACGGGTGCAGCGGATGCCTCCAAGGCGCCTGCCGCAAGCGGACTCAACGCGGAGCAGATGTACGGAAAGATCTCCGCCACGATCGGCCTGCCGGGCATGTCGCCGGTGGACGCGTTCAATTATTACGGCGTCAGCACGAACCTGTGTGACAGCATCGCCTTCTACCGGGCGATGGATGTCATGGATGCAACGACCGTCGCCGTCATGTATGTCAAGGACGAGGCGGATGTACCGACGATCATTTCACAGCTGGAGAATGCGAGGACACTGGATACCAACAGCGCGGAGGGTTATAACCCGGATGCGGTGACGGTGCTTAAGGCCAGCCAGATCGGGAGTGTCGGACACTGGGCCTACTGGATCGCCCATGCGAACCCCGGTGGCGGCGTTGCCGTTATCCAGGCAAACCAATAAACAATGGTTTTTTCGGGATTACCTTTTTTATTCTTTTTCCTACCGGCATTTTTGCTGCTGTATACGATGGTCAGGGGCAGGATGAAAAATATCGTCCTGCTCCTGTTCAGTTTATTTTTCTATGCCTGGGGAGAACCCGTCTATATCGTACTGATGCTCGTGACGACACTCGTCGATTACACGGCGGGGCGCCTCATGGGACGTCTGGAGGAACAGGCAAAGGGCACAGGCGAAGACGGGCTACGAAGAAAGCGCCGCTTCATCCTGGCCTGCGCGGTTCTCATCGACCTTTCCCTTCTCGGATTTTTTAAATACGCGGACATGGCGGTACGCGGCGTGAACGCGCTGATGCGGCTCTTCTCCGCGGAGGCTCTTCCCCTGGATCTGCCGGGCATTGCGCTTCCGATCGGCATCAGCTTTTATACCTTTCAGTCCATGTCCTACACGATCGACCGCTACCGTGGCAAGGTTCCCGTACAGAAAAACTATGCGGATTATCTGACCTATGTTTCCATGTTCCCGCAGCTGATCGCGGGCCCCATCGTGCGCTATGCGGATGTGCAGCGGGAATTAAAGGAGCGTCATACGGACCGGGAGGAATTCTTCCTCGGCTTCCGGCGCTTTCTTGTCGGCCTCTTCCGGAAGGTCCTGATCGCCAACCGGATGGGGGCGCTCTGGGATGAGATCCGGCTTGCGGAGACGGTTTCCGTCCCTGCGGCCTGGCTCGGCCTCCTTGCCTTTACGCTGCAGATTTACTATGACTTCTCCGCCTATTCCGACATGGCGATCGGCCTAGGCCGGATGATGGGCTTTCATTTTCTGGAAAACTTCCGCTATCCGCTGTCAGCGGACAGTGTAACGGAATTCTGGCGCAGATGGCATATTTCGCTCGCCACCTGGTTCAAGGATTACGTGTATATTCCCCTCGGCGGCAACCGCAAGGGAGAACGCAGACAGATCTTCAACATGTTTGTCGTGTTTTTCCTGACAGGCCTCTGGCATGGCGCCTTCCTGAATTATATCCTCTGGGGTCTGTACCAGTGGGTGTTTCTGATGCTGGAGAAGCATTTTCTCCTGAAAAAACTGTCGCATTGGAAAAAAGGACTGCGGCATGTTTACACCATCCTCATCACCCTCCCCGGGATGGGACTGTTTTATTTTGAGGATCTTTCCGCCTTCGGCGCCTATATCGGCAAACTGTTCGGCACGGGAGCGTTTCGCGGCAATGAGGTCGTGACGGGAGACATCCTGTGGTACGCGGGCAATTATCTCCCGCAGCTTGTGATCGCCTGCGTCTTCGCCTTCCCGCTTGTACCGTGGTTAAAGATGAAGATTGCTTCATCGGGGGAAAGCACACAACGTGCCATATATGCCATTTCGGCTGCAGCTATGGTGGTGTTTTTTTTATTAAGCGTAGCCAGCCTGGTACGTGACACCTACAACCCGTTTTTGTATTTCAGGTTTTAGAAACGAATGGAGAAAACAGGCTTTGCCGAAAAAATCATAATGGCGCTGATCCTCTGCGCGATGGGCCTCCTCGGCGTGCTGTTCTTTGTGCTGCCCAAAAAGACCTTCTCGGAAAACGAAAACCGCAACCTCGCGGCATTCCCGGAATGGAAGACGGAGGAGCTGACGGGGGGCGTCTATACCGGAAAGATCGAGGAGTATCTTGCGGATCATTTTCCGGCGAGGGATGCGTGGATGATGCTCGCAACGGAGGCGGACAGGCTTTCCGGAAAAAGCGAGATCAACGGCGTGTACCTTGCGGAAGGGGGACGTCTTATCGATATCTATGAAAAGACGAAGGATTCGGGACGCATGGTAAATTCCGTCGTGCGGCTTTCGGAGGCACTGCCGGAGACGAACATCGCGCTGATGCTGGTGCCGGGCGCACAGCAGGTGTATCAGGATCTTCTTCCGGCATTCGCGCCGGAAAAAACGCAGGAGGAAACCGCCTGGCAGCGGGAGACGATCGAAGAGGTTTACCGGGCGGTCGAAGAACAGACGGAAGGAACCGTCGTCACGGTGGATCCCGCCTGGAGCGAGAAGGCGGAGGAAAGCAGTTATTACCGCACGGATCATCACTGGACCATCCGGGGCGCACGTTTGGGATATGACGCCTGGAGAGCGGCGACCGGCCGTCCGGAGGAAGCCCTGCGGGAGGAGAGCATCTCCCTTGTGTCCGACAGCTTCCGCGGTACGACCTGGTCCAAGCTGAACGATCCGCTGATCGCGCCGGATACGATGCATTCCTATTGGGATGATACCTGGGATCTCAGCGTGACCTTTACGGATACGGGGGAGGAGACGGATACCCCCTACGGGGAGGAGTGGCTCACAAAAAAGGACAAATACGCCTATTACCTGAACGGCCTGCATCCGCTCGTGATCATCGAAAACCGCGCGGTGCCGGAGGAGCAGGGCGCGATCGCCGTCGTCAAGGATTCCTATGCGAACAGCATGATTCCCTATATGATCTCTGATTTTCACAGGATCTATGTCTTCGATACCCGCTACTGGCGGCAGGGGATTTCCTCCTATGTGCAGGAGCATCCGGACATTACGGAAATCCTCATTCTCTACAGCGCCACGATGCTGGATACCGATGCCGGCATCGGGGGAATTTTCTGAAAATACCCCTATCAATTTTACGTATAATAGTGTATAATTTTACGTGACACCGAAGACGCAGATGCATGCGCCTTATTTTGCCTGCACAGACA
>JAFSPF010000077.1 GCA_017443065.1 Lachnospiraceae bacterium
AGGAAGAGGAGGAAGAGGAAGAAGAATACCTCACCCCCCGCCAGAGACGGAAGGCCGAGCGCGCACGCCGCAAGGCGGAAAAACGGGAGATGAAGCGCCGGAAGAAGCTGGGGCTTCTGCCATTGGAAGAAGAAGAGGAATATGAGGAAGCATACGAAGAGGAATATGAAGAAGAAGTTGAAATAGAGGAAGAGGAAGCCGGGTCTGAGGAAGAAGTGTCTGAGGCGGACGAAGCCGAGGCCGAAGAAGAGGCGGCGGAAGAAGAGGCCGAAGAGGAGGCCGAAGAGGAGGCCGAAGAAGAGGCGGCGGAAGAAGAAGCCGAAGAGAAGGCCGAAGAAGAAACCGAAGAGGATGAAGAGGAAGACGCGGCGGCGGATGCGGTCGATGTGATTGACGAAGAAGAACCGTCCGAAGAAGAGACGGACGAAGAAGAGGAAGAGGAAGAAGAGCCGGAAGTCGAGGCAGAGAAAGAAGCCGAAGCCGAAGAAAAAACGGAAGAAGCGTCCGAAGCAGAGGAAGCGTCCGGAGCAGAGGAAGCGCCCGAAGCAGTGGAGAGCGAAGAAGAACCGGCGGAAGAAACCGCTGAAGAGAAGAAAGAAGAAGCCGCAGAAGAACCGGCGGAAGAAGCCGCAACCGAAGAGGAACCTTCGAAGGCTCCCGCCGCGGACAGCGGCAACCCCGTCGATGCCATGACGGACAAGGAAAAGGAGCTGTACGGCCCCCTGCTGCATAATCCGCGCATCAGCAGACGCATCTTTGCGGCGGTGGACCTGCTGCGCGGAAAGAGCATGAACGGCGTGATCGTCACGGCCACGGATGAGGAGAAGGCACTGAATGTGGCCAAGGGACTGATCCGCAGCGCCACGCGTGAGGATGAGAAGTTCTCCGGCAGGGTTGCCAAGGTGAAGGGCGAGGTGCTGACGGCGGAGAGCCTGCCGGGCATCTTCGAAAAGATCAGGGACGGTGCGATGATCGTCACGCACGCCTCGCATATGGAGAGTGACGCGGCAAAGGTGCTGGCGGAGCAGGCGAAGGCGCATGAGAAGGACGCGATGCTGCTGCTCCTGGATACGGACAAGCACATGCGCGTGCTGCTGCATGACAATCCGGAAATCGCCGCGGTCTTTACGCATCAGGTGGATATCGAAAACGCGGACGAGGATTCCCTGGTCGCCTTCGGCAAGGAATACGCAAGGGAATGCGAATACTCCATTGATGATCTGGGGCTTCTGGCGCTTCACACAAGAATCCAGGCCCTGAACACCGCGGATCATGAGGTGACGACGGACGATGTCAGGGAGATCATCGACGGGGCGATCGAAAACAGCTCCAAACGCGGCCTCGGGCATTTCATGGATGTGCTGCGCCGCAAGCGTTATGATGACGAAGACATGATTATTCTGAGAGAAAAGGATTTTCTGGAATGAGCGTATTTATTTCAGAGGATGATGCCTATCTTTTCGGAAAAGGCAGGCACTATGATATTTACCGGAAATTAGGTGCGCATCCCTCGACGGAAAAAGGGAAAAAGGGTTATTTCTTTGCGGTCTGGGCGCCGGACGCCGCGGGCGTGCATGTGGTCGGTAACTTCAATGACTGGAACGAAAGCGCGCATCCGATGACACGCATGGAATCCTGCGGCATCTGGTCGGTCTTTATCCCCGGCATGAAGGAAAATGAGCTGTATAAGTATCTGATCACCACGGCTTCGGGGGAAAAGCTTTATAAGGCGGATCCCTATGCGAATTATGCGGAGCTGCGTCCCGGCACCGCCTCAAAGACCTGTGATCTCTCCGGCTTCAAGTGGACGGACAAATCTTATTATGACGATCTCAAGGGGAAGGACGTCAACCGGGAGCCGCTCGCGATTTACGAATGCCATATCGGCAGTTGGATGAAGCACCCGGACGGCACGGAGGACGGCTTTTATTCCTACCGCGAATTTGCCGACCGCCTCGTGAAATACCTCAAGGAAATGCAGTACACGCATATCGAGCTGATGGGCATCGCGGAGCATCCCTTCGACGGCTCCTGGGGCTATCAGGTGACGGGCTACTACGCGCCGACGGCGCGCTACGGCACGCCGAAGGATTTCATGTACCTTGTGAACAAAATGCATAAACACGGCATCGGCGTGATTCTGGACTGGGTGCCTGCGCATTTCTGCCCGGACGCCCACGGTCTCGCGCGTTTTGACGGCAGCTGCATCTATGAGCATCCGGATCCGCGCAAGGGCGAGCATCCGGACTGGGGCACGCGCATCTTTAACTTTGAGAAAAACGAGGTATGCAATTTCCTGATTGCGAATGCCCTGTACTGGATCCGGGAGTTTCATATCGACGGCCTGCGCGTGGATGCCGTGGCGTCCATGCTGTACCTGGATTACGGCAAGCAGGACGGGCAGTGGGTCGCCAACAAATACGGCGGCAAGGAAAACCTGGAGGCGATCGCCTTTTTCCGTCATTTAAACAGCGTCGTGCGCGGCACCTATCCGAATATCCTGATGATCGCGGAGGAATCGACGGCCTGGCCGGGGATCACGGCGCCCCTGGAAAAAGACGGTCTGCACTTTACCTTCAAATGGAACATGGGCTGGATGCATGATTTCTGTGATTACATGAAGCTGGACCCGTATTTCCGGCGCGGCGCGCACAACCTGCTGACCTTCGCCATGAGCTACAACGAGGCGGAGAATTACATCCTGCCGCTCTCCCATGACGAGGTCGTGCATCTGAAGTGCTCCATGCTGGAAAAGATGCCGGGCTTCCGCGTGGACAAGTTCGCGAATCTGCGGGCCGGCTATACCTTCATGTTCGGTCATGCCGGCAAGAAGCTTTTGTTCATGGGACAGGAGTTCGCGCAGGACCGCGAGTGGTCCGAAAAGAGAGAGCTGGACTGGTTTTTATTGGAAGATCCGCTGCATGCCGGGATGAAGAATTATGTCCGGGATCTCTTAAAGCTGTACCGCAAATACCCGGCGATGTACCGTTATGACAACAGCTGGGAGGGCTTTGAGTGGATCAACGCGGATGACGCCGACCGCAGCATCTACAGCTTCATGCGCAAGGACGGGACCGGAAAGGGCGATCTCCTCTTTGTCATCAATATGACGCCGATGAAGCGGGAGGGGTTCCGTGTGGGCGTGCCCCGTGCAGGCACATACGTCAAACTCCTGGATTCCTCCGCCGCGGCATACGCGGAGGAAGCGACGGGTGACATCCCCGCAAAGATCAAAAGCGTGAAGGGACTCTGTGATTACCGCGAACATTCGATCGGTTTTGAGCTGCCCCCCTACGCTGCGGTGGTATTTTTACTGCCGAAGGCGCCCTCCGGAAAACATAATTGAAGCCAATGCCGAATGATTGCAAGTGCGGTGGAGGTGAAAGTTCAGCGTGATCCGGATTTTTTATGCCACGAGATGTTAAAAAGCTGTATCATAGTGATTGTATGCCAGGGGGTGAAGATGGATACTTTACAGGGTGACATGAAAAAGGCGATAGAGCGGTGTCTCATTTGCATTGCGGCACTTCTCCTGATATGCATGCTTTCATCCTGCGCAATGGCGGAGAAAGAAAAAGAACAGCTGGAAGTGCTTCACACGGAGGTGATCACAGCGGAAAATCTTGCACCTCAGCAAAATATGGCGCTTCAACAAACGGGGTTACTCCCGAAACGGAACACCAGCGAGCGTGTGGTGAGAAAAGAATCGGACATACCGATACTCTCTTATCCGGAGGAAAGGGTTACCACATTTACGTATAAGGTTTCCTCAAAGTACTGCGAAGAACCGTTCACGGCGTACATTCCGGTCAGGTTATATAACAATGGATCGTTCCGGCAGATCGATGCTGTTCTAAATCCGTATATCGTGCCGCTGCATGCGGATCAGTGGCAGGTGGAATCCATTATGATTACTGTTCTTCCTGCGGACGGAAAGGAACATCCGACAACTTCCCTGGAATACAGGATAGACGGAAATCTGTATCATTTGAACGAAGAAAGTAACGAGATGATACGAATTGGTTTTTATGAGGGGGGCAGGATGGATCTGTATCCCTGATGAACGGGGCTAAGGATTTTTGCAAATAAGCCGAAATAAAGAGTGACCGGAAGGGACGCCGGACACTCTTTTTTTGGTTTTCTTATCCTTCACGGATGAAGCTGAGAAACCCCAGGGAATGATATGAGAAATGATATGGCAGTACAGGCCTTAGAACCCAGGGTTTCAGGCAAAAACTATACGCAGGACAATTTGTTCGCAACGGATGTTCGGGCGCAGCAGGCCGCCCCGGCCGGAAAGACCGGTTTGCAGGATGCCTTTCGTGTGGACTTAAAATCGGCGCAGGTACCCGGTGCCGCCTCCGGCAGGCGCGGGACGGAGCTTCTGCAGGCGCAGAATCCGCAGGAGATGACAGCCTCCCGCAACATGGACGTGCTGCTGGCGCATACGCTTTCCCCCGAAGACGCAAAAAAGGCCCGCGAGGACGGCTATAACCCCGCAGAGATTGAGGCGGGTGAGACCGTCACGATGATCGATCATATCAAGGCCTCCCTCCTACAGTCCGGTGTGGAGGTTTCCGGCGTGACGGATGATCTGGATCCGGCCGTATTAAAGGAAATCACCGGCAGCGAGGCCTATGCGCAGGAGCTTTTAAAGGCCTTTTCGGAAAATGATCTCCCCCTGACAAAGGATAACGTTTCCGCCGTGCAGGATGCGGTTTCCCGCGCTTCGCAGTTAACCGCACCGGATACGGATGCCATCCTGTATCTCGTGGAAAACGAGCTGCCGGCAGGCGTGGACGCGCTTTACCTTGCGGCGCATGCCTCGAAGGGCTTTCAGGGAGCGGGCGGCGGCTATTTTGCAGAAGAGGGCGGCTATCTTGCCAAAGCGGGCGAGGGCGGCACGTCGGAAACGCTGCAGAAGCAGATCGATGAGGTGATCACAAGGAGCGGGCTTTCCCCCGCGGACGAAGGCATACAAAAAGAAGCGAAAACGATGCTGGAGAACGGCGTTGCGCTGACCCCGGCACATCTGGGAAAGGCGCATTCGATCGGCGCGCTGACCTTCCCTTTGGAAAGAGAAACGGTCGTGAAGGCGGCCGCGGCGGCGATTGCCGCGGGAAAAAGTGCCGGCGAAGGCGATCTGACTGATCCGCGCGGGATCCTGGAAAAGGCCGTGGAGGCCGACCGCGCCGTGCGTGCGGTGACGGACGCGGATCTTGCGGCGGCTGTCATGGCGCAGGAGGACGAGGGCGCGGAGCTGACCCTACAGGACGTGACGGATGCGGCGGCAACAGACCGGACACCCTTGCGCCCGGCGGAGCTTTACACGGGTGAGGCGCAGCAGGCCCCCGTGGACACGACCGCACTCAGCCCGGCGCAGGAGGCACGCTTCCTCGAAAGCCGTCTGCAGATGGAGGAGATCCGGCTCTCCATGAGCGTTTCCGCGAATCTGACGATGCTGCGCTCCGGCTTTTCGATTGACACGGCACCGCTTTCCGCCCTGGTGGACGAGCTGCGCAATGCCGTGGAGCAGAACGCAAAGGCCCTGTTCGGCGGCGCGGACGCGGCGGCGATCTCCCGCGTGAGCCTGACATACCAAGCCTCCGCCAGCTACACCATGACCAATGCGGCAGCGGCTTACCGCCTGTATGCCGAGACGAATATCAAGGTCGAATACCTCCGCTCTGACATGCCGGTGGGCGTGCTCGGTGCGGTGGCGGACGAATTCAAGACCGATACCTTAGACGATATCTTCTCCCGGGCCACCACCTGGAAGCTGGCAAACAGCGCCTACGAGACGATGCAGACGGAGGTCAGAAGGGACCTCGGGGACAGCTTCGAAAAGGCCTTCGGCAATGCGGACGCGCTGCTTCAGGACATCGGGATGGAGGCCAATAAGCAGAACCTGCGTGCCGTAAGGATCCTCGGCTACAACCGCATGGAAATCAGCGTGGAAAACGTCAGCCGCATACGCGAAACGGATGCGATGCTGGACGATATTCTGAGGGATTTAAAGCCGGCGGCGGTGCTGGATATGATCCGTGACGGCAAAAACCCGCTCCGCATGTCCATGGAGGAGCTGGCGCAGGAGCTTAGGGGACGCACGGAGAAGCTTTCCGACAGCGAGGACAAATACGCGCGCTTCCTGTATAAGCTGGAGCAGTCCGGCGAGATCACGCAGGCGGAGCGCAGCTCCTATATCGGGATTTACCGGATGTTTGAGACCCTGCAGAAGACGGATCATGCCGCGATCGGCACGCTCTTAAACACCGGCGCGGAAATGACGATTGCAAATCTCTTAACCGCGACGCGCACCGTGCGCACGGCACAGGGCGCGGGCGTGGAGCTTGCCGCGGATGACGGCGGGGTTACAAAAGGACGCATCACCAACGCGATCGAAACGCAGATTGAGAGCGCGTTTATTTATTACCGCGCGGAGGCCGACAGGGCCTATGCGCATCTGGCACCGGAAAAACTGCAGCAGCTTGCGGATCCGGAGAGCATGGCGCTTCCCGCCTTTGCGGAGGCCATGGAGGAGCTGCCGGAGGATACGGCGGCGGAGCGCAGGCTGGATGAGCAGCAGCTGAACGCCATGCGCGAGGCGCTTTCCGGCGATGCGAAGAGTACGGCCAGAGAGGATGCCGCAAAGGCGCTGGAAGCGGGCGATCTTCCCCTGACGACGCATCTGATCGAAGCCATGCGCGCACTCGCCGCGGGCAGGAGCCGCGGCACAAAGGAAACGCTCTGGGAAGAGGGGGCGCGCCTTTCGGAGGAGACGGAGGCAGGCGGCGAAGTGCGTGAAGCGCTGGAAGCCATGCGGGAATTCACCTCCGCGGAGGACGAGACGGCGGCTTACCGGGCCGGCGCGGACAGACTGCAGCAGAGCCTGCAGGAAATCATGGCGGACGCCCGCACGACCTATACGCAGTATATGGCGGCAGCCTCCCTGCAGCGGCAGGTTTCGACGGCATCTTTGCTGGCGGAGCAGGGCTCCTTTGAGATTCCGGTGGAGGCAAACGGCAGGACGGTTTCCATGCAGGTCACGCTGACGGCGGACAGCGGACAGGGTTCCGCCGTTTCAATCACATATGATACGGGTGAATTTGGAACGGTGGCCGCGCAGATGCGCATCGAAGAGCAGACCGTTTTCGCCAGCATTTCCACCACCTACGGCAGGACACCGCAGGTGCAGAGCTTCATGGAGCAGGTCGTGGAACGCCTGCAAACAGGGATTTCCAGAGAAGAACACCTGTTATCTGATATTTCATCACAGGTGATATTATATAATGCAAAAACGTCGGAGGCAGCGCTTCCGCAGCGCGGGGAAAAGAGCAATACAAAACAACTGTTACGATTGGCAAGGGTGTTTACGCAGGCAGTAATGAACTAAAGGCGGGAAACTAGGAGACCAAAGGACGGTCTCCAAGTGCTCATAGCAGAAAGGAACAGGTTATGAAAGTCAACTACAACGCACAGGCCATCATCGCCAACAACAAGCTGCAGATCAATGACAACAAGCTGTCGGAATCGATCGGACGTCTGTCCACGGGCTTAAAGATCAAGAACGCCAAGGACAATCCTTCGGGACTGGCCATGGCGAGGCGCATGAACGCACAGATCGAGAGCATGAAGGTGGCCGGCGATTCCACCAAGGACGGCATCAACATCATCAAGACGGCGGACGGGGTCCTCGGTGAAATCCACGGCATCCTGCAGCGCATGAACGAGCTGGCGGTCAAGGGCTCCACGGACACGATCACGGAAACGGACCGTGACTATATCGAATCCGAATTTATGGCACTGAAGGATGAGATCGAACGCATTGCGAAAACAACGGAATTCAACGGACAGACGCTCCTCGACGGCACCTTTGATTACAGGGGCTATGCGACGACGGGCGGAACGATTACCGGAAACAAAATCGTCGGCGGCGCCACGGACCCGAACATCCGGGTGGCGTCCTACTCCGACAATATGGCGGGCAGACAGTACCAGATACAGGGGATGAATGTCAGCTATGATGAAACGGAAAAACAGTTGCACGGCCTTGGAACGGGAGCCACCGTGAGTGTGCTGGATGTGGCAAACGGCAACCCGCTGAACATGACGGTGAAGCAGGTGGACGGCGACCTGGTGAAGCTGGAGGACAATGAGGGCAGGGAGCTTTCCGTCAGCATCCGCGATGATTACAGCGGAAACATCGAACTGGATCTGACCGACATCGGCCCCATGAGTGTGCAGATCGGCGCCAACGAAGGACAGCTTCTTGACATACGGATTCCGGCGGTCAACCTGACAAGCCTCGGCCTGTTCGGTGCCAGCCTGAAATCCAGTATGAACAATTTTGACGGTTCGCGCATCACGGAGTCCGAAGCCTCCCGCAAGGCGATCGATTCCATCAAGGGCGCCCTGGCCTATGTCTCCAGCCTTCGCGCCTCGCTCGGCGCTTACCAGAACCGCCTTGAGAAGACGGATGCGAACCTTGACTCCACGGGCGAGAACATGACGGCCTCCTATTCGCAGATCATGGACGTTGACATGGCGGAGGAGATGACCACCTACTCCACACAGCAGGTTCTCTCCCAGGCCGGCGTCTCCGTCCTCGCGCAGGCGAACGAACGCGCAAGTTTAGCACTTCAGTTATTGCAGTAAAGGAGCAAACCATGACTGATGAGCAAAAGCAAGCGTATACAAGACGCATCAGCGCCGCGAACCGCGCGCAGCTGATCACGATCGTGTTTGACATGACGCTGGACTATATGGAGGAGGGCGCGGAAGCGCTGCGCGCGCAGGAGGAGGAGGCCGCGGAGGCCGCGCTGAAGCGCGCAAGGAACTGCCTGAACGATCTGCTGGACAGTCTGGACATGCAGTATGAGCTCTCCCTCGGGCTGCGCGAGCTGTATCTGTTTGCAAACCGGCAGCTGATTCTGGCGGAGGCGCGCAGACACACGGAGCCGGTGGCGCATGCCAGGCGCGTGATCGAAAAGCTCCGCGAGGCCTGGGTGCAGATTGAGCAGGCGGACGTGTCCGAAGCCTCCTTTGACAACGCGCAGACCGTGTATGCGGGTTTGACCTACGGCAAGGGGACGCTGAACGAAAGCGTGGCGGATCCCGCATCCAACCGGGGTTTGCAGGCATAAGGCGGCGGATTCCGGACGGGAAGAGGCATCGTGCAATTTTCACAAAGGACGGGCACAGGCCTCGGGAATAATTAACAAAATCTAAAAATCGAATAAAAAAGCACTTTACAAACGGCGCGGCATCTGCTATGATCCGAATTGTTCACGGCAGACCGCGCTTCTTTGCGCATTCGCGTCGCCGGTTCATACGCACGAAACAGCATCCGTGCACTTACCAACAAAAACCGCACAAAGGCGGAGCAGGACATCCGCCGGGTGCCCATAACAAGGAGTATATCATCATGACATTATCGACGGTCGTACTGTCCGTGCTGCTCTTCGCGGCGGCGATGACGGACCTGTTACACAACAAAATCTACAACGCGCATACGGTGGCGATGCTTGCCGCCGGACTTCTGACAAGCGTGATCACGGGCGGCTTCGGTGCGCTCCCCTCTGCACTGCTGTCCGCCCTCATCACCTTTGCGCTGATGCTGCCGGTCTATCTGATCAAAGGGATCGGCGCGGGAGACGTCAAGCTTCTGACGGGAGCGGCGGCCTTTCTGGTTCCCGCGCAGCTCCCGGCCTTCATCGGCGTTTCCTTTGTACTGGCGGCGGTGTACGGCGCGGGGAGGCTCGTTGTCAGCCGCGGAAAGAGAAGGACCATCCGCTTTGCGGTGCCCGTCTTTCTGTCCGGGGTCATTCTTTGCGCGGTATAAGGAGGAGCGGACATGATACACATTTATCTTTGTGATCCGGACGCCGTGTACCTGGCAAGGCTCCACGGCTATCTGAAGGAGCATTTGCAGCTTGCGGTTCGGATCTCGGAATACACGGACCCGCGGTATCTCGCGGATGTAAAGGCGGACGGCGGAAAAACGCTGCTGGTGGCGGATGAGGACTTTGCGGAAGTCATTGATCCGGAAGCCTATGACAACATTCTGTGGATTTGTGCGGAAGGAGCGCAGGAGGAGACGGTAACGGAAGGAGGGCCGTCGGTGCAGCGCATTTCCCGCTACGGAAAGGCTTCGGACATCGTTTCCAAGATGCTGTCGATGCCGGTCTTTTCGGAGGGGAACTTCCGTACCGCAGGGATGAAGGGCTGTGAGACGAAACTGATCGGCTATTACTCCCCGCTTTCCCGCTGTCTGCAGACCTCGCTGGCGATCGCGACGGGCCAGATGCTGGGCGCGTCGCACCGGGTGTTCTATCTCAACTTTGACGCCTTTCCCGCGGGGAACCTGTCGGCGGAAAGGGGGAATCTGGCGGACCTGCTGTATTACCACAGCTGTGATCCGGAGGCGCTGCCCTTAAAAATCGAGCAGATGAAGCAGCGCCTCGGCTCCCTTTATTACATTCCGCCGGCGGAAAGCTTTCTGCAGACGGAGGGGGTGGCGGGCACGGAGTGGCTCACGCTGATCCGGGCGATCGCAAGGACCGCGCAGCCGGAGTATCTGCTGCTGGATTTGAAGACGCATGTGGCGGGCATCATGGAGATCCTTTCCCTCTGCGACGAAATCATCACGATCACGGGCGCGGATGCCCGGGACAGGGAGAAAATCGCGTCCTACCGGCGCGTCCTGGCCCTCGGGGACGGGGAGGAAATCCTGCGCAGGACAAGGTTTTGCGCACTGCCGCGCGGCCCCCTTCTGCCGAAGCACCCGGCGATGCTCTCCGACAGTCCGCTTGCGCAGATCATCCGGAAGGAGGGACTGGTGCCGTATGGAGCGTGAAGTGACAAAGGAAACGCGCAGGAACGACAGACAGGAGCTCCGGGACGCGGTCTATGCGGCCATCGACTTTTCGCATGACACAAGTGATGAGGAGATCTATGCCCTGATTGACGCGAAAATGGCCGCGGGAGAGCGGATGCGGCGCCTCACGATTGCGGAGCGCAGGAAGCTGCGCAGGGAGGTCTTCGCGGAAATCCGCGAGCTGGACGTGCTGCAGGCGCTGCTGGATGACCCTGAGGTCACGGAGATCATGGTGAACGGCCCGGAGCAGATTTTCATCGAACGGGCGGGACGCCTGCAAAAGTATGATGCGCGTTTTTCCGGCGTGGAGCGCCTCGGGGACGTGATCCAGAGGATTGTGGCCTCCTGCAACCGCACGGTGAACGAGGCCTCCCCGATCGTGGATGCGAGGCTGAAGGGTGCGCGTGTCAATGTGGTCCTGAAGCCCGTCGCCCTGAACGGCCCGATCCTTACGATCCGGCGCTTTCCGCAGAAACGTATCGACATGGAAGCGCTGATCGCATACGGTGCCGTCAGTCCCTTCCTTGCGGCATGGCTGAATGTCATGGTGAAGGCGGGCTACAACATCTTTGTCTCCGGCGGCACGGGGAGCGGCAAGACCACCTTTTTGAACGCCCTTTCCGACGCCATCCCCGCGGACGCCAGGGTCATCACGATCGAGGACAGCGCGGAGCTGCAGATCACCCATGTGGAAAATCTGGTGTCGCTGGAGGTGCGCGCCGCCGGGATGACGGACTGCAGGGAAATCACGATCCGCGATCTGATCAAAGCCTCCCTCCGGATGCGCCCGGACCGCATCGTGGTCGGCGAGGTGCGCGGGGAAGAGGCGATCGACATGATTCAGGCGATGAACACGGGCCACGACGGCTCCATGTCCACGGGGCACGCCAATTCCACAAAGGACATGCTGCACCGTCTGGAAACCATGATTCTCATGGGGATGGAGATTCCGCTCGCGGCGGTCCGGGGGCAGCTGGCGGCGGGGATTGACCTGATCGTGCACCTGGGGAGGCTCAGGGATCATTCGAGGAAGGTGCTGGAGATTGCCGAGGTGACGGGACGGACGGAGGCCGGCACGGGAGAAATTGAGACAAGGACATTATATCGTTTTCGGGAGACAGGATATGACGAAAAAGAACAGATTACAGGTGTGTGGACGCGGGAAGCGCCCCTTGAAAAAACAGGAAAGCTCAAGGCTGCGGGGCTTGCCCTTCCGGCTGACAAAGCGTGACGTAAAGCCGCTGCTGACGGGCCTGTCCGTTCTGGTGCTGCTGGCCCTGCTCTTCTATGATTCGCTCCTTGCCCTCCCCCTGCTGCTGCCGCTGCTGAAGCCCTGGCTGAAGCAGGAGCGGGAGCGGATGGAAACGGACCGCGCCAGGCAGATCGGCCTCCGCTTCAAGGACGCGATCTTAAGCATTGCCGCCTCGCAGCGCGCGGGTTATTCCGTGGAGAATGCCGTGGCGGAAGCGGGGAAGGACATGGCCCTGCTCTACGGTGCGGACAGCGACATCTGTCACGAGCTCGGGATCATCCTGCAGGGACTGCACCACAACCGCAGCATGGAGGAGATGCTGGAGCGCTTTGCGGCAAGAAGCGGCCATCCGGACATCCGCGAATTTGCGGAGGTCTTCCGGATTGCCAGGCGCGGCGGCGGCAATCTGCCGGCCGTGATCGCGGACACCGCGACGGTGATTGCGGACCGCGTGGAGTGTGAACGGCAGATCCGCGTGATGATTGCAGGAAAGCGCCTGGAGGCGCGGCTGATGCAGTTTGTGCCGCTCTTCATCATCTTTTACATCGGCTTCACGAACCCGGGCTTCTTCGATCCCCTGTACCACAATCTCTTCGGCATCGCTTTTATGAGCGTGGCCCTGGGGGTGTATCTGGCGGCGTATTTCATGATGGAGCGGATGGTGCACATCCGCCTGTGAGGAGGAGAGAATGAAAAAAGGAAATGACCGCCTGACACGCATGCTGCGGGAGGCGGGAACAAAACTCTATCTGCGCGTTTTTCAAAGGGTCCTTCCCGCAAAGCCCCATACGAAGCGCATGCTGCATTTGAGCGGCGGGGAAACGGCGGAGGAGCATTACGGCAAAAAAATCACGGGCGCACTCGGCGTGCTGCTCATGGGAGGGCTTCTGGTCTTCCTCAGCGGCGCGGGACTAACGCAGGAGGAGACCTTTACGGAGATGGCAAGGGCGACCTACGGCGGCGGAACCGCAAGGGAGACCCTGGAAGCGCAGACGCCGGAGGGAGTAAGCCTCGGGGAATACGATGTCACGGTGGAGGCAAGGCGCTATACGCCGGAGGAGGCGGAGCTGCTGTATGACGAAGCCTTTGCGGCGCTGGAAAAGGTGCTTCCCGGGGAGAATGCCTCCCTGCAGGCGGTGACCGGCAATCTGCACCTGCCGGAAAGCCTTCCGGGCTACCCCTTCCGGATTGACTACACAAGCAGTGACGGCACGCATCTGCGCTCCGACGGGACGGTGCTGAACCGTTATGTTCCGGAGGAGGGCGTTCCGGTGACGCTGACGGCGGGTCTTTCCTACGACAGGGACCGCAGGACGAAAACCTGGGAGCTGACGATTCTTCCGCCGGCGTTTAGTGAGGAGGAGTATCTACGCACGCAGCTGGAAAAGGCCCTGCAGTCCGCGGAGGAGGACAGCGCGCATGCGGAGGCCGTGACGCTTCCCGCGGAGGTGGAGGGGGAGGAGATTGTCTGGAAGCGCGCGGAGGAGGACAGACGGCCGCTGCTTCTGCTGCTGACGGTGATTGCGGCCGCGCTGGTATTCTTTGTGCCGGACCGCAGTCTGCAAAAGCGGATGAAGCAGCGGGAGGAAGCGCTCCGCACGGCATACCCGGCCTTTGTTTCCCGCCTCGCCCTTTACCTCGGTGCCGGGATGACCCTGCGCGCGGCCTTCCTGAAGATGGCGGAGGCCGAGGAGGAGGGCACGCAGCTGAAGGCGGAGCTGGCGCTGGTGGCGGGGTGGCTGATCAACGGCGTGCCGGAGCGGGAGGCCTTCGAACGTTTCTCGAACCGCGTGGGGCTGACCCCCTACACGAAGCTGACGGCGCTGCTGACGCAGAACCTGGAGAAGGGGACGGCCCTGATTCCCCTGATCCGCGCGGAGGCGGCGGCGCAGACAACGCTCCGCCTCGATGCCGCGAGGGTGCGCGGCGAACAGACGGCGACGCGGCTGATGCTGCCGATGATGCTGATGCTCGGCGTCGTGATGGTACTCATTATGGTACCGGCATTTCTATCGTTTTAACAACAACACAACAAAGAGAGGAGAAAACGCATGAAAAACTTTATCAAAAACTTCTGGCAGGATGAATCCGGCATGGGCACGATCGAGGTGATTCTGATCATCGTCGTGCTGATCGGCCTGGTGATCGTGTTCAAGAAGGAAATCAACGGGATTGTTCAGGACGTGGTCAATCACATCAAATCGGATGCGCAGTCGGTTTACAACTGACGGCTATCTGACGGTAACGCTCTCGCTCGTACTGACCGTGCTGCTGTCCTTTGTCCTCGCCTTCTTTTCCAGCGCGAGGACGGGCGCGGCAAAGGTACGGGCGGAGTGCGTGACCGGCATCGCCCTGGATGCGGTGCTTGCGGAGTATAACCGGGCGCTCTTCGACCGCTATGATCTGCTGTTTCTTGACACGTCCTACGGCTCGGCGGTCGCGGACACTTCCCAAACGGAGGAGCATCTCCGCAAGTACGTCCAGAAAAACCTTTCCGCAAGCACGGCCGGGGAGCTTGCGGGCAGCGCCCGATTTACGGGGCTTTCCTGCACCGGCGTGAAGATTCCGTCCTATGTGCGCGCCACCGACGGCAACGGGGCGGTGCTGCGCAGGCAGATTCTGGAATACATGCGGGCGGAGCCCGTGGAAAACGCGCTGGCGGAGGCGACGGAAAATTTGAACCTCCTGCGCGCACAGGGCTATGACACGCGGGATGTGGCCTCCGAAATGACGGCGCAGTATGCCGAACTGGAACAGACCTTCGCGGATGCCGGCGTCCCGATTGCGGATGCGCAGGAGGATGCCCTGCAGGTGCAGGGGAAGCGCAGCCTCGGCGTACTGACGCTGGCGCATCCGGATAAGGCATCCATCTCCGATGCGGCCTGTACGCCCTCCGTCTATGTTTCCGGCAGAACGCTTTCGCAGGGCAATGCCTATGCGGGCGGTGAAAACCTCTCCGCGACGGAACGGCTCCTGATCGATCAGTATTTCACGGAGAAGTGCGGTTATTACGGTGCCGTGCGCGACGGCAGCCGCCTGGACTATCAGCTGGAGTACATGATCGCGGGGAAGGGCAGTGATTATGAGAACTTAGAGCATGTGGCAAGGACGCTGCTCGCCTGGCGGGAGGCCTCCAACTTTGCCTACATCATGCGGGACGGCGGAAAGAAGGCGCTGGCGAAGGCCGGAGGGATTGCCGTGGCGGTACTGCTGCTGTCCCCGTCCCTCGAAAAGCCCGTCGAAACGGCCATTCTCTTCGCCTGGAGCTTTGCGGAGAGCATCGCGGATCTCAGGACGCTTTACAACGGCGGAAGAGTCCCGCTGATCAAAACCAGCGGCACCTGGAAGCTGTCGCTGCTGAACATCCTGTCCTTCGGCGAGGGCACCCACGGGACAACGGGACTGGATTACGGGGATTATCTGCGGATCCTTCTGCTGATGGAGGATCTGAACAGCAAGACGCTGCGCTTTGCGGATATCGTGGAGATGGACCTCAGGGAAACGGAGGGCAATCTGAACTTCCGCCTGGACGGCTGTCTGGACTGGCTGAGCGCGGAGGTCAGCTTCAAGAGCAAAACGGCCTTTCAAGGGACCTTTGTCAGGAAGGGCGGCTACAGCGCACATGAGGAGGCTGCGAAATGAGAAAACTGCGTGAACGGATGCGGAAAACACTGCATGCCGCGGTGACGCTGGAGGCGGCGCTGGTCCTGCCAATCTTTCTGTATGTCTTTGTGAACCTGCTGACGCTCTTTGAGGCACTGTATGTGCAGACGGGGATTGAGGCGGCCCTGCATCAGGCGGGCCGCGAGCTCGGGCAGATTGCCTTTGACGTCTCCTTCGGGGAGGATGTGCTGAGGAGCGCGGGCACGGATACCATGACGGACGGGACGGCGGGGGCGGTGTTTACCGCCACATACGGCGGGGCCAGAGCGAAGGCGTACCTTGCGGAGGCGAAGACCAACCTGCGCTGCGTGCGCGGCGGGGAATCCGGCATCTCCTTCCTGCGCTCCGCCCTGTCCGGCGGCGACGGCGAGATCGATCTGATCGCGTCGTATGAGATACAGCCGCTGCTTCGTCTGATGCCCTTTACCGCCTTTCCGGCGGAGGCCCGGTATTACGGCCATGCCTGGACCGGCTACCGGATTCCGGGGACGGCGGAGGAGGCGGAGGAAAAGGAGGAAACGGTGTATGTCACGGAGAAGGGAAGCGTGTATCACAGGACGGCGGGCTGCACCTATCTGAAGCCCTCGGTCCGCAGTGTGGATGCGTCTTCGGTGGAATCCCTGCGCAGCGCCAACGGCGCGATCTACTACCGCTGCGAATCCTGCGGTGCGGGAGCCGCCGGCGCGTATTACGTGACGGATTACGGCAACCGCTATCACGGGGACGCTTCCTGCAAAAAGATCCATCATCATGTACTGTCGATTCCCCTGTCGGAAGCGCAGGCACAGGGGAGGCCGCCCTGCAGCAAGTGCGGCTACTGAAAGAAGGATGACGGAATGAAATGGAAGGACAGCGCACAAAGTGCGGGAAAGGAAATCATATGACATTGAAAATAATATGTATCTGTACGCTGGCGGTTGCCGCGCACAGCGATTTAAAAACAAAGCGTGTTCCGCTCTGGACGGTCGCGCTGATCGGATGTATGTCCTTGATACAACTGACCATGGCACTGACGGACCGGACGGGGACATGGACGGAGGTACTGCTGTCAATGGCACCGGGGCTTTTGTTGTTTGGCCTCTCCCTCATGAGCGCGCACGCGGTCGGTGCCGGGGACGGCCTGCTGCTGGCGGCCGCAGGCCCCGTCTTCGGCCTTCGTGGGATTGCGGTGATGCTGATGATCGCACTTGGCATGAGCGCCCTCGTTTCGGTGGTGCTCTTACTGACAAAAAAAGCGGACAGGAAGGCAAGGATACCCTTTGTGCCCTTTCTGACGACGGCGATGGGGGTGGTGCTCTTTGCTTATCCGTAAGAAGGACTTGGGAGGATATTTCACCCTGGAGGCCGCATTCCTGGTTCCGCTGACCTTTTTTCTGCTGGCCTGCATCATCCACATGGTCTTCCTGGAATACGGCAGATGTCTTCTGGTACAGGATGCCTATGTGACGGCTTTCCGGGCATCGCTCCTCAAAGAAGGGGAGGACCGGGCGGCCTTTGCGAGGGAGAATGCGGCATGGCAGTTTTCCGGCAGGTACTTCGGCAACAAAACACCGGAGGTGACGGCTACGGTGTCAGGCGCCGATGTGACGGTGGGACTGAAGACGGAAGCCCGGCGCTCCGGCTTTGACCTGACATCGGCGGAGGCATGGACATCGGGCGTTTCCATGCGGGCGCGTTTTTACGACATGCCGGGGCATATCCGGCGGGTCGCGCGGATCGCGGACCTAATCCGGGCGGGTGTCCGGGCAGTGGCGAATTGAAAGGGGAGAAGGATGAAACTGGAATATACAAGAGATCTGGATCATAACTACATGATCGTGCATCCGGTGGTGACGGAGGGCAGGCAGTATGCCCTGAAGATGCTGGAAACACAGCCGGTGGAGGGAACGGTGCCGCTGGAGGTGCGGCATGTCAACGGCGAATTGCTGCTGTATTACCGGATCGACGGGCTGCAGAGCCTGGAGCACCTCTGTCTCGTGAAAAAACTGCGCACGGAGGACATACAATCCCTCTGCCGTGCCCTCTGTGCGGTGACGGAGGCCATGAAGGAGTATCTGCTGGATGAGGAACACTTATATCTGTCCGCGGAGACGATCTTCTATGACCGCAGCGGCGAGCGCTGGCTCTTTGCAGCGGATCCCTTCGCCAACGGCACGGTTTTTCCGGAGAGCTTCGGGGAGACCCTGATCTGCTGTGCGGATGAGCATGACGAGGCGGCAGGCGCGGAGGCTTACCGGATTGCGACGCTTCTGGGCACGCAGGGGATGCGGCTCTCCGCGCTGCTGCCGGCGGCACAGGGCGCGGCGCAGGCGGCGAAGCCGGAGCGGAGGCTGTTTCCGGAGGGACGAAACCGCGCCGCGGCGGCGGCCACCGCCGGGGACTGGTACCGCGCATCGGCCTGGGAGGAAGAGGAGCCCGGGAAGAAACGAAAGCCGGAGGCACCGCCCGCAGAGGAAACGGGAGGGAACAGCCGGGTGCTGACCCTGCTTTGTGCGATTGCCACGCTTGCGGGCATCTATCTGCGCAGGGAGTACGTACTCTCGGCAGCAGGAAACGTGCTGACGATTGTCGTGATTGCGGTGGGCCTTGCGGGCTTTGCCTCCTCCCTCTTGTTTGCGGGAAGCGGCGGTCTGCGCGCGAAGCTGTCCGGCAGCGGAAGGGGAAGGAAGCGCGGCGGAAAGAAGGGACGGCATAAGGCGGCGTCCAAAAAGCGCGGAAGGAAAGGAAAGAGTCAGGCCCGGCGGCGTCCGCGCCCGGCCGCGGGAAGCGTGGAGGCGCTCTTTTCCGAACCCCTGCCCGGAATGGAGGGCTACGGTCAGGACCTTCTGTCGGAGACCTTTGACGCAACCCGGGACGCGCAATACATTCCGGGAAAGAGTCGCCCGGACGATACCGGCACCTTCCGCGACGGATACGTAAATGCGGCGCCGGATGACGTGCCGGAGTACACGGTATTGCTGGCGCCGCAGGCCGCAGATCCCCCCGGCGGGCGCCTCTACAGCAGAAGCGCCGCCTGCAATAAGCAGATCGCCCTGGAGAGCCTGCCCTTCACGGTCGGCAAGGGTTCTCCCGCAGATGTGACGCTCCCGGAGGAGAGTGTTTCCAGGACGCACGCTTACCTGAACAGGGATGTTTCTGGTGACGTCACGCTCCGGGACTTGAATTCCACCAACGGCACCTTCCGCAACGGCATCCGCTTAAAGCCCGGCGAGGAAATCACCTTAAACCGCGGAGACGAAATCCGCTTCGGGAATCTTGTATATGAATACCTGTGATACGGGGGAGGAAGCCCCTGCCCCGGCGTGCTTGCATTCTCGCCAAAATCATGTAAAATAGGTAATGTAACTGTCAATGCATGAGAAAATGGTGAGATTATGGCAGATTATCTCGAAAGCGGCAGAAAAGCCTGTATGAAGAAATTCGCCGACCTCTTGAGTGCCGGCAACGAAAAGGGACACATTCTGAAGGTCTATCTGGAAAACTTCAAGTATTTCAATGACACCTTCGGATATGACAACGGCGAGCGCATGCTCGAGGACGTTGCGGAATACCTCGCGGAGGTGACCGGCAAGACCGTTTACCGTTTCGTCGGTGTCGAATTCGTCATCATTCTGGACGGCCTCGGACAGGCCAAATCGGAGGATATCGCGGAGGAGATTCTGACCCGCTTCTCGCACATGTGGCAGATCGGTGAGACGGAATGCCTCTGTCAGGCGCAGATCGGCATGTGCCCGTATCCGGGCATTGCCAGGAGCGCGGAAGAACTGAACCTCTTCCTTGACCGTGCGGTTTCGGAATCCACGGCACAGGGCCCGGGACAGGTCACGGTATATGACAGCAAGCTGAACGAGCGCTTCATCCGCAACCGCATGATCGCGCTGGCGCTGACGGAAGCCGTCGCGAACAATCAGGTCAACGTGCGTTACCGCCCGACCTTCTGTCAGGACAAGGGACGCTTCACCCGTGCGGAGTTTTACATGCGCATCTTTGTGGAAGGCATCGGCAATGTCGGTTACGAAGAATTCCTGCCGATCGCGGAGGATTCCGGTCAGGTGCGCGTGGTGGAATACTTCGCCCTGCGTCAGGTCTGCGAGATGATCTCCCGTCTGATTGACGAAGGCATCGAATTTGAATCCATCGCTCTGCCGATCTCTTCCGTTCTGTTCTTACAGGAAGACTTCGTGGACACGGTCCAGCAGATGATGGAAGAGTATAAGATTCCGGAAGGCAAGCTCGCTCTGGAAATTCATGAAAGCATGCTGACGGCGGCATATTTCTATGTCAACGTGGCGATGCAGGAGCTTTCCGCCATGGGCGTGGAAATCATCCTGAATGATTTCGGCTCCGGTTATTCCGGCGTCAGCTCCATCTTAGAGCTCCCGGTGGACGTGCTGAAGCTGGAGCGCATGTTTGTCTGGCAGCTGGAGACAAACCCGCGCGCCGCGGATCTGATCGAGGGTCTGATTCACATCGCCCAGCGGCTTGACCTTAAGATCATCGCGGAGGGCGTGGAGACGGATCATCAGGTCGATCTGCTCAACCCCTTCGGCTGCGGCTACCGCCAGGGCTTCTACTACGCGCCGACGGTCGAAAGCGACCTGCTTTCCAAGGTGCTCGGCGTGCCCGTGGATGAGGCGGCCGCCCGCATTGAGGATGAAAAGGAAAAGGGCAAAAAGGTCAGAAAACAGAAGGAACAGATGGAAAAAGAACGCGCGCAGAAACAGGATTGATTCCTGCGCGCGTTGTAATGCAATCTCAGGATTTCAGGACGCCTGACCGGATGCGGCAGGCGTCCATTGCTTTGATGACGGCACCGCGGAAGCCTTCCTGCTCCAGCACCGCCACGGCATCGATCGTCGTTCCTGCCGGGGAACAGACCATATCCTTCAGCTCGCCGGGATGTCTTCCGGTTCCCAGCATCAGATGGGCGCTGCCGGCAACGGCCTGTCCTGCAAAGCGCAGGGCCTGTGCCCGCGGCATCCCGCCCTTCACGGCGGCATCCGCCATCGCTTCCATCAGCAAAAACACATAGGCGGGCGAGGAACCGCTGACCGCCGTTACGGTATCAAAGAGATGCTCCGGCACAAGCTCCGCCGCACCGAAGGACTGTGCGATCTTTAAGACCTCCTGCAGGTCCCCTTCCGTCACGTTTGCGCCCGCGCAGACGGCGGTCATGCCCTGTCCCACGAGCGCCGGCGTGTTGGGCATCAGCCGCACGAGCTTCGGATGCGTCTCCGCGCCGAGCTGCGCGGCGATGTGTGACAGCGGCGTTCCCGCAACGATGGAAATGATCAGGCGGTAATCCTCCACGGAATCCCGGATTTCCGCAAGCACCGTATCCAGCACCTGCGGCTTGACGCAGAGGAAGATCATCTGTGCCTCCGCCACGACGTAAGGGTTGGAATCCGTCACATGGATATCAAAGGCCTGCTTGGCATGTTCCCTTGCTTCCGGCGTCGGCTCCGCCGCGATGATCTCATCCGCGCTGCAGTAGCCTGCACGGATGATCCCGGAAATGATGGCGCTTGCCATGTTGCCGCAGCCGATAAATCCCACTTTGTACGTCATGTTCGCTCCCTCCGGTCGCGGCTATTCCGCGTCCTCTTTGATGATCTGTATATGCAGTTCGTCCAGCTGCGCCTGCGTGACTTCGCCCGGCGCGTCCATCATCACATCCTGTGCGTTCTTGTTCATCGGGAAGGGGATGACCTCGCGGATGGATTCCTCCCCCGCCATCAGCATCACCATGCGGTCAATCCCCGGCGCGATGCCCGCATGCGGCGGCGCACCGTAGGTGAAGGCATTATACATGGCCGGGAATTTCGCCTTGACGTCTTCCTCCGACAAACGCACCATCTCAAAGGCCTTGATCATGATCTCCGGGTCATGGTTTCTGACGGCGCCGGAGGACAGCTCCACGCCGTTGCAGACAAGGTCGTACTGATCCGCGAGGATCTCCAGGGGATCGATCTCCCCGCGCTCCGCCGCGAGCAGCGTCTCAAGGCCGCCGCGCGGCATGGAGAAGGGATTGTGACAGAACTCCGTTTGCCCGGATTCCTCACCGATCTCATACATCGGGAAGTCCACGATCCAACAGAAGACATACTGTTCCTTATCCATATGGCCCGGCACGTCCGTGCCAAAGCTCTTGACGGCGACGCCGGCCGTTTTGAGCGCCTGGTCCTTCGTACCCGCGCCGAGGGCGACAAAATCACCGTTCTTTAAACCGAGTGCGCTGATGACCGCCTCTTTTTTCTCCTGCAAAAACTTCGCAATGCCGCCGACGATCTCCCCGTTTTCATCGAGACGGAACCAGTAGCATTTCGCGCCGCTGACCACCTCGATGTCCGCAATGTGTTTGTCAATGAACTTGCGGCTTTCCTTAAAGTCCGAAACGACCACCGCGCGGACCTCCTGCCCGGCGAAGGGCTCAAAGCCGCAGTCCGCAAGGGTCTCCGTGGCATTCGTGATCTTTAAGTCAATGCGCAGATCCGGCTTGTCCGTGCCGTAGGTTTCCATGGCCTCCGCGTAAGGAATCCGCACAAAGGGCGGCTTCGAGGCTCTGTCATACAGGCCGTGCTCCGCAAAGACCGGCGGCAGCACTTCTTCGCAGACGGCAAAGACATCCTCCTGCGAGGCAAAGGCCATCTCCAGGTCCAGCTGATAGAACTCGCCGGGCGAGCGGTCGCCGCGCGCATCCTCGTCACGGAAGCAGGGCGCGATCTGGAAATAACGGTCAAAGCCGGAGGTCATCAGCAGTTGCTTGAACTGCTGCGGCGCCTGCGGCAGGGCGTAAAACTTTCCCGGGTGCTTTCTGGCGGGCACAAGGTAATCTCTCGCGCCCTCCGGCGAAGACACCGTGAGGATGGGCGTCGTGATTTCAAGGAAATCATGCACCGTCATGGCCTTGCGGATGGCGGAGACGATTTTGCTGCGCAGGACAATCTTATCCCGCATCACGGGGTTGCGCAGGTCCAGATAGCGGTATTTCAGGCGCGCCGTCTCATCCGCATCCAGCGAGCGGTTGATCTCAAAGGGCAGCTCGTTGTGCAGGCATTTGCCCAGCACCGCCAGCCCTCCCGCTTCCGGCACCACCTCAATCTCTCCGGTCGCAAGCTTCGGGTTCTTGGAAGAGCGCTCCCTGACCGTCCCCTTCACCTGTACGGTGCTTTCCTTGTTCAATGCCTTAAAGAAGCCGACGGCCTCCTCCGTTTCCGCGACGATCTGCGTCGTGCCGTAGAAATCCCTCAGCACCGCAAAGCCGAGATTGGCCCCGACCTCCCGGAAGTTTTCCAGAAAGCCGCACAGCTGTACCTCTTTTCCCGCGTCAGTGAGCCTCAGCTCGCCGCAGGTGTGTGTTCTGTTTTGCAAAGCAGGTTTCCTCCGTGTACTGTGATAATGCTCTATTGTATCACAGAACCCTTACATTTCGCCATCCCCGGCGGGGGCACAGGTTCACCTCACATTGATGCGCCGGAGACATACAGGAATTTGTCACAAGAGGCCGTTTTGAAATGAAATACGCCGCCCGAAAGTACACGGGCGGCGCTGTATATCAGGGTTTTTCTGCTCAAACTGCCAGATCGAGGTTGCCGCCGATCGCGCCGTTGGCGCCGTCGAAGGCCTTCTGGTTGGCGCGGTAGGGGGAGGATTCTTCCCCGGAATATTTGATCATGGTTGTTGTCGTGCCACCGGCCACGTAGCTGCGGCCGCATTCCGGACAGATCGCGGTGTTCAGGGAAACGGATGCCTGCAGTACCTTGCCGTTGTTTTCCGCGGCTTTTTCATAAGCATTGACAACGTGCTCCTGCTCATGTCCGCGCACGACGGCAGCGGAAGCGCCGGGATCAATATGTCCCGGTGCCTTAAAGGAAACGTCGTTCTCATCCGAACCGTCCTTGTACATGCGCGTCGCACAGGTCTGGCACTGTGCGGGCGACACCTTCTTGCCCGCCTGCACCTGCGTCGATGCGCCGGGATTCACGATCGGCTTGGAACGCTCCATCGGATTCAGGCTTTGCATTCCGAATCCGCCGGCATAACCTCCCTGTATCCGTAAGTCCATCCGTGGTAATCCTTCCCTTTTCCTTGCTGTTTGCAGAGCCAATATACTACCAATATACTATCACAAAAATGATGCTTTTACAAGGAAAATATTATAATATGACAAAATAGACGTTAATCGCCCTGCAACCACAAGATGTTGATATGGCATATGAGATTGCGCCCTGACTGTTTGTCCCTCCATCACATACCGGCATTCCTCACATCCATGTTCGTCATGAGATGCCGGTATGTTCATGGACACACGTCCTGTGTAGTCGGCGACGGGTTGTCCGGGCAGCTTGCGCCCGCTGACGGAAATCAGGACCGAGGGTGATGCTTCATGTCAAGACAGATCAAATCGGATCAGGGCGGGGTGAAGCTTCATTGACAGCCGCAGGGAAAAAGGCTATGATATTTGATGTCATTTTTTCTTTATTATTATTATTGTTGTTTTAGGAAAGAGGGTGTGTTGTATGAAGTCGTTCAAACGGGGGATGTCTCTGTTCTTTTCTGCTCTGTTCTTGTTTGTTTCGGTCTTTTCCACGGTGAAGATGGATGTGAGAGCGGCCGGGTCGTGGAATACCACACCGAACACGAATGGCTATCAGTATGTCAATTCATCGGGCGATGTCAGTGGTGTACAGCCGGTTGACGGCGTATATCAGGGGACCGATAACACCACCTTTGCACTGGATGCACCGATTGCCACGATTTATATTGATGAAAAAAAAGTAGACAGGGTTGCGGCCGCCCAAGAGGATATGGTCAAAATAAATGAAACCACATGGGAAAACAGTGGGGAAGACAAGATTTTAAAGATTGAGGAACTCTGGAGAACCAATAACAAACTGGATAATAATCTGAAGGATTACCTGATGATAGGTAATGAACACAGCAGTACTTACGGGTTTGGGAGCTTTGGACACAACTATATGATGTTTGACCAGGCATTGGCAAAGAGTCAGGGCAATGGGCTGAACAAGGCTACAGATAACCACATCAAAGGTGATCTTGTTAGGTATACCTTCAAGGGTGCTGCGGAATATGCGGGAAAACCGGCAGATGTAGTGATTACCTATTCCGATTTACATATTGTGCTGCAATCGAATATGGATAATGGTAAATATGAAGAACTGGATAAGCTTTTGATCTGAAGCGGAAATGATGTCCGGACGCATTCGAACAGGGGAACAAATGACGGCAACCAACGGTATGGCATCAAGGTGGATGCGAGAGTCCAGGTACTGCTTCAGGAAGATGGATCAGTGATTGACGGAATATTTTATTTCAAGTCTGCAGACATAGATGTTTTTCGAGCAAAAAATAGCTATGGAGTATTAGGTTTTGGAGCGCTGTATGGCGCTGATAATAACTATAATTACTCGGAACAAATTCGGCTGAACAGCGGATTTGAGACAACAACTAAAGGATTTAGTCTGTTTCTTCCTGGCGGGGAAGCAGATAATGAAGAAACATCTAGTGGCGCCGGAAATCAGAACAATCAAAATCGTACAAATAGTAAAACCCATCCCGGCTACAAGTCGATTGTGAAAACCGGTGAAACAGACGGGCAGACATGGTATCGGATTGAACCGCAGGACCCAGAGGTCAAGGACAACCAGTATTCCATTTACAGTGGATTTCTTGCTGCGATAGACAATAAAAAGGGAGCTCATGTCACGGTCTGGAGTTCCGGTGGGGGAAAAGATAATAAGGGTGATAACGTATCCGTTGAGACCTATCTCCTTGCCGGTAATGCGGGCGGAAAGACGACAGGGACGTGGTATAACCTGAAATCATCAACTGAGACCATTGGCGGCCCTTATCCTGACACGGGTGGCACCATCCAGACAACAAGTTGGGGCAATGAGAGCGGTACATTGGCTCTCGGAGATCGTGAAAGGCTTTTAGGACCCACAACCCTTACGGTCTCCGGCGGAAAAACCATCACCTATACCCTGACACCAGAAGTCGATAATGGGTATGTGCTGAAACAGCTGATCGCATCAGACGGTACTATCATTTACAATAATACGGGAAGCGACGACGTTCCTATCAGGAACACTACGGGTTGGACAAATAATAAAAGAGAAAGCCAACCCTTGAATGGTGGCCAAAAAGAGGAACTAAGCTATACCGTTTCCAATGATACCCACCCTGTTACAGGTGAACCGAAGAGCTACACGTTCACGTTTAAAAATGTCCAGCAGGATCATGCCATCCATGTAGTCTGGCAGAAAAAGTATTACGAGACCTATGAGTTTAAGATGGACGATGGCAGTTCAGTTCCTGCGGAGGTGACGGCTCTTCTGCCGGAACGCGCCACCGCCGGCAAGGAAAAGCGTTTCTGGGAAAAGGAGCCGATCGCGCCCGCGTCTCCGTGGGATCATGTTAATAATGTGCCGAAAGACGAGGTCATTGTTACGGATGGCGCGACAAAATATAAATACAGCTTCCTGCGCTATGAGGACAATTACAGCCCGTCTTACACCTATACGGACTATAATCACGGCTCGGGAGAGTATTATACCACCGGTGCCGGCGGTGCGCCCGCGCCCCGCAGCACCGTCAGACAAAACATTCATTTTACCGGTTACTGGAAAAAGACGCCTGCGTACACGGAGTCATACAGTTACAACCAGTATCTGGATGAAGACAACAATCCGAAGCCCGTGGCTGAGTTGCCGTCAGAAGTAACAGATACGAAACCCGACAGGGCGGAATGGTACGCGGACGGTGAAACGGTAATTCCGGCGAATCCTACTAAGACAAAGGTTACACACGGCGGATTTGATTATGTATTCCGCGGCTGGGACAAAGATTTTGCCATTGTCAACGGTGCGGACGTGGCCTTTGCGGGCAAGTGGAAGAGGGTTGCCGCCGGCACGCCGACCTTTACGGAGAAGTATGTCTATCAGCTGCGGGGCGGCGGAGATCTCCCGGATGCAGTAAAGGACACGCTACCGCTTCGTGCGTATCAGTACTTTAACCATGAAACGGTTTCCGCGGCCAATCCGCGTTCCGCCCTGGCGCCCGACGAAGAATTGCGTGTGACGGTGGACGGTGTCACCTATGTATTCAGAGGCTGGGAAAATAATACGGCCGAGGTGAAAGACGGGGATGTAAAATTTGTCGGAATATGGGAAGTGCTGCACGACCCGCAGCCGCAACCACAGCCGCAACCCGATCCGGACCCGCAACCACAGCCGCAACCCGATCCGGATCCGCAACCGCAGCCCGATCCGGCGCCGACACCTGCACCGCAGCCGGAACCGGCTCCGGCTCCTGCAGCGACGCCCGTAAATGTGACGGTGGATCCGCCTTTGGGTGCCGTCCCTTACGCGGATGTGAACCTGACCCAGGTGAACGCGCCGCAGACCGGAACGGATCTGCAGATCTTACCGGAGCTGCTGTTGCTGACAACCTCCGTAGGAGGAGTGATCCGGTTCCGGAAAAAGCGGAAACGCTGATATAGCATAAAAGAGAACCGTCCCTTTTGTGCCCTTTTCGCCTACAGCTGCCGGAACTGCTTTCCGTCCGTGGAGAACCAGACGTCTTCCGCGTTGAAAATAATGACAAACTGCGGCCTGGCGACAATCTTATGCCAGCCTTCGCCCGGGGTGACGTCCGTGATTTCCTCCGGCTCAGCCCCCTCCGCTTTGGTGTAGAATTTCCCCTCTGACTGCCAGAGGAGCCGCTTTTCTTTTTCATAGTACGCAAACGCACTGACGGCCATGTCCGTCAGCTGCTCTTCGGCGGGCGTTTCCGCGGAGGTATCCGTGCGGAAGAGCCCGTCGGTATCTTCCTTTTGGTACAGCACGGTATTGCCGTCGGAAAGGAGCGTTATGTCGAGGAAGTTTGTGACGCCCCCGGCAACCTGTCCTGGCGCATAGCTTTCATCCAGACGGTACAGGGCACCTCGGTTAAGATAAACCGTATCCCGGAAATCACGGACCCCGACGTACTGGCTCTGGACAAATCCGCCCATACTGTGCCAGGTCTCCGCGCCGTAAGGCGCAAAGAAATAGGCCGGCATGGGATCCGCCGTGGCGATCTTTTCCCCGTTTTTGTAAAGGTGCATGCCGTCCGAATGCGCCAGGAAATACTGCGAGCCGTCCGCGTTGATGCAGGCCGTGCCACCGCCGGTAAAAGGCGCCGGTGTTGCCGACCCCAGCTCCGTTTTCTTTCCGTCCGTCACGCCGATCATGACAAAGTCACGGCGGCTGCCCTGCATATAAACGAGGCACCTGCCGTCATTTGTCACATGCACCGGATAAATCATATCCGCGGAGGCGGCAACGTCCGTCGTTTCTGTGCCGTTGAAATGCTTCAGGCGGTAGATTCCGTCATCCGTTTCCGTATAGAGCAGATGCGCTCCGTCCACGGAAAAGACCGGTTCTATGCGTGATTCCAAGATTTCGGAGAGCGTGACGGCCTCCTCTCCCCGTACAAGGACCAGATCACCGGCGAGTTGCTTTCGAGGATCATTCTCCTTTTTGCGGCGCGTGTAGCAGAACGCATCTCCCAGGGGCGCCGTCACAAAAACGTAAGGCGTGTGCTCCGTGTCCGTATAGAACTCCCTGCCGTCCTTGCGGGCGGCAAGATAGTACTTATGATCGTCATCCGTCACGGCGGCGACCTGCAGGCTGCCGGTCAGGTTTTTCGGTGCGAAGTAAAGAAAGGATCCGGTTGCGCGTGTCAGTGTCCCGTCCGGTCCGACGGAGAAGGTACCGGAGGTGCTGCTTCCCTGTATGGGCGTATAGGAATAGGTTTCGCTGACCTCCACGTATTTGGACTGGGCACCGCTCCCCTGCGCACCGCCGCAGCCCCCCAGCAGGGAGAGCGTAAGTAAGGCGGCAGCAAGTCTTGCCGGGCGCAGTGCTTTTATGACATGCTTGTATTTCATGGGTACCTCCCTTTGTTACTTTTTTTATTTGGCCTCGGCGGTGACGGGGATAAAGGTTTCGCCGTCCATCGAAAAATAGTTTCCTTTATCCGTGCGAATGTTCAGCACGCCATCCGCCGTGTAGTTGACGGAATCACACTTTCCGGTGACCCCTTCCACAGGCTCCGGCGCGGCGCCGCCGTCGGAAACGTAACACTGTTCTTCTTCAAAGAAAAAGACGCGCTTTGTGTCGCCGAAGAATCTGTATTTATATCCCACATCGGAAAATGCCCGGTCGCTGTCCAGCCAGGTATTTTCCGTCAGGAGGCTTTCCTTCCCCGTCTGCAGATCAAGGTAATACAGCTTGAGTTCCTGTGAATAGCAGAGCGCTTCCCCGTCGGCGGATACGTTGAAGGAATCCACCGCTTTTTCCAGAAGGCATTCCGGGACGTCGGGCATCACCGTCGCATCCGCGGGGCGGTAGGAAGCCTCGCGGTAGTCCCGGATACGGAATACGCCCGCAGCGGTGTGATAATACAGGTCTTTTCCGTCATTGCGAAGCCATATTCTTCCTGGGTGCATCTGTTCCGTCGTCAGAGTGACGGTATCGACGTTTCCGTTATCGGGGAAGAAGAAGATGTGTCCGTCGGAGGAGTAAAAAATCAGGTCCGCAAGCGTCTCCGTTTGATAAACCGCGGGTCTTCCGAGCATGTTGTTGAAAAACATCGGAATCCCTTCGGGCCCGTAAAGCTGGCAGGGCTCGGAAGAGGGCATTTCCCAGCGCAGTTCACCGTTTTTCACAAAATTCAGTTTTGTGCCGTCATGATAGACAAATTCGCTGCCGTCTTCATTCAGGAAGCAGTAGACAAAGAAGGTATTCACATCCTTGAACAGCTGCGCCTGCTTTCCCTTTTCCAGATAAAAGACAGGCATTTCCTGCGCGAAAATATCCGCAAGACCGTAGTACAGGCGCGCACCGTCATCCGAGACAAAGAGGGGCGCAAGGGAATCCGCCTCCGCGGCGATCTCCCTGCTTTCCGATCCGTCATACAGCATCAGGCGGAAAAGTCCGTCCTTTTCCACCGTATAGAGAAAGAACTTTCCGTTTCCGGACAGACAGCCGGCAAAGGTTTCGTCCGTATGGTCAATCTTTTCTTCCTTGCCGTTCCGGAAGAGATAAATGTCCTTTCCCGGGAGCTCCGCCGTGCAGAAGAAGGTGGTGCTGCCGTCTGCGCTGATCCCGATGCACTCGCTACCCTTTCCCACATAGACATCTGCACGTGTAAAATCATTTCCCTGATAAAAATGATGCAGGGTGCCGGCCAATGCGCCGTTAAAGTTAAGAACGCACAGAAACACCATGGACGTCCGGTCTGCGCTGTGGTCATAGAGATTCGCGTCCGTACGCAGAAACTGCGGCTCCGCTCCCTGCCGGTACAGGGTAAAGCCCGCAGGCCCTCCGCTGCTTCGCACGGCTTCCGTCTGTCTCACAACATAGATGCGTCCGGCGTCCGCCGTTTGCGAACCGCCTGCCGTTGCCCCGCCCGTCGTGCCGCTTCCTGCGCCCTGCGAACAGGCGGAGAGCAGGAGACATGCTGCCGTCATCCATGCAGACAGCCTCATTTTTGTGTTTTTTGGTTTTTGTGTGTGCATAAGAATTCCCCCCTCATAATATATAAATTTTATGAGGGGGGAGGTGTAAATGTCAAGATTGCGGAACGAGCCCGCAGAAGCGTCAGTTAAAGTTGTACTCCGTCACGATCTTTTCCCGCTTCGAGGTCTGGTCATGGAAGTACTCATAATTGCAGATGCCGAGGTAGGAGCCGGAGATGTTATACACCTGGTCATAACCGTTGGCCTGTAAGGCGAGCAGCGCGTTATAGGAACGCTGCGAGGAACGGCAGTGCAGGTACACCGGCTTGTTCTTCGGGATCTCCTTCATGCGCCCGCGGAACTCGCTCAAGGGAATGTTCTTCGCGCCCTTGATGTGACCGAGCTTAAATTCGCCGGGCTCACGCACGTCGATGATGAGGGCCTTGTCCTTCACAAGCTTGCGCACTTCAGTAACCTTCACCTGCTTGAACCTGCCGTAAAGGATGTTGAGCGCGACCAGCGCCGCGTGGTTGACGACATCCTTGGCCGTCGAATAGGCGGGCGAGTAGCAGAGCTCCAGTTCCTTCAAGTCTTCGAGCGTGCCGCCCATCTGGATCAGGGTGGCGATGACATCAATGCGCTTGTCCGCCGTGCCCTTGCCGATCGCCTGGGCGCCGAGGATCTTGCCGGTCGGATATTCGAAGATCAGCTTGAAGTGCATCGGGTTGGAGCCGGGCATCAGGCCGACCTTGTCGCCGGGGATGACGTAAACGAAATCATAGTTGATGCCGGCGGCCTTGCAGGCCTTTTCGTTGAGGCCCGTGCAGGCGGCATTCAAGTCAAAGACGCGGACGCAGGAGGAGCCGACCACACCCTTGTTGTTGTGCGGGATGCCGTACATCGCGTCCGCGGCGGCACGCGCCTGGCGCTGTGCGGGACCGGCCATCGTGAGGCGTCCCGGCTTGTGGGTGAGCTGATTGTAAACCTCGATCGCGTCGCCGACCGCGTAGATATCCGGGTCGGAGGTGAGGTAGTTGTGGTCCACCTTGATCGCGCCGGTTGTGCCGAGCTCCAGGCCCGCCTTCTCCGCGAGCTCCGTCTCCGGACGCACGCCGATCGCCAGCACCACGGCCTGGGCCTTGACCTTCTTGCCGTTCGCGAGCGTCACCTCGGAAGCGCCGATCGATTTCACACCGGAGCCGAGCAGGAGCGTCACGCCCTTGTCATGCATCTCGCGGTGCAGGATCTGCGCCATGTCCTCGTCAAAGGGCGTCATGACCTGGTCCATCGCCTCGATCAGGGTGACGTTGTAGCCGCCCTCCCTTAAGTTTTCCGCGGCCTCCATGCCGATGAAGCCGCCGCCGATGACGGCAATGTCCTTCACCTTGTTCTTGCGGATGTAATTGTCCAGCGCCGCGATGTCCACGACGTTGCGGATGGTGAAAACGTTCTTGTTGTTCACGCCGGCGATCGCCTTCGGCTTGACCGGTGCGGCACCGGGAGAAAGGAAGAGCTTGTCATAGGCTTCTTCCGTCTTCTTGCCGGTCTTCACGTTCTTCACCGTGATTGTCTTTTTCTTGCGGTTGATGGCCGTGACCTCATAGCCCACGCGCGCGTCGATGTTGTACTGATTTTTGAACTGCTTGGGATCCATCAGCACGAGGTCGGTGGAATGCGCGACCGTACGCGAGAGGAAGAAGGGCAGGCAGCAGTTCGAGAAGGACACGTTCGGGCCGCGCTCGAACATGATGATCTTTGCGTCCTCATCAATGCGCCTTGCTCTTGCCGCGACGGATGCACCGCCTGCCACACCGCCGACAATCAGAATACGTTTGCTCATAAGAAACACCTCCGTAAAAGTTGTGTTGTGTTACCGTATACCCGTTTTCTTATACACCCGGTTCCCCAGGATGCCGCCCAAAACCATGAAGGGCAGGAACACCCAGCCGGAAAGCGAGAAGGCCGCGATCGGGGAATAGAGCGCGCCCGCGTTGCAGCCCTGCGCCATGCGCGTGCCGAAGCCCATCGTGAAGCCGCCGATCACGTACATCAGCGCTTCCTTGCCGGTGATGGAGAGCGATTCCTTTACCGTGGCGATCCAGTCACCGGCCAGCAGCATGTAGATCACCGCGCCGAAGAGGATGCCGATGTCCTGCATGGAGACGGCCTGCTCCAGGAAGGGTGTTTCAAAGGCGCCGCCCATCGTGGTGTTCGTAAAGATCGCGATCTTCTCCGGAGAGACGCCGAAGTTGATCAGCACGCGCGCCACCCACATGCCGTAAGGCGTGGAGGCACCCCACTCGGTTTTGAAGGCCGCGAGCAGGATCGTGAAGAGGATCGTCAGGCCGACCGCGCCCTCCTTTAAGGTGAAGGGCTTCACAAAGAAATGATAGTAGGTGTCGCGGGAGAAGAACTTCACCTTGGAAATGTCATACTCATAGGGCGAGGCCTGCAGCGCTTCCGTGCCGACGCCCGTGTATCTGCCGGAGGCCTTCTGCTTTGTCTCATACCACATGCAGCCCTTGTAAACGATGAGGCAAAGGATGCCGGTCAGGACGATCGCGCCGAGGAAGCCGTTGAAGCCGTCCCATTTGAAGAGGTCCGGGAAGAAGAAGCCGCCGCCCTTTTGTGCACCGCGCTCCGAGGTGATCACGCTCTTTTCGATCCAGGCCTGCGAATACTGCAGCGGGAAACCGACGAAGACGCCGATGCCGAAAAAGATCAGCGTGATGATGGCGCGCGGTGAGGCGCAGGCCACGTCCTGCATGACGCCGGAGGCGCAGCAGGAGGAGATCGACATGCCGAAGCCGAAGACCGCGGCGCCGATGCAAAGCCCCAGGTTCACCGGATTGATCCATAAGTCAAGCTGCGCGAAGTTTTCATCACGGAAGGCAAAGCCCGCCACAATGATCGAGGTGATGAAGAACATGAAGCAGAGGGTGCGCATCAGCTGCGTCGATCCCGTCCGGCAGGCGCGGTTGACGCTGCCGGCAAAGCCGGAGAACGCACGGGAGAGCACGTAACCGAAGCCGATGCCGATGAGGAAGCGCATCAGGATGTTCGGTTTCAGGATGGCCGCACCTCCCGCGATGAGGACGATGAAGAGCACCACCCCCGCGACCGCCTGCCCCGTGTTGATGTGGGTTTTGTAGGTCTGATTGTCCATTTCTTTTCCTCCCAGTATGTTATTCCTTTTGCGTTACGGCCTCCATGATGCGCTTGTGCAGCGCCGTCATGTCGGGCCGTTCTATGATTTCGCTGCGGCGGTCCGTAAAGGAGACCCCCCGCAGATCAATCTCGTCGATGATGCGCCCCGGTCTTGCGGAAAACACAAGGATGCGGTCCGCCAGATACAAGGCCTCGTTGATGTCATGCGTCACGAGCAGGATCGTGCATTTGCGTCTGTCCTGCAGGGAATCCAGGAGGCTCTGCATTTCCTGTCTTGTCGAAGGGTCCAGCGCGGAGAAGGGCTCATCCATCAGCAGGACCTTCGGGTCCGAGACCAGGACGCGGGACAGTGCCACGCGCTGCTTCATGCCGCCGGAGAGCTCATAGGGCGGAAACTGTTCAAAGCCGGCCAGTCCCGTGAGCGCCAGAAAGCGCGTGACGCGTTCCCTGATCTCCGTTTTTGCGACGCCGCGCATCTTCAGACCGAAGGCGACGTTGTCAAAGACGCTCAGCCAGTTATACAGCGTCGGCTCCTGGAAGACCATGCCGCGGTCGGGCCCGGGTTCTTTGATCTCCTCGCCGTTCAGGGTGACGCTTCCTTCCGTCGGCTGTAAAAAGCCTGCCACCAGATTCAAGAGCGTGGACTTGCCGCAGCCGGAGGGCCCTAAGAGACAGACACACTCGCCGTCCCGCACCTGCAGGCTGATGTCACTGAGTGCCGTCAGTCCTTCCGCGCCTCCGCCCTTGCCGAAGACCATGGAGACGTGGTCAAATTGTAAGAGTGCGTCCGTTTCTCCCAAATCCGTTGCCCCTATTCCGATTCCAGAAAGGCCTCGACAAACTGCGGATCGATGAAGTCACGCATGTATTCATGATCCGGCTGCTTTGTGAGGCTCTGCTGTTCGTACAAAAACTCCGCCGTGTCCACGATGGATTCGGCGTAATCCCCGGTGACCTCCGATGTGCCGAGGTAGGCCGGCAGGACCTGTTCCTCCGCGGAAAGCCAGATGGAGCCCTCCATCTGCACCAGCGCTTCCTCCGGCGTGATGTGCATATAATCTCCGAGGAGCTTGGCGCAGGCGACCGGGTCCTCGCGGAAATCCGCGTTCGCACGGTCCACCGCGCGGATGTAAGCCGTGACCATCTCCGGGTACTGTGCGGCGAATTCGTTGCGCACCATTTCGACATTGGTGGTGAGCACGCCCTGCGCGGCAAGCTCTTCGCTTGTCACGATGGTGCGCCCCTTCTGCAGCAGGGCGGAGACACCGGGCTCCCAGACATAGGCGGCATCCAGATCACCGCGTTCCCAGGCGGCGATGATGTCCGGCTGCTGCATGTCAAGGAGCGTGAGCTCTTTCTCGTCAATCCCGTACAGTTCCAGCGCGTTCAAAAGGGAATAATGCGCCGTGGAGGTGAAGGCCGCGGCGACCTTCTTGCCCCTCAGATCATCCATGGTGTGGATGTCCGTTGCCTCATGGGCCACGAGCTGCTCCGAGGTGCCGATGACCTCATGGATCCAGATGAGCGACACGTCCATGCCGTTCGCGCGGCCCAAAATCGCGGAGGAAGACCCCAGCATCGCAAAGTCAATCTCTCCCGCCATCATCGCGTTGCGGATGTCGCCCGCCTCAAAGCTCATCACCTTGACGGGGACGCCCATTTCCTCTTCAAAGTATCCCTTCACGATCGCAATCATCTCGTCGTTTGGCAACTGCTGCGTGCCGATGTTCACCTGCTTCGGCTTGCCGCCGGAGGCGTCTCCGGTGCCCGCGGTGCCTCCGCTGTTACCGCCGGAAGCGCAGGCCGCAAGCGAAAGACAGGCCAGAAATGCCGCCGTCATACGAATCCACTTTTTCATCCGTCAAATCCCCCTTGTTGCTTATGCCTTTCCCGCCCAGGGCACGATCTTTTTTTCCGCCCTGCGCAGCAAAAAATCAATCAGGATCCCGGTGAAGCCCATGATGAAGATCCCGACAAAAATCACGTCGTTCCGCATGGTACGCTGTGCGTCCAGCACCATCCAGCCGATGCCCGAAAGCGCCGCCACCATCTCCGCGGAGATCAGCGTCGTGTAGCCGACACCGAAGGCCGTGCGCATGCCGGTCAGCGTTTCCGGCAGGCAGTAGAAAAAGACGATATGCAGGAAGAGCTGGCGCTTCGATGCGCCGAGCGAACGCGCGCTGTTTAAATAATCTGCGGGCACACGCCTTGTCGCCGCCGCACAGGCGACGAAGATCGGCGGCAGGCAGGCAAAGAGCAGCAGCACGATCTTGGATTCGTTGCCGAGGCCCAGCCACAGCACCAGCAGCACGTAATAAGCGAGCGGCGGCAGCGGCCGGAAGAACTCCACGAGCGGCTCAAACACGGCGCCCACGCGCGGGTGAAAACCGGAGAGCATCCCGAGCGGCACGCCGATCACGGTCGCCCCGAGGAAGGCCGCGATCAGTCTGCTCAGGGAAGCGCCCAGATGCGCGAGCAGGGTCGTATTCTTATAACCGCCGGTGAGAATCTCGATGAAGGCGTTCCAGACGGCACCCGGCGTCGGCACGATGCGCGTATTGACCGCGCCCGAAGCCGTGATGCCCCACCAGAACACAAAAATGAGCGCGATCGTGAAGACCGTGATGCCGCGCCGTATATTTTTTTCGCGTGTTTGCTGCAAAGAAAGAAAGCCTCCCTGTGGAACCTTGTGTTGCAAGATTAGATTATACAAAATAAGAAGAAAAAAATCAATGAAACCGCGCTTCAGGGGCCGCGTCAGTTTTTATTCGGATTTGATAAGTCAGAATACACCCTTGTGTGTGATCAGGTTTTCCTGCCAGAATTGTTCCCCTACTTTACATCAAATCTCCTCTGCGTGCAACCTCTGTGTTTCATGATGTCCTATTGAT
>JAFSPF010000078.1 GCA_017443065.1 Lachnospiraceae bacterium
CCAGAGTTGAAATTTGAGTCCGCAGGCGTATTTCTGTCCTCATGTTGTCTTGTACCTATAACACGACGGCGAGTTCGATACTGGTGGTTGTCTGCCCGAAGGTCGATGCCCAGCAGTCGAAATGCGCAAGCTGCTTTTCTTTCAGCGTCGCGTACTGGAGATAGCGCATCACCGTGTACATCTCGGTCATCGAGTTGCTCACGGGCGTACCTGTGGCAAAAACAGTGCCTCTGCCGCCGGTGATCTCGTCCATATATTGCGTTTTGAGGAACATGTCCGATGACTTCTGCGCTTCCGATGTCGAAAGACCAGCCACATTGCGCATCTTGGTATAAAGGAACAGGTTTTTGTAAAAATGTGACTCGTCCACAAAGAGACGATCCACGCCCAGCTGCTCGAAGTTGATGACATCATCCTTGCGCTCCGTCGCCATGAGCTTGGCGAGCCTCGTTTCCAGTGTCTTCCGCGTCGCCTCCATCTGCTTGATCGTAAACCGCTCTCCACGCGCAAACTTCAGCTCTGCGATCGCTTCCTGGATCTCTTCGATCTGGTCTTCGAGCATCTTCTGCTGTCGTTCAAAGGATACCGGGATCTTCTCAAACTGAGAGTGGCCGATGATTACCGCGTCATAATCTCCTGTCGCGATACGCGCGCAGAACTTCTTGCGGTTCTTTGTTTCAAAATCCTTCTTTCTGGCGACCAGAATCTTCGCGCTCGGGTACAGGCGCATGAAATCGCTTGCCCACTGCTCCGTCAGGTGATTCGGGACAACAAAAAGGCTCTTCTGGCATAAACCCAAGCGCTTTGCTTCCATTGCCGCTGCCGCCATTTCAAAGGTCTTGCCCGCCCCAACCTCATGCGCGAGCAGCGTATTCTGTCCGTAGAGCACATGAGCGATCGCATTGATCTGGTGCGGACGCAGTTCGATGTCCGGATTCATGCCGACAAAGCGGATGTGGCTGCCGTCATACTCTCTCGGGCGAGTGGAATTGAACAGTTCGTTATACTTCTTCACGATTGCCTGCCGCCTGTCGGGGTCCTTCCAGATCCAGTCCCTGAACGCGTCCCTGATCGCCTGCTGTTTCTGCACCGCCAGTGTTGTCTCTTTTTTATTCAGCACACGCTTCTTGTTACCCTCGGCATCCTCGATCGTATCGTAGATGCGCATGTCCTTTAAGTTCAGCGTCTCTTCGAGAATCTGGAACGCGTTGGCCCTGTCCGTGCCATACGTGACATACACCTCGACGTTGCTGCGGCTGCCCTTGGTCTTGCCATTGATGCGCCACGCTGCCGTGACGGGCGAATACTCCACATTGATCGTCCGCGTCAGATAAAACGGCGTGTCGAAGGTCTCATGCATGAACTTCTGGATATACGACTTGTCGATCCACGTCGCGCCGAGCTGCACATCGATCTCCGATGCGTCAAGGTCTTTCGGCTGCACCTTTTCAAGCGCATCACGGTTGACGGCAAAGCGTGCGTCCTGTTCCGCTGCCTTTTCCGCGACTGCGAGTTTCTTGCGGACGTTTCCGGAGAGATACTCATCCGCTGTCTGCCAGCCATCCGTTTCGCCGCCCTCCGCTTCCGGGTTCTTGAAGATAACGCCCTGCAGTTCTTTCGTGATGATGTCATATTCCCCGGGTGTACCAAGGAGTTCCGCCATGAACGGCAGGTCGACCTTTCCGCGTTCCCCGATGGAAACCGCAAGCGCTTCCGACGGTGTGTCCACACTTGTAACCGCGCGTTCCGGACGGATCGTGCGCTTCGTAAACATGTCCGCTTTGCCCTTCAAGTTCCCGTCCTCGTCGATGTTCTCCAGTGAACAGAGCAGGTAATACGAGGAGTCCTCCGAAAAGGCTCTCTCGTTTGTCCGCTGGTTGATGAGACCGTGTTTTGCCACGAAATCATCGTAGACCGCGTTCAATTCCTCCTGCTTCGCCGCGATCTCCTCATCGGGATAATCCTCCATCTGGTAGTTGATCAGATCGTTCACCGTCTGCCGGATCGCGATCATCCCTTTGATGCGCGCAAGTTCCGTTTCCGGTCGCTCCACGGGATACATCCGCGCGTTCTCCCTGAAATAAACCTCTCCGTCCACGATCGTATAAGAGAAGTTTTTGACATCAGGATCTGCCGGGATACTCTCCCTCGTCTGTGCGATCTCTTCGGTGGCAACCTCCGCCTCACGATATTCACCACGGATGTTTTTCACCGCTTCCGCAAGCAGCTCCGACAGATCGGCACCCTCTTTGGGTAAGACCGTTAATTCCTCACGGCCATATTGCGTGCTTTCCGAGGCAAGCGTGCCAAGCACCATCTCCGGATGCTCCACGAAGTAGCTGTTGAGTTCAAAGCCTTCCTCCGTGATGCCCCTTCCGACCCATTCCGGCTCGATCACGACAGGATGCTCCCTCTTCTGCAAAAAGAGGATGTCGCTGACCACCTCCGTACCGGCATTCGCCTTGAACGTGTCGTTCGGCAGTCTGATCGCGCCCAACAGTTCCGCGCGCTCCGCGAGATACTTCCTGACCTCGGGCGAGACCGAATCCATCGTGTAGCGGCTCGTCACAAAGGCAATCACGCCGCCCGGACGCACCTGATCGAGCGCCTTGGCAAAAAAGTAATTGTGGATGTTGAAACCCAGCTTGTTATATGCCTTGTCGTTGACCTTGTAGGTGCCGAACGGAACGTTACCGATGGCAAGATCATAGAAATCCCTGCGATCGGTCGTCTCAAATCCCGCGACCTTGATCTCCGCTTCCGGGTAGAGGTGCTGCGCGATGCGGCCGGTAATGGAATCAAGCTCCACGCCGTACAGGCAACTTCCCTGCATTTCCTCGGGCAGCATGCCGAAAAAGTTGCCGATGCCCATGGACGGCTCTAAGATGTTGCCCTGCTGAAATCCCATCTGACCCACAGCATCATAAATTGCCCTGATGACCGTCGGGGACGTGTAATGCGCATTCAGAACTGTCGCGCGTGCCGCCTTATACTCTTCCTCGGTCAGGAGTTCCCGCAGCTCGTGATATTCCGCTGACCACGCGTCCTTTTTGTCATCAAACGCGTCCTGGATGCCGCCCCAGCCGACGTACTGCGCGAGGATCTCCTGCTCTTCCTCTGTCGCGGGTCTGCCTTCCGCTTCCAGCATCTTTAAGGTGCGGATCGCTTCTACGTTCCTGCGGTACTTCTCCTTGGGACCGCCTTCGCCGATTGCCATGTCCGTGATGCGGTAGTTACGGGCGGAGAGGTGCCCGGCAGGTACTTCTGCAGCCTCAGTGACCGGCGCTTCTTCCGATTCTTCGTCGCGCGGGGTCAGGTCGATGACGACATCCTTCAGGACGACCTTCTCTTCCTCGTGTTCAGGAGAAAGAAGTGCATCCAGACGGTCTAACAGCGCGATTGCTTCCGCTCTTGCCCCTGCATCCTCCGTTTCCTCGATGAAATCAGTCAGAAACACGCGGTATCCCGCGTCGCCTTCACGCTCAAGCGTTTCCGCAATCTCACGAATGTGGCTCTCGCGGTCGTTGACATAGTCCTGATAGTTGTAATAATCGTGATCGAAGCTGAACGCGTCGAGTGCCTGCGCGAGGGATTCCTCCGGAGAAACAACAGGCTTGATGCCATCTGCTTCCTGCTCCAGCAACGCTTTCAGGTTTTCTCTCGATTCCACACGGAAGAGCGGATACAGGAGTCTCGGATCTCGCATGGAAATCTCATGCTCCCGCACCTCGTCGATGATATACTCCGTGCCTTCAAGCGTGATGACATCACCAACCTGATAATCCTCGATGACCTCACCGGAGAGATGCTCGATATCTTCTGTCAGATCATCCTGACGATCGGTTACAGCATCCGTTTCTTCAGGCTGCTCCGGGGTATCGTCCCACTGCTCCTCCTCGGGTTTTACGTCAGTCGTCCCCTCGCGCTCCGCAAGGATTTCTTCCGGCTCCGGCATGCGGTAGGCCGGATCGGGATAGGGCACGCCGCCGACTGCGGCGTACTTCTCTTCGAGCGCCTCCCATCTTGTTTTGTCCTTGTCGTTCAGATAGATGCCGGCGTCGATCAGACGCTTGATGCGCTTTTCGGCCTCGCGCCAGGTGTATCTGACTTCAAAACCCGACCGGAAGGAATGGATGAGGACACCCTTGCCGCTGTAATCCACAAATCCGCTTTCGCCGCTCATCAGCTGTTGGCTGTGTCCGCCGAGACCATATTCCTTCTGGAGGAACTTCGCGCGCTCCGCAGCGTTCGACTCATGCTGATAGAGCGCGTAGATGCGCATCTTGCCGCCCTCAAACTGGCTTCCGCGCAACAGATCATTGTCGAGATCATCTTCGGGCAAAGAAAAAGCGGCAGGTTGTTCATCCTCTGCCGCTTCTCTCTTGCCTGCCTGAAACAGGCTTAATTGTTCAAACTCCGTGACCGGGGGACTTAAGCGTATACCAACTCCGTCAGGATCACTTCCTCCGCCTGCGCTTTCAGCGCGTTCATATGCCGCACCCATCCCATCTGATCCTTCATCTTGTCCGGTGCCGGCGATTTCGCGAGCATCTCCTGCATCATCCGCTCGAGTCGGCTCGTCGCCGTATCCTGCACCTCCCACAGGTGCGGGAACAGTGTCTCGTCCAGCTTCATGTTCTCGAAGGTCATCGGCTTGTGCTCCTGCAGGAAGTTCTTCCTCATCCGTCCGTATTTCCCGAGACTCCTCCTGTCCGTCACGCTCATCTGAACTTCCGGAATCTGCACGGTCCCCATTTCTTTGTATGTCAGCTCCATCTTTGCTCCTTTCCGCGCGCTGTGCACGCTCATGATCCCTGATTGCCGCCCCGATCTCTTCAAAAATGTCACGTGCGACGCTGTTGACTGCCGTTCCGAGTGCAACGATTGTCGCTCTGGTGTTGAAAAACGGAACTTCCTGAAACTCATAGAGGTCGAAATACCCTCTGCCATCGCCGGTGCAACGCTCGAGCAGCTGATAGACGACACTGTTCTGCACTGCATTCTTGAATGTTTCTTCCGTTTCAATCTCATCATATCCCCTGATCTTGCTCCCGGCAACGATGTCAAGAAACTCGCTTCCATGTTCCTCCCAGTAATCGTCCGTGATCTTTCCGGCAGCAGCGACCAGCATGGTTTCAAGAGAAAGCGTATCGCGCAGCTCAAACACGCTTGCCAGACGCTCCTTTACCTCCGGAATTCTGGCATCCTCCGGTGTCCAGAGCTTCACTTCCCTCGAATCCGCGCGTTCTCCTGTCTGGGATACATCAAAGACATAACGCAGTCTCGGATACTCCCCAGAGTTATCGATTAGCGCAATCCCCTTTTCGCCCTTGTAGACGAACCGGTTCATTACATCGCGCCATACCTCGAACTCCGCGCAGGCCGTCGCACCGGGGCGCTGCGCGTGGATCATCAGCTGATCGGCATAGGAATACCGGTTACACCGCGCCGCAGTAGATAAAAAAGACAGCCAGCTGTCCACGCTCGCCGTCACATCCTGCGTTGCCTGATTCGACAACTCCATATAAAAGCTTGTTTTTCCGTTCATTCACACCTCCATCACGCAAGTTCTTTCTCGGCCTTCGGTTTCAGATAGTGCTCAATCGGATGCGGATTCTTTTCGCCGAAGAGTCCGTAAACCAGATCATCCACACCCTTACGGGTCGCGGGGTCATCCGTGAGCGTCTTATAGATCACAGTATTTGGCCTGACATCGAGGAATCCCGAAAGCGCTGCAAGATACGTGTCCTTATCCTTAAACCGGAGCTCCTCCCCCGTATCCTTCATGGTGATGACACCGACCGCGGGCACCTCCCTGAGCGTTTCCAGTATCGACACCTTCTTCTCATATGCTTTCGGCTTCGCGTCTTCGGCGAGATTGTTGATCAGACCGTCCAGATTGTTGTCGTTCTGCTCGATCATGTCCTCAATCGTCCGCAGATAATTCTTTCCGGAAAAGAAGCCGGGCAGCTCCACAAAACCGATGCTGTCCACGAAGTGCGCTTCGATCTCCCCCTGTCTCCGGATGGCGATAATGTCGCCGACAGACATCGAATGCCCCCGGAAGCTCTCCGGACGGTCGATGTTGAAGCGTGTAAAACTGTGCTCCAGAAAAGCGTTCTGCTCCTCGAATGACGGCAGCGGCTCCGTGTAGACGATCTCGTAATGATCCGCCTGCGGTTCCAATCCCTGTCGCTGCAGCTCCCCCATTGAGCGGAAGTGCAGATCCTCCGTCGCCTCCGTTTCCCGCAGCTGGAAGATCGCAAAGGTGTCCGTCTCCTTTGTCAGGAACGCTTTCATCCTGTCCTCTTCCGTCCGTTCTCCGTTAATCTCATCCCATGGTATGATTTGCATAGCATGTCCTCCTCTCTTGTTTCAATGGCAATGGTTGTTGATTCATGGTAAAATAGTGTCTTAAAAAGAGTTCAGGGAGAGTTGAGATGTTAGTATTCATTGATGAAAGCGGTCATCCACGTCCAAATGATTCAACAAATAATCCAGTTTTGGTAGGTGTTTGTATTCACGAAAATGATATAAAGCCAATTACGAATCGTATCTATAAATTGAAAGACTCTCTTTACGGGAAACAGGACGAGATAAAATCCACACGTGTCATACGTCCGTATAGCCTTCAAAAAAATCGAACAATCAATAAAGCATTTGTAGAGGGAATGGTGGATTTAGTCAGTGACTACAATACTGCTGTTTTCGCAATCATAATGGCGCGTCCGGATAATCCAATTGTCACTCCTGATATGCATCTTCCGCGACAATACTATCTCATGCTGAGAAAAATCGAATTTTACAGCGAACATTTTCACCACGGTAAGACACTCATGATTTTTGATGGAATATATGAAAAAGCAGAAGAAAGCGGACAACGCGC
>JAFSPF010000079.1 GCA_017443065.1 Lachnospiraceae bacterium
CAAAAAATGTCGATGACCGCCCCTCTTTTAAAATCAGGTTAAAAAAAAGCCACACGGCGGTATGATCCATGTGGCTTTTGTCCATGTCTTATGTGCTTTTACGCTTATCGTGCGTAATTACTGAGTCAGGATGACATTCATGTGGTAAACAGAGACAATGCCGAATATGTATGCCAGAGGGGAACAGCTGCCCGGCGGGAGCGCCCGTTCGGGGCCGGTGATTCTTTTCCTGTTGATTCTTGCATGGGTGTTCTTCATCCTCTATTTGGCAATCGGGAACCGCGTCCGCTTCAGGGCCGTATCAGCCCGCACGCCGGGACAGAAGCCAGGCCGCCACGTGGGCCATCTGCGGAAATTCACCGTCCCGGATCATGTCCTCAATCTCCTGCGCCGTGTGCTTTTCCACGGAAAGAAACTCGACATCATCCAGGTGCTGTGCGCTCACCGGGCGGCAGTTGGTCGCCATGAATAGATGGGCGTCGTTGTCCGCGATGGTTGCGTTGGAGGGGATGGACAGAAGATGCGTCCACTCGTCGGAGGTGTAGCCCGTTTCTTCCAGGAGTTCTCTTTTCGCGCTTTCCAGGGCATCCTCCGCGGACTGTGTATGCGAAGTCTTTCCGCCATACTCCCTGCCGTCCGTGCGCTCGATGCCGCCCGCGGGAAACTCACATGTCACGCGCTCGACACCCATCCGGAACTGCCGTACACAAAGATACTTCCCCTCCGTGTCGGACGCCACGATGACGACATAGTCTCTGCGGCTGTAGCTGTAGAAGGGCGCAAACACCGTACCGTCCGGCAGACGGTAGGCGGTCCTGCGGAAATCAATCCACTCATCCTGCACCAGATGCTCTTCGCTGACCTTCTCCCACATCAGCGCGGCATCGCGTTCGTTTTGTTCACTGTCCCGCATGCTGCGTTCCCTCCCTCGTGTTTTTCCTATTGTATCATATTCCCCTTTCGCCACGCCACGGATGGCGTGACGATAAGGGCGCGAGGGTTAATCCTGCCGGGCCAGGCCGTAGCCGTTATAGTTTTCCATCTCGCGGTGCCAGAACGTAACCGAGAAATCACATTCCATCGGAAAGCCGTACACGGAAGCAACGTACTTCCTTGCCATTTCCCGGATCTCCTCCCTTAATTCCTCCTGCAATTCACCGATCCGCATCTTTTCGTATTCCGCCCGGCCATAGACAATATGCAGCCCCGGTGCGCTTGATGCAAAAACTTCATGCATCGGAATCGGCAGGCGTTCCCGCAAATAGTCCTTTACCATTCGCTTCTGATCATACGCAAAGCTCATATAACATATATCTTCATAACGCTTAACAAACAGATCCATGTCGGAATCATAATACTCCGACATTTCGTTGTTCCAAAAATGCGCCGCTGTCTTTTTCCACAGCGGGAGCAGCTCCGCGCTCCGGGACGGACTTACCGACGCATTCTTCGTCCCGTGAATCATCTTTTCGTACGTATCTCCAAGCGTAAGCATGCCCAGAACCGGAATTCGTATCCTCTCCCGGTTCACTATAATGCTTTTTTGACGCGGTATTATCCGAACCAGCCTGAAGTCAAGGCCGGCCTGCTCTCTTGCAAGATCACAGAAGTATTCGGCGTAGTCATCTGTCCGGTCACCGAACACAATGGTCACCCGGTGCTTCCTCTCCTGCGAAGACCAGATGCGATAACCGTTTTCGTCATATGTGAGTCCGTCATAGTCTGTGCTTTCACCCAGCCTCAGGCGGATCATCACATGCCTCGCAAAGGAAGCATGCGTTGCATTCCATACCTTGATAATCATATTTCCTGCAGCCACCTCCCTGCGAAGAATCCCGAGCACGGCATCGGCACAGGGGAGCAGCTCACTTTGTGCGGCGACTTCAAAGATCAGCGGATAATCCCACAGCCGCAGCCTTGCAACAGGTGACTCCTGTTTGTTCCTGTCAATTCTATAAAAGCGGATTTCGGGATAGGTATTGCCGTAAAGATCCTCCAAAAACCTCAGATAATCATCGGCCTGTCTGTCCTTTGTGACAGAAAGACTGTCGATATTGTACTCCTTCCCCTCATTATCGGTGATGTGGATATCATCATAGGGATCTCCCTCAACCAGACAGATGCTTACAATGTTTTTCACGCGAACCGGCTCAAAGTCGGGTCCCGTCCGGAGCAGAATAACCTGATTGGTCAGCAACGCCCGCTCCATTGCGGGAGCGTCTTTGCATTCCTCATCAAGTGCCCGCAATTCCTCATCGCTGAATGATTCCCAGGCTTTTTCTATCGTTTTAGGGTGCCTGATAAAATAAAGGATACTGAGACACAAAAGGAATAAGACAGGTAATACATAAATAATACAAATCCGGATAAAACCGGAGGAAGTCAGAATCCCGGGCAACACCTCCGGCCCTTCGCTGCGGACGCGGTTCCCGATTGCCAAATAGAGGATGAAGAACACCCATGCAAGAATCAACAGGAAAAGAATCACCGGCCCCGAACGGGCGCTCCCGCCGGGCAGCTGTTCCCCTCTGGCATACATATTTGGCATTGTTCTCCTGTTTACGATTACTCTCTTTCTGATCGTCATCTCTTTAACCGCAGCGCCGGACGCACGCCGATAAAATCAAGCACCACATAAGCCCCCTCGTCCCAGCCCGTCTCCCCGAAGTTGGCCACAATGCACGCGCAGTCGGAACCGTAGTGGATTTCAGGTTCGGAAGCGCTGCCGGACGTCCGCAGCCACCACGACGCAACTGTCCTGCCAATGCAGGCTTCCGAATAATCATCCGGCTTCAGCATTTCTTCATACACTTCATTTGTGATCTCACAGGTAAACACGTGGTGTCCGGAAGCATGGGGCGTCGCTTCCGTGATCAGCGCCTCACTTGAGCGCAGCCCGTCTTCATCATGAATCGCGTTGAAATCATAATGGCGGTAAACCTCATCCACGCTCAGACAAAACACCTTGTCCCGCGTATCACTCCCGCCCTGCGTTCCGTCGAATGCATTGTCTCTGTTTATCACATGAGATTCCATGATCCGCTCCTGCTCCTCGGCGGAAAAGGCTGCGTTGTAAAAACCATTGTTCAACCAGGCGCGGAGGGTGCAGTTCTCCCAGGTAACGTTTTTCATTTTCGTGTTGTAAGGCACACAGTCCAGCACATAACGGCTGACAACCAGAACGTTGTCATCAGATACGTACAGAACCTCCCACTCGACCGGTTCCCTGCCGTTCGCGGTATTGGCGTCCTGTTCATAACTGCCGAAGGTGATGATATCGCCCTTCTTTGCGTTTTGTATCGCGTCGGCGCTACATCCTGACGTCAGAACACCCGCCACCATCATTGCTGTCAACAAAGCTTTTCTCATGGCACGGGCAGCTCCATCATCGTCTTGCGGATGCGCATACCGGCGTTTTGATAAAAGGCATGGGCGCTTTCGTTGCCCTCCCAGACGTTCAGGGTGATGACGGCACAGCCGAGACGCTTCGCCTCCTGCTTGACATGGTCAAAGAGAAGACGTCCGGTGCCCTGTCCCCGCAGGGAATCGTCAACGCAGAGATCGTCCAGATAGAGCGCTTTGTGCGGCACCATATTGACCTGCCCGGTGACCTCCTCCAGCGCACACATCGCATAGCCCATGACCGTATCCCTGTCATCGACCGCCACATAGACGGGACGGTTCTTGTCCCGCAGAATCTCTTCCAGCTCCGGTATGCCGTACTTGGTCGTGCCGGAAATAAAGATGTCCGGACGGATCTTCGCATGGAGCTCAAGCACCTGCTGCAGCAACGCAATCAGGCGGGGGATGTCTTTTGTTTCGGCGTCACGAACTCTCATCGGCATACCTCGCAAAGGCTTTGTCACGGAATCATTCTAACATAACAGGCCTCCAAAAAGAACCGTCCCTTTTGGATTTCCGAAAAACACCGTATAATGGACATGGGAACGGAGCAAACATGCATGAAGATTTTTCCCGGAGACGAAGGATGAACGGACAGGATGACAGGGTGTTGAAGGCCGTCCTTGCGGGCCTGCAGACAACAGAGGAGGAGGCGCATTTTGAGCGATCGCTTGCGGAGCTCGCGGGGCTGTGCGAAGCCTGCGGCGTGGAGGCTGTCAGCGTCCTCACGCAGCGCGCGCCGCATCCGGAGCATGCGACCTACCTTGGCAGCGGCAAGGTGCAGGAGCTGAAAGCCCTGATGTACGCCGTCCGGGCGGACCTTGTGATCTTCGACAAATCCCTCTCTCCCATCCAGGTGCGCAATCTCGGCAGGATCCTGGAGAAGGAGGTGATCGACCGGACGGACCTGATCCTCCGGATTTTCTCCGAACGCGCCCGCACAAAGGAAGCAAAGCTGCAGGTGGAATACGCGCACCTAAGCTATCTGCTGCCGCGCCTCGTCGGCATGCGCGAAAACCTAAGCCGCCAGGGCGGTGCCTCCGGCTTTCAGTCCGCGCGCGGCGCGGGCGAGACACAGCTGGAGCTGGACCGCCGCAAAATCTTAAACCGCCAGGCGCAGCTGCGCAGGGAGCTGAAGGAGGTGGGACGCGTGCAGGACACGCAGCGGGAGGGGCGCTCAGCCTCCGGTCTTTTCCGCATCGGTCTTGTCGGTTACACGAATGCCGGCAAGTCCACACTGATGAACCGGCTGATCGCGCTCTCGGCCCCGGTCCCGTCGGACACGAAGGAGAAAAACGTCTTCGCGGAGGACATGCTCTTTGCCACCCTGGATACCACCGTGCGGAAAATCGCCATCCGGGGAAGAACCCCCTTCCTGCTCTCCGATACCGTCGGCTTCATCAGCGACCTGCCGGCCCCGCTCATCGAGGCCTTCCGCTCGACGCTGGCGGAGGCCGCGGAGGCGGATCTGTTGCTGGAGGTTGCGGACTGCACGGATGAGGACCTGGACGCCCAGACACAAACGACGCTGCAGACCTTAAAGGACATCGGTGCGGGAAAGGTTCCCCGCATCCGCGTGATGAACAAGGCGGATCTCCTGCCGCCATCCGCGCCGAAGCCCGGCACCCTGCGCCGCAGGGGAGGTCTGTCCGGAACGGATGAGGTCTTTGTCAGCGCCGCCACGGGAGAGGGTACGGACGCGCTGCTGGATCTCATCGAGGAAACGCTGACAGGTTCTCCTGTAGAGATCACGCTCCTCCTCCCGTATCGGGACGGCGACATCACACAGCACATCCTCGAAACCATGAACGTGCTGGAGCAGTCTTATCGCGCCGACGGCACGCTCCTGACCGTCCGCTGCGGCAGGCGGCTTGCAGAGAAGTATTCTTCCTATCAGCTATGATTCCCGCCTGTTTGATTTTCTCCAGATCTTCTGCTTTTCCGCTTCCCTGATGAGGTCTTCCCGGAAATCGGGATGAGCGATGGAAATGAGCAGTTCCGCGCGCTCCCAGGTGGTGCGGCCGACGAGGTTGACGCAGCCGTATTCCGTCACAAGGAAATACGCCTGCGAGCGCGGGTCCGTGACGATGTCCCCGGAAAAGTGCGGCAGGATGCGCGAATGCATTTCCCCCGCCGCATCCGTGTAGGTGCTCGTCATGCAGATAAAGCCCTTGCCGCCGCGCGACATCGCCGCGCCCGTCAGGTAATCCAGCTGTCCGCCGGTGCCGCTGATCTGGCGCAGGCCCACACTCTCCGCGGAGATCTGTCCGTAGAGATCCACCGCGATGCAGTTGTTGATGGAAATCATGTTGTCGATCTGTCCGATCACCTCCGGCGCGTTCACGTAACTGAGCGGCGCCACGACGACGGAGGGATTGCGGTCAATCCAGCGGTAAAACTCCGCGGAGCCGAAGGCGATACCGGTCATGCCCTTGTCGCGGTGAATGCTCTTTTTGCGGTTCGTGAGTTTCCCCGCCTTGTATAATGTCAGATAGGCATCGGAGCAGAGCTCCGTATGCATCCCGAGATCCGTCAGATCGGACTCCGCGAGGAGCGAACCGACGACATTCGGCATGGCGCCGATGCCGAGCTGCAGCGTGGCGCCGGAGGGAATGTACGGCAGAATATACTCCGCCACCTTCCGGTCCGCTTCCGTTGCCTCCTCCACGGTAAACTGCGGCAGGGGCGCATGCGTCCCCTCGATCACGTAGTCAACCTCCGAAATGTGAATGCTTTCGTCAAAGCCGCCGTAGAGGTACGGCAGATGCTCATTCACCTCAAGGATGACGATGTCCGCCTTTTCCAGGATGCCCTTCATGATGCCCGTCGCACAGGACAGATTGAAAAAGCCGTGCGCATCCATCGGCGTCACGGAAGCCACGGCCACATTGACCGTCAGGAAGTGCGTGTAATACGGAACCAGACTGCGGAAAATCATGGGGATGAAATTGCAGAGTCCCTGATCGCAGAGCTTCCGTTCATAGGCGGAGCAGTGCCAGGAGTTATACATGAAGTGTTCGCGCGAGGGATCCGCCTCCACGCTTTCGATCGGTCCGAAGACAAGGTTGCTGCGCAGCTTTACGTCCCGCAGCTCCTGTACGCGCTTCGCAAGCGCTCTGTCAAACAGCGCCGGAAAGCAGACATTCGGCGAAAAATCCACCCAGTCGCCGCTTTTCACAACTGCCGCCGCTTCCTCCGGCGTACGCTTCTTTTCTTCGTAAAGCTTTTGCACATCCGTCATGCCGGTCTTCTCCTTTGGCCTCAACTGTTATTCTGCTTCCAGATGGCAATGCGGGCCGCGACAACCTGTCCCAGCACCGTCTGTCCGGCATTGTTCGGGTGCACGTCATCGCTGTAGAACTCCTGCCGTATCATGGGATTGTACGGATTGAGACAGAGCGTATTGTAGAGGTCAATCACCTCGATGTCGTAGCCCTCGCAATAATTGAGGATCGTCTGCCGGACCGCCGACTGCGGTAAGAGCGCATCGTTTTCCGCCTTGAGATACTCATAGGTGACATTGGGCATCGTTAACAGAAACATGATCTTGGCATCCGGGTAATGTCTGACAAGATTCCCGAGGTAGGCGAGCAGATCATCCGCAAAGGTATTGAAATTATCCTCCGTGAGAACAAAGCTGTCATTGGCGCCGCCGCTCAGGACAATTACGTCCGCATCCGCGGGGATATCCGTATAACTGTTGCACATCGGGGCATCGGCGATCGTGGTGATCGAGCTCCCGCCATGACCCAGATTGACAACCTCCTCGGGCTGCAGGAGATCACGCACCACCTCCGGGTAGCCAAAGTCCGCCTCAACGCCTGCCGTTATGCTGTCTCCGGTAAAGACAATCTTCATGTCCGAAAACTCCACCGGACAGCGCGAGAGATAGTCCGTCGCCCAAATCGAAAACTGCTGTGTCAGCCGGTAGGCCCAGTCGCCCTCCTGCATCTCCGCCACATCCTCCCGTACCGGATGATAATACACATAGCCGGGCAGCACCTCATGCGGATAGGTCTCTTCCGGTTCCTGCGGTTCCGGCACCGCCGGCGCGGGTTCGGAAGGCTCCGGCAACGTCACCACAGACGGCACGACGACAGGCACGACAACCGGCACGGCAAACGGCACGGGCCGCACCTGTCCGTCCTGTGCGGTATCGTTGTCCCCGCTGCACCCTGCCAGCAGGCTGCAGCAAATGATCAACGGCAATACTTTCTTTCTCATACTTCCCTCCGGTGAATTTCAAAAAGAACCGTCCCTTACGGACGTCCCCCCTTTCCAGTATAACACGGAGGCGCTATTTTTCGTAAAAGTGTAAAAAAATGTTCAAAATCACGTTTTTTTTCTTGAAGTTCCCCACCTCCCCTGTTATACTTTAATATAGTATATTGGTTTTCGGGGGAGACCGGCAGGATGCATCAAAAAACACGTCATGTCTTCATATGCTCCATCCTTGTTGCACTGATCCAGGTGTCTGTTTTCCGTCCCCTGACGGTGTTCGCCGCGGAGGACGGCAGCGTTGTGCTGTCCGGGCATACGCGGCTTTCGGATGACTTTGAGGGAGAAACGCTGCAGGTGCCGGAGGGAAAAGCGACGCTGAATTTAAACGGACAGACGCTCACCGTTTCCGGCATCACCGTGGAACAGGGCGCCTCGCTTGAGATTACCGGTTCCGGACAACTGACGGTGTCCGGCCCCTTCCGCGTCTTCGGCTCTTCGATCACCTTCTCCATGGATGAGGACAGCGGCGTCACGGCAAAGCGGAGTCTCTTTGCCGACAGCGGCACGCTGCAAATGGAGAGCGGCACCCTGCTGGTGGAGGGCTCTTATCTCAGCGCGGAAACACTGACGGTCTCCGGCGGCGAAATCATTGCAAATACCCGCTACGATGCCATCCGCACCTCCAAACTGCTCCGCATGACGGACGGCGCACTTTCCGCGCACGGCGGGATTCACGGCATCCACGCGCACGGCGATGTCGAAATCACGGGCGGAACGCTGGAAATATCCGGCAGAAGCGACGACACTTATTTCGAGGACGAAGCACGCGTGCACCTCGCACACGGCGTTCTTGTAACGGACGCGGAGGCGCAGCAGACAACGCGGCAGACTGCGGCTGCGGCAACGTCACAGCGGCAACAGACACCGGCGACAGCAAACACCGGCGCGACACAGCAGGCGACGCGGCAGACTGCGGCGGCGGCAACGACGGGCACCGGAGCATCGGCGCAGGCCGCAACGGGCGCTTCGAACACCGGCGCGACACAGCAGGCGACGCGGCAGACACAGGCCGCTACGGCAGCGACGTCCGCATCGACACAGGCGCAGACACCGGCGACGGCAAGCACCGGCGCGACGCAGCAGACAACGCGACAGACTGCGGCTGCGGCAACGTCACAGCGGCAGCAGACACCGGCGACGGCGGCAACGTCCGCAACATCACAGCGGACACAGACTGTGGTTGCGGCGACATCCGCATCCGTACAGCAGACGCAGACACCGGCAGGCACGGGCGCGAGCACACGGCGCGGCATCCTCGCAGGTGCCGGCCTCACAATACAGCATGCGCAGGCTGCGGCGGCGGCATCCGCTTCTTCTGCCACAAGCGCAGAGACTGCGCCCGCAGCAGAGGCATCGTCCGCAGCGACCGCCGGCACGGACCTGCAGCCGGTGACGCCCCCGCAGATGGCGGCGGACACGGCCCTTGCGCCGGGACTCGTCCTGCTGACGCTCTCCAGCGTCACACTGTTGCTGCTCCTGAACGATACCCGGAAAAAACACAGGTGAATGTATGAAACAGACAAGAAACGACGTGCGCAACGTCGCGATTATTGCGCATGTTGACCACGGCAAAACAACGCTGGTCGACGGATTGCTAAAGCAGAGCGGCATCTTCCGCGAAAACCAGGAGATCGTCGAGCGCGTGATGGATTCCAATGACATCGAACGCGAGCGCGGCATCACGATTTTATCCAAAAACACCGCCATCACGTATAAGGACGTGAAGATCAACATCGTTGACACGCCGGGCCACGCGGACTTCGGCGGCGAGGTGGAGCGCGTCCTGAAGATGGTGAACGGCGTCATCCTCGTGGTGGATGCCTTTGAGGGACCGATGCCGCAGACACGCTTCGTGCTGCGCAAGGCGATGGAGCTGAAGCATCCCGTGATCGTGTGCATCAACAAGATCGACCGCCCGGAGGCCAGACCGCAGGAGGTGATCGACGAGGTCTTGGAGCTCCTGATCGACCTCGGCGCGGATGACAAGCAGCTCGATTGTCCCTTTGTCTTCGCAAGCGCAAGAGCCGGCGTCTCCTCCCTGGATGCGGAGGAGGCGGGCACGGACTTAAAGCCTCTGCTCGATACGATCATCAACTACATCCCCGCGCCGGTCGGTGATCCGGACGCCGGCACGCAGATGCTGATCTCCACGATTGATTACAACGAATATGTCGGACGCATCGGCGTCGGCAAGATCGACAACGGCGTGCTGCATGAGGGGCAGGAGGTTTTGATCGTCAATCATCACGAGGAATCCCGGCAGATCAAAACAAAGGTTTCCAAGCTTTATGAATTCGAAGGCCTCGAAAAAAAGGAGGTCAAGGAAGCGAGGATGGGTTCCATCGTCGCGCTCTCCGGCATTTCGGATTTAAAGATCGGCGATACGCTCTGCGCGGCCGATGCGCCGAAGGCCATTCCCTTCCAGAAGATTTCGGAGCCGACGATCTCCATGTTCTTCTCCGTGAATGATTCCCCCTTCGCGGGCACGGAGGGCAAATATGTCACAAGCCGCCACCTGCGCGAGCGTCTCTACCGCGAGCTCAACACGGATGTTTCTTTGCGCGTGGAGGACACGGATACGACGGAAACCTTCAAGGTCTCCGGCCGCGGCGAGCTGCATCTCTCGGTGCTGATCGAAAACATGCGGCGCGAGGGCTACGAATTCGCCGTCAGCAAGGCGGAGGTCATTTACAAGGAGGACGAGAACGGAAAGAAGCTGGAGCCCATGGAGCGCTGCTTTGTGGATGTGCCGGAGGAGTTTTCCGGCAGCGTCATCCAGAAGCTCGGGCAGCGCAAGGGCGAGCTGCTGAACATGAGCGAGGCCTCCGGCGGCACCGTCCGCCTGGAATTCATGATCCCCGCGCGCGGCCTCATCGGCTACCGCGGCGAGTTCATGACGGACACCAAGGGCAACGGCATCATGAATACGGTCTTTGAAGAATATGCGCCTTACAAGGGCGATATCACCTACCGCAGACAGGGCTCTCTCATTTCCTTTGAAACGGGCGAGGCCGTCACCTACGGTCTCTTCAACGCGCAGGACCGCGGGCCGCTCTTCATCACGCCGGGCACAAAGGTTTATGCCGGCATGATTATCGGCGCCAGCGGCAAGAGCGAGGACATTGAGCTCAACGTCTGTAAGACCAAGCACCTGACCAACACCCGATCCTCCTCCGCGGACGAGGCGCTGCGCCTGACACCGCCGCGCATCATGAGCCTGGAGCAGTGTCTGGAATTCCTGGAGGCGGATGAGCTGCTCGAAATCACACCGGAACACCTGCGCCTGCGCAAGCGCATCCTGGATGCCACGCAGCGCAAGCGCGAAGCCTTTAAGCAGAAACAGCAATCGGAGAACGCATCATGAAAACATTTGTAAAAGGATTTCTTGCCGCCGTCTTAGGCATCGCGTTTTTCATCGCGGTGCTGGTCGCCTGGATTGAACTGACGAATCCGAACCGCGGCCTGGAGGCGGAGACCTCCGCCACCAGCGGCGCCGCAGCCGCGGGCACGGCTGTCGCCACCGGGACCGGCACGGGAACAGGCAGTGGCACGGCGAATGCCGGAGGCGGTGCTGCAGGAGGTGCCGCGGGCAATGCAGGTACATCCGACGCCACGGAGACCCATACGAATGCCTACGCAAACGCCGCCGCCTCGCGTGACGCCGTGATGCAGGACTTCCTTGCCATCATCGAGCCGGAGCTGCAGGCGGAATTCGGCGACAATGTAAAGGTCACCAGGAATGACATGCGCATCGTCGTGGATTTCTGGGTGGATGACCTGATCACGAATCTTTCTTCGGCGCAGGTGGACGACAGCACCATGGACCTCTGGATCTCCACCAAGGAAAGAGCGGACGAGCTGTGCACCACCTACTTCAGCCAGCTGCACGGCTTCGGCGTTTCCAATGCGCATATCAATGTCAATCTCCTGAACGAACGGGACAGGGACAAGATCATCCTGTCCTACGAAGACGGCAGACTCGTCCATGACGGCCTGCCGGATTCCCATCTGCGCTCACAGATGGAGAAGTATATTCTGACGGATACCTCCGCCGCCACGGACAGCTCCGCCGCTACCGGCGCGACCGGCGCAACGGACACCGGCGCAACAACCGGTACCGGTAACTAAGCGCAGACAGCGCGGATATTGTTGCAATAAAAAAAGCTGCTGACGGGAATCGGACCCGTGACCTCCGCACTACCAATGCGACGCACTACCGACTGTGCTACAGCAGCCTGCGGTTCTTCTATCCCGCTCCGCCGCATCTGGCGAACGACAGGTGACATATAGTATAATAGAAAAACCACGTCAACCATTCTATCAGACGGCACCTGCTTTGTCAACGAATCCGCCCATGACGGACAGAACGAATCCGCCCCTGACAGACAGCAAACATGCCGCATGGAGAACAGGAATGGAAGAAAACCGTCTTCCCGCATCCTACCGCAGCGTGCATGCAAAGGCCGCCGCGGAGATCATCGAAAAAAAATCCCGTTTCATCGGTGAGATTTTTCCTGCTGCCACGGAGGAGGAGGCGCTTTCGCACATCGCCGCCGTGAAGAAGCAATACTATGACGCAAGGCATCACTGCTCCGCCTTTATCTGCGGCACGCGCGGGGAGCTCCTGCGTTCCTCCGATGACGGCGAGCCGCAGGGGACGGCCGGAAAGCCGATTCTTGCCGTGCTCACGGGCGCGGGCCTGACGAACACACTGATTGTCGTGACACGCTATTTCGGCGGCACGCTTCTCGGCACGGGCGGCCTCACCAGGGCCTACACGCAGGCCGCGCAGGCAGCGCTTTCCGCAGCGCAAATCGACACGCACACCTTCGGTCAGGACATCACCGCCACGGTCTCCTATTCCCTCTCCGGCGCGGTGGAACGCGCCCTGCGCAAAACAGGCTTTGCCATGGAAACACCCGTATACGAAAACGACGTGCGCTTTACGGTCTTTGTCCCCGTCGCGCACGCCGATGCTCTCATAAACGATTTAACGAATATTTGTAGTGGAAATATCGATATCTCTCTGAGTGACCCCCGTTACAACTGAAGAAGCCTCCCGCCATCCGTTCCGCGGGACTCCTGCTGCCACGCGGCCGCTCAGCCCCCGTCCCCGCCGGCTTCCGGCTGCGGAGTCGGATCAGGCGCAGGCTGTGCGTTCGGATCCGGCTGTGCATTGGGATCCGGTACGGGCTGCGCGTTCGGATCCGGCTGCGCTCCCGTATCCCGGAACAAATTGAAGACGGAACCGTTTTCCGCAAAGCGCTGGAAGGCAAGCGCCGCAAAGTGCTGGGCCTGGTTGCGCGCCGTCTCGTCATCGGCGCCGGCCTCCTTGAAATAATTGTAGGACTGCTGGTACAGAGTCTGTGGGCTTTCCGGCAGCGTCCAGAACACGGCATCATGGTTGCACTTCTTGCGCACCACCTGCTGCTGTCCGTTTTCATCCACGACGACTTCCGTCTCCGCGCCCGCCACCTCCGTGCGGTTGCCGGCCTGTGAGCCTCTCGCCACATGATCCGGTTCGATCGGCGGCAGGACGCTCACCTCCTCCACCGCGAACGGGCAGTGCGTATTGGCCTGGAGCTTTGTGGCGCGGCAGATGTTGCCCTTGAAATGCTGGTCACAGGTGGCCGTCGGCACCGTGCCGACCTCAAAGAGCTCCGTATGAACATGGCCGTCACACATGCCCGCCACCGGCAGCTTGCCGGATTCGCTGCAGACCGCGGCCGAGGTCAGGCCCTCCGCCGGCGGAATGAAATCCAGGTACTCCTTCCCTTCATGCACCTGTCCCATGATCTTGCCCCAGAGCCTTGTCGCCATCTGGGTATTCGGCAGTACCTCGTTATTATCATAGCCCACCCACACGGTGCAGGTGTAATATCTTGTGTAGCCGGAGAACCAGCTGTCACGGTCATCGGAGGTGGTACCCGTTTTCCCCGCCACCGCCGTCGTGCCGAAGTTGGCATTGGCGCCGTTGCCCCAGCTCACGACATCCTTCATGGCGCTCGTCAGAAGATAGGCCGTTGTTTCCTTTAACACCCGGCGTGTAATCCGGTTTTCGGGTTCTCTGTAATCAATCAGGATATTGCCCTGGTTGTCCGTGACATGGGTGTAATAGGTCGGCTTCACATAAACGCCGCCGTTGGCGATGGCCGCGTAGGCCGCGTTGAGCTCCACGTTTTTGACACCCTGCGTGATGCCGCCGAGCGCCATGGACTGGGTGATGTCGGAATAAATCTCATCCCCGACGCGCATGGATTCGACCAGCGTCGTAAAGCCGAAGCGCTGCAGGTATTCGTAGCCGAGCTGCGGCGTGATCCAGGTTAAGGTCTTTACGGTGACAACGTTCGCGGAGTCTTTGATCGCGTTGCGCAGGGAGTACATGCCGCGGTATTCCTGTCCCCACCAGTTGCGCACCAGGCGTCCGTTGTCATAGGCGAAGGGCGCGTCGTTAATCGTTGTGGCGAGGCTCATGCCGTAATCATCCAGCGCCGGCGCATAGGTACTGACAACCTTGAAGGTGGAGCCGGGCTGACGCGTCGTGTCCGATGCACGGTTCAGGGTACGGGACGCTTCCTTGGGGCCGCGTCCGCCGACCATCGCCACGACATGACCGTTTGACTGATCGGCAATGACCACGGAGGTCTGCGGCTGCAGCGTCAAAGAAATCCGCTCGTCAAAAACCTTGTCGCCCTCCTGCAGCACGGCCGCCTTATACTCTTCCACCGCGGCATAGGCGTCCTCTTCCGTATTATACAGGCGGTTATAATTCACATTGAACTGTTTGAAATAGGTCTCCAGCATTTCCTGGGAGTGATTCTCCAGCGTGCCGTCCGCCTTTTCGATCGTCAGCGCATAGGACAAAAGGACCAGTGTGTAGGGCGGATAGTTTTCCGGATCCGCCACGATCTCATCCGCGATCCGCTGGATCCTCGGATCCTGCGTCGAATAGATCTTGAGTCCGCTGGAATACATCAGCGTGAAGGCCTGTGTCTCATTGTAGCCGAGATCCATCAGGTCCTCCTTTAACTGAACGGTCAGTGCGTCCACGAAATAGCTCGTGACATCCGTGCCCTCCTGCTCCGCGTTCACCAGCTGGATGCGGGAATACACATCATCCGCCATGGCCTGGTCATACTCTTCCTGCGTGATCATGCCCTGTTCCTTCATGTTCCCGAGGACACGCCCGCGACGCTTTTCGTTTTCCTCCGGATAAGAGATCGGATTGTAGCCGGAGGGATTCTGCGTGATGCCGGCGATACAGGCACTCTCCGAAAGCGAGAGCTCCGAAACGGATTTGCCGAAATACCGGAGCGACGCGGCCTGCACGCCCAGCGTGTTCTGCCCGAGGTTGATCGTATTCATGTAATTGAGCAGGATGTCATCCTTTGTCATGTGCTTTTCCAGCTCAATCGCAAGGAACTGCTCCTGGAACTTCCGCTTCCACTTGGCAAAGCCCGTCTGCCCGATCCAGTCGGTGAAGACATTGTTCTTTAAGAGCTGCTGGGTGATGGTGGAGGCGCCCTGCGAGAAGTCCCCGCTGGTGATGCCCTCGAAGCCCGCACGGATGATACCGTAGATATCAATGCCGTTGTGTGTGTAGAAGCGCTCGTCCTCGATGGCGACGAAGGCGTTCTTTAGATTTTTCGGAATCATGTCCCATGTCACGGGGATACGGTTGGAATCCTGCGACACAAGCTTCGCGATCTGGTTGCCGTCCGCATCATAGACGAAGGTGGAGTAGCCGCGCGGTGTCACGGTGATGCCGGAGATGTCCGGCGCCGAAGACAGCACCCCCCGGAACGCGCCGATCCCGACCGCAAGTCCGATCGCGATCGCGGCCACGGCGGCGATAATCACCACATGAAACACCAGCACGGTGATCTTGTGATACAGCTTCTCCGTATGACCCAGCAGGGCTTTTTCCTGTTTGCGGATCCCGCGTCTTGTGAAGTCCATAGGCTTTTTGATTATACCACAAAATAATTTCCGGAGAAACAAAAAGATCATTTTTGCCGCTTTGATCACGCTTATTTTTTGTGCAATATGCCGAATCTGAAAACATCTGTTGCGCTTTTTGCGTGCATATTATACAATCAATTCGGTAACATAGTCCCGCCGCGTGTTCACGCGGCAAACCATCTGAAATAAGGAGGGAGTATATGGCAAAGTATGTAATGGCTTTGGATGCGGGCACGACCAGCAACAGGTGCATCCTCTTCAATGAGAAGGGGGAAATGTGCTCCGTTGCGCAGAAGGAATTCACGCAGATCTACCCGAAGCCCGGCTGGGTGGAGCATGATGCGGAGGAAATCTGGTCCACGCAGCTCGCGGTCGCCCAGGAGGCGATGAAAAAGATCGACGCCACGGCGGAGGACATCGCCGCGATCGGCATCACCAACCAGCGCGAAACCACCATCGTGTGGGACAAGAACACAGGCAAACCCGTTTACAACGCGATCGTGTGGCAGTGCCGCCGTACCTCCGAGTACTGCGATTCCTTAAAGGAAAAGGGCCTGACGGACAAGATCCGCGAAAAGACCGGCCTTGTCATTGACGCTTATTTCTCCGGCTCCAAGATTCACTGGATCCTGGAAAACGTCGAAGGCGCGCGCGCCAAGGCGGAAGCGGGCGATCTCCTCTTCGGCACGGTGGACACCTGGCTCATCTGGAAGCTGACGAAGGGCCGCGTCCATGTCACGGATTATTCCAACGCATCCCGCACGATGGCCTTCAACATCGTCGATCTGAAGTGGGATGAAGAGATTCTGAAGGAGCTGAACATTCCGGCCTCCATGCTTCCGGAAGTGAAACCGTCAAGCTGCAACTACGGCGACTGCGACGGCGAATTCTTCGGCGGCTCCATCCCGATCGCGGGTGCCGGCGGTGACCAGCAGTGCGCGCTCTTCGGCCAGACCTGCTTTACCCAGGGCGAAGCGAAGAACACCTATGGAACGGGCTGCTTCATGCTGATGAACATCGGCGAGAAACCGATCTACTCCAAGAACGGTCTGGTCACCACGATCGCCTGGGGCGTGGACGGCAAGGTCGAATACGCACTCGAAGGCTCCATCTTCATCGCGGGTGCCGCGATCCAGTGGCTGCGTGATGAGTTGAAGCTCATCGATACCTCCCCGGATTCCGAAGCGGCTGCGAAAGCGGTCGATGACACGGCAGGCTGTTATGTGGTTCCGGCCTTCGCGGGCCTCGGCGCTCCGTACTGGGATCAGTACGCACGCGGCACGATCGTGGGCCTGACGCGCGGCGTCTCCCGCAATCACCTGATCCGTGCGACACTCGAATCCCTTGCCTATCAGACGGCGGACGTGCTCCGCGCAATGGAAGCGGATTCCGGCATTCACCTCTCCGCCTTAAAGGTGGACGGCGGCGCCTGCAAGAATGACTTCTTAATGCAGTTCCAGTCCGACATCATTGCAGCACCGGTCAAGCGTCCGCAGTGCGTCGAGACGACGGCCATGGGCGCTGCCTACTTCGCAGGCCTTGCGGTCGGCTTCTGGAAGAGCAAAGAAGACGTCATCAAGAACTGGGCGATCGACAAGACCTTCGATCCCGCCATGGCTGAGGACAAGAGAAAAGAAGCGCTCGCCGGATGGGACAAGGCAGTCAAGTGCAGCTTCGGATGGGCAAAAGAGTAACACAAAAAAAGTATTGTTGGGTGTATGTTTTTAAAGTATAAGGAGGATAGTTATGACAGCTTATATTGCGGAATTTGTAGGGACACTGTTTCTGGTACTTCTGGGTGACGGCGTATGCTGTAACGTCTCCCTCAACAAGTCAGGCATGAAGGGCGGCAACTCCGTTCACATCCTGATCGGCTGGGGTATGGCCGTTATGGTGCCGGCCTACACCTTCGGCGCGGCTTCGGGTTCCCACTTTAACCCTGCCGTGACGATCGGCGCGGCCGTCCGCGGCGGCTTTGACTGGAACATGGTACCCGGCTACATCATCGCACAGCTGCTCGGCGGCTTCTGCGGCGCAGTCGTCCTGATGATTCTGTATCATGACCACATCAAGGCAACGGACGAAGACGATGTCATCCGCGGCTGCTTCTGCACGGGACCGTCCATCCGCAACCAGGGCCTCAACTTCCTTTCGGAGTTCGTCGCCACCTTCATGCTGGTCTTCACGCTGGCCGCGATCCCGGGCAACGCCGGTGATTCCGCCGTCAGCTGGGTGCTGGTCTACGGCGTCATCGTTTCCATGGGCGCGTCCTTCGGCGGCCTGACGGGCTATGCCATGAACGCGGCCAGAGATTCCGCACCGCGCCTTGCCTATCAGCTCATCGGACCGAACAAGGGCAGCAAGAACCCTGACTGGGGCTACGGCTGGATTCCGCTCATTGCACCGATCTGCGGCGGTATCTGCGCTTCCCTCGCCTACATGGCGATCTTCGCAGCATAAGGAAGCGTACCGGGGAATCCGGACAACTGAATAACTTCTTTACAGGCAACCGGGGGGCCGGCGGATAAAACATCGGATAGAGGTTTCATTTTGCCGGTCCCCCTTTACGCAAGGAGAAATAACGTATGTATGATATTATCATCATCGGCGCAGGCGTCACGGGCGCGGCCGTCGCAAGGGAACTCTCCCGCTACGACGCGCGGATCTGCGTGCTCGAGCGTGAGGAGGATGTCTGCTGCGGAACCTCCAAGGCCAATTCGGCCATCGTCCATGCAGGCTTTGACGCCGCGGAGGGCTCGCTCATGGCACGCTTCAACGTCCGCGGCAACGAACTGATGGAGGATCTCGCAAAGGATCTGGACATCCCCTTCCGGCGCAATGGCTCCCTTGTCGTCTGCATTCACAAGGAAGAGCTGGACGGCCTGCAGGAGCTCTATGACCGCGGCGTCAAAAACGGCGTTCCGGATTTACGGATTCTTTCCAAAGAAGAGCTTCTGGAAATGGAGCCGAATCTTTCCGACAACGCGGAGGGCGCACTCTACGCCCCGACCGGCGGCATCATCTGTCCCTTCAAGCTGAATATCGCGCTTGCGGAAAACGCCTTTGTAAACGGCGTGGAATTCCGCTTCAACACCAGGGCGGAGCATCTTTCGCGGGATGAGGAGGGGCTTTGGCACATCCGGACGAACAACGGCGAATATGTCACACGCTATGTGGTGAACGCCGCGGGTCTTTACGCGGATTTCTTCCACAACATGGTCAGCGAAAAGAAAATTCACATCACCCCGCGCAGGGGCGATTACTGCATTCTGGATAAGGAAACCGGGGATCTCGTCGACAAGACGATCTTCCCGCAGCCTTCGAAGATGGGCAAGGGCATCCTGGTGGCGCCGACGATCCACGGCAATCTCTTTGTCGGTCCCACCGCCATTGATATCGATGACAAGGAAGGCACCGCCACCACCGCCGAGGGCATCGCGCAGCTCATCGAAAAGGGCGGCATGTATGTCAAAGACTTGCCCATCCGCAAGGTGATCACCTCCTTTGCGGGCTTACGCGCGCATGAGGACGGGCATGAATTCATCCTCGGCGAAGTGGAGGACGCGCCGCACTTCATCGACTGTGCGGGCATCGAATCGCCGGGCCTGACCTCCTGCCCCGCCATCGGCGAATACATCGGCGGAATGCTGCGCGACAAGATGAATCTTACGGAAAAGAAGGACTGGAAGGGCACGCGCAAGGACGTGATCAGCACGGAGGGCTTGTCTCTCGAAGAGCGCAACAAGCTCATCAGGGAAAATCCTGCCTTCGGCACGATCATCTGCCGCTGCGAATCCGTCACCGAGGGAGAAATCCTGGACGCGATCCACAGACCCTTAGGCGCACGCTCCCTGGACGGCGTCAAGCGCCGCACGCGCGCCGGCATGGGCCGCTGCCAGGCGGGCTTCTGCTCTCCGCGCGTCATGGAGATCCTGCAGCGTGAGCTGAATCTTCCGATGGAGGAAATCACAAAGACCGGCGGCAAGAGTAACATGGTCTTTTACCGCACAAAAGAGGAAGGAGGGCACACCGCATGAAATCCTATGACATCGTGATTGTCGGCGGAGGCCCCGCCGGACTCGCGGCCGCGGTTGCCGCAAAGAAAGCCGGGAATGATTCCATCCTGATCTTAGAGCGGGATCATGAGCTCGGCGGTATTTTGAACCAGTGCATTCACAACGGCTTCGGTCTGCACACCTTCAAGGAGGAGCTGACCGGACCGGAATACGCCTCGCGTTTCATCGATCAGGTGAAGGAGCTGCAGATTGATTACAAGCTCAACACGATGGTCATGGATATCGCGGCGGACAAAACCGTCACGGCCATGAACCGGGAGGACGGGATGTTCCAAATCCCCGCAAAGGCCGTGATCCTCGCCATGGGCTGCAGGGAGCGTCCGCGCGGCGCGCTCAACATCCCGGGCTACCGTCCCGCTGGGATTTATTCGGCCGGCACCGCGCAGCGCCTCGTCAACATCGAGGGCTTCATGCCCGGCAAGGAAATCGTGATCTTAGGCAGTGGCGACATCGGCCTCATCATGGCGCGCCGCATGACCTTTGAGGGTGCAAAGGTGCAATGCGTTGCGGAGCTCATGCCCTATTCGGGCGGCCTGAAGCGCAACATCGTGCAGTGCCTGGATGATTACGGCATCCCGCTCCTGCTCTCCCACACCGTTGTGGACATCAAGGGCAAAGAACGCGTGGAGGGCGTCACGATCGCGGAGGTGGATGAACGCAGCAAACCGGTACCCGGCACAGAGAAATTCTACAGCTGCGATACGCTGATGCTCTCCACGGGTTTGATTCCGGAAAACGAGCTCTCGCGCAGTGCCGGGGTCGATATGAATCCCGTCACGAACGGTCCCTTCGTCAACGAGTCCTTCGAGACCAGCATCGAGGGCGTCTTCGCCTGCGGCAACGTGCTGCATGTGCATGACCTCGTGGACTATGTTTCGGAGGAGGCGGCCAAGGCCGGCGAACACGCCGCGGCCTACGTCAAGGCGGGACGCGAGGCCGCTTCCGCGGAGGAGATCAGGGTGAAGGCGACGGGCGGTGCGCGCTATACGGTGCCGACGACTGTTTCCCTTGACCGCCTCGGTGATCTGCTGACCGTCCGCTTCCGTGTGGGCGCTGTGTATAAGGATGCCTTCGTCAGCGTGTACCTGGACGGCGAGCGCGTGACGCATCAGAAGAAACGCATCATCGCGCCGGGCGAAATGGAACAGGTCATTTTGAAAAAGGAACAGCTGACTGCGCACACGGGACTGAAGGAAATCACGGTCACCGTGGAGACGGAATAAGGAGGGCGGCATCATGGAAAAAAGAGAACTGACCTGTATCGGCTGCCCCATGGGTTGTCTCGTGACGGTCGAAATGGAGAACGGTGAAATCCTGAATGTTACCGGCAACACCTGCAAGATCGGCGATACCTACGCGCGCAAGGAGGTCACGAATCCGACGCGCATCGTCACCTCGACGGTGATGATCGAGGGATCGGACTTTACGCGTCTTCCGGTGAAGACCGCTTCGGATATTCCGAAGTCTTCGATCTTTGCGGTGATGGAGGTGATCAATCACGCGCACGCGAAGGCGCCGGTGAAGATCGGTGATGTGGTGATCAAGGACGTTGCCGGGACAGGAGTGGATGTTGTGGCGACGCGGAACATAGCATAAGGAGGGGTACAGAAATGAAGAAAATCATCAACGCGGTCGATCAGGTAGAGGAGCAGATGATCGAGGGGCTGTGCAAGGCTTATCCGCAGTATGTAAAGCGCGTCGGTGACACGCACACCGTCGCAAGGGCAAAGAAAAAGGAAGGCAAGGTCGCGCTGATTTCCGGCGGCGGCTCCGGCCATGAACCCGCGCACGGCGGTTACGTCGGCGAGGGCATGCTGGATGCGGCGGTCGCGGGCGCGGTCTTCACCTCTCCCACGCCGGACCCGATCCTCGCGGGAATCAAGGAGATCGATGCGGGCAAGGGTGTCCTTATGGTCATCAAGAATTACACCGGCGACGTCATGAACTTCGAGATGGCCGGTGACATGGCGCGTGACGAAGGCATTGAGGTGGATCAGGTGGTCGTGGCCGATGACGTTGCGGTGGACGGTTCCCTTTATACCGTGGGACGCCGCGGCGTGGCCGGCACAGTCTTCGTGCACAAGATCGCGGGCGCAAAGGCGGAGGAAGGCGCTTCCCTCGCGGAGGTGAAGGCCGTCGCCGAAAAGGTCTGCGAAAACGTCCGCTCCATGAGCATGGCGATCACGCCCTGCACGGTGCCCGCGGCCGGCAAGCCCGGCTTTGAGATCGGCGAGGATGAGATGGAGATCGGCATCGGCATCCACGGCGAGCCCGGCACGCACCGCGAAAAAATGCAGGAGGCGGATCAGATCGTGGACCAGCTGATGACCAAGATCCTTGCGGACCTTGACTTCACGGGTTCGGAGGTGGCCGTCATGATCAACGGCTGCGGCGCAACGCCCCTGATGGAGCTCTTCGTCGTCAACAACCATGTGGCGGATGTGCTGAAGGAAAAGGGCATCACGGTCTATAAGACCTTCGTCGGCGAGTACATGACCTCGCTGGAAATGGAGGGCTTCTCGATCTCGCTCTTAAAGCTGGATGACGAGCTGAAGGCGCTCCTCGACGCAAAGGCGGATACGCCCGGATTCAAGGTGGTGTAAGATGGCAACAAAAACACAGGTCATTGACATCATTCACAAAGTCTCCGCTGCGATCGGCGAAAACGCGCAGTTCCTGACGGATCTGGACAACGCGATCGGCGACGGCGACCACGGCATCAACTTAGCCCGCGGCTTTAAAAAGGTGGAGGAGGAGCTGCCCGCTGTCGCGGATAAGGACATCGGCGCGATCTTAAAAAAGGTCGGCATGACCCTGGTCTCCACCGTCGGCGGCGCCTCCGGCCCCCTCTACGGCACGGCCTTCATGAAGGCCGGCGATGCCGTAAAGGAAAAGGAGGAGGTGACGGCGGAGGATTTCATCGCCATGCTGGAGGCCGGCATCGGTGGCGTGCAGCTGCGCGGCAAGGCCGAAAAGGGCGAGAAGACGATGCTGGACGCCATGATCCCCGCACTTGATGCAATGCGGGAGGCGGGCACGGCGGACGCGAAGGCCATGCTCGAAGCCGGTCTCAAGGCCGCGAAGGAAGGCGTCGAATACACCAAAACCATCATCGCGACAAAGGGACGCGCTTCCTATCTCGGAGAGCGCTCCATCGGGCATCAGGATCCCGGCGCGAGCTCGTTTACGGTGATTCTGGAGACGGTGGCAAATACAGTGTAAAAATCCTTCCCTTTGAGCGGAAGGCGGTAGCGTAGCTGCCGGATGAGGTGTCAAAAATGGTAGGTGTCGTTATCGTTTCCCATAGCAAGACCCTCGCGGAGGGCGTCCTGGAATTCTGCCGCGTGATGGCGGCCGAAGCACCGCTTGTCGCTGCCGGCGGCATGGAGGACGGCTCCTTCGGGACGAGCTTTGAGAAGATCAAGGCCGCCGTGGAAAGCGTCAATCAGGGCGAGGGCGTCCTCGTGCTGATGGATGTGGGCAGTGCCGTGATGACAACCGAAATGGTATTGGAAGACATCGCTGATGACAGCGTGCAGATGGTCGATTGCCCCCTCGTGGTGGGGGCAATCGCCGCTGCCGTGGCCGCCGAAGGCGGCCTGGATTTCGAGTCCGTCAAAGCGGAGGCTCTCTCCGCCTGGGATGCGCGAAAGCTCTCCTGAGAACCATTCCTGAAAAGCGCGCTTTCCTCCTTGACAAATAGTCTGACAACAGTTACATTATAGGTGTCCTGTCAGACATCCGGTCTGTGCATGGGGGTGGGGAATATGGATCTTTACGGAAAAAACCAGTTACAACGTTATACGGAACTGACCAGCCGCATCCGCGAGCTGTCTTCGCCGCAATTAAGCGAGCTGGACGACGCGGAACGCTACCGGGAGACGCTGGTCTCGAACTTTGCCAGGATCGGTGAGCTGGCACGGCTGAACCGGGATATCCTGCAGAGCTTCTACTACCCGATGCTGCAATCCGAGGATCCGCTGTCCCCGGAGAGCATCGAAGCCATGCGTGCCTTCTCCGGCATGCTGATTGACGCCTACAGCATGGAAAACCTGGATCTGCCGATCGTTTACCTGCAGTCGAAGCGCCTCCTGAAGGATGCGGAGCAAAAGCAGGATCTTGCGCTCATCATCCGTGCGCTGGACGATCTCGTAATCTCCTCTTATACTATGATGCACATGACCTGCCGGCTCGCGCCGACCTACACGATCTGCTATGAATACCGCGACATCGGTCTGGAGGCCGCAAGGCGGATTCTCACCTGGCTGGAGCCGGAGCGCTTTGAGCAACTTCCGGATGACGAAACCAAGGAGATCGTGCTGATCAACGCGCGTTATATCTGCACGCTCTTTGAACGCGGGGATGCCTACGGAGATGAGAAGATCAACGCGGAGGATCTCGCGGTTTTGGAGCGGGCGCTGTCCCTTTCCGAAAATCCCTTCTACCGGCAGCACGCGCCGACCTATGACTGGACCTATCACAACTTCCGTACGCTGGAATACATCTGCTCCCTCAATGCCTTCGGCAATGTCCGCGGCTTTGGCGACACGCAGCTGCAGCGCATCTGTGACTGCGCAAAGGCGCTGGAACGTCTCTTTACGCGGGAGGAACGGACGCTGTCCGCTTACGGCGCCCGCAGCACGATCGATCTGCTTTGCGTGCGTGCGCAGTATTACGCAAAGGAAATCTCCGTCGAAGAATACAAGACCCGCCTGCTCGCGATCAGCGCCACCGCGGACCCGCAGGACTTTTCCTTCCACTCCACGATGATTCATTTCTTCGTGCCGCTGGAATACCTCATCGTCCTTAACAAAAAACGTCTGAAGGCTGCGGAGGAGACGGCGCTGGCCTCGTTTTACACGCAGATGATCGCCTACCTGCACCGCATGCCCAAGCAGGGATCGCTCACCTTTATCCTGACCTTCCTTGCGGACATCATGCAGCACTTCATTGAGGTACCGGAGGGTCCGGATTTTGAAACGCTGTGCCTGGAGATCATGGCGGCGCTTCATCCGCAGACCTATGTGCATACGCTCAACGTGGCGGACTTCAGCGCCTGCCTGACGACGCATCTCGTGCGGTTGCATCCGGAGCTCTTCTTCGACTGCACCGGCTGCAGCACGGAGGCGCAGGTACGGCAGAAATCCGCGGAGCTGCGCAGCTTTGTTTATCACGCGGCGCTGATGCATGACATCGGCAAGCTCTTCATCATCGAACACATCCTGACCTACGAGCGGGATCTCTTCTCGCAGGAATTTGACATCATCCGCACGCACCCGGCCTTCGGCGCGGACCTTTTGGAGCGCTTCAATCATCTGCGTCCTTATGCGGACATGGCGCGCGGACACCACCGCTTCTTCAACGGGCAGGGCGGGTACCCGGAAAATTTCGATATCGACAAATCCCCCTACAAGACGCTGATCGCCATCCTCACCTGCGCGGACTGCCTGGACGCCGCGACGGACACCGTCGGTCGCAGCTACAAAAAGGCAAAGACCCTGGATCAGTTCCTGGAGGAGATGCGCGCGGAGAGCGGCACGCGCTACGCGCCGTACATGGTGGAATTAATGGAACGCCCCGAGGTCCAGAAGGACATCAGGGCGCTGTTGCAGGTCACAAGAGAACAAAACTACCGGAACACCTATCACGTGCTGGAATCCGTATTCCGCAAGACCTCTTAACTGTTCTCATCCATATACAGCTGCAGTCTGCTTTGCAAAATGCGCGCGCACTCCTGCGCGCTTTTTTGTCCCGCGAAGAAGGGCTTGACCTCCTCCTGCACGATGTTCATGATCGTTTCGTTGTAGCTGTAGGCAACATCGACACCCTCCAGAAAATCCATCAGCATATCCGCCTCTTCCTTTGTCAGGGGCGGGATCGTGATTTCCTCACCGCCGACGTAATAGGTCTCGTCAAAATACACGGTCTCTCCGGTCAGGGCATCCACATAGGAATCCCGCTCCATGGATTTGTCCGCCTTCTCCTGCAGCTTGCTTTTGGAAACGGGGAAGGCCCAGCCGCTGATAAAGCGTTCCTGGTATTCGTCCATCAGGAAGGTGCGCATGAAGGCCCAGCAGCCGTCCTTGTTTTCGCTTTCGGCATTCATCGCGATGCGTGCGGTCGCCATGATCGTGTGGCCGCCCTCTCCCTCCTCGCGCGGGAAGCCGACAAAGGCCACCTCCTCGCCGAAGGTGCCGTACTTTAACTGGGTATAGGCCTTGAAGCTCCCCATGAAGGTCTGGGCGATCAGCGCCTGCCCGTTCCGGTAAAGCGCGTCCTGGTCCTGATCCCACCAGCTGTCGTCGATCTCCTCCTCCGAGGGGAATTTCTTTGCGACATCCAGCAGATCGATGAACTGCTGCGAATCAAACTTTGCCTTCTGCTCATTCCAGTCGATATAGCTTGCGCCGTCGAAAACGAGCGCCTGGAAGACGAGGTTCATGTTGGTGATCGGATAGCCGAACATCGTCTGCGCGGGGATCCCGCGTTCCTGCGCGATCCGCTCCATCTCCCGGAAGGTCCAGCCCGTCACGCTCTCCGCGTCCGACTGCTTCATGGCGTAGGTGCGCAGCGTGAACGCCGGCACCAGGAGATACATCTCTCCCTTGTAACGGTAAGCATCGAAGACATTGGTCATGTAATCCTTCATCTCAATGTCCGGATCGTTTTCGATATAGGCATCCAGCGGTTCAAAGACGCCCTTCGCTTCATAGGATTCGATCTGCGCCTCATCCGCAAGGATCATGATATCCGGCGCTTCTCCTGAAACGATGTCCGCATTCATCTGAACCAGCGCCTGGTCATAGCTGCCGTCCGACGCCTCCCGGGAGTATTCCTTCACCTGTATGCGGCAGTCGCGGTTTTCTTTGTTGAATGCGAAGACCGCGCTGCGGACCTCGGAATCCAGCCAGAAGCAGCCGAGCGTCAGCACCTGCTTGTCCGGCACCTCCCCGGGCGGCACCTTCTTCAGCCTGGCCAGGCGGTAGCTGTTGCCCCCGTCTTCCCCCGCGTAGTAAAACGCGATCAGCTCCTCTTCGCTGACCTGCACCATGGACTCCAGGGAATCAATGTTCAAGTCCGAATCAATAAAACCGAAGAGCTGCTCCGGTTCCTCCGACTTCAGATCCCAGGTATAGACGCCGGTGTTGTCGGAGAGCAGAAAGTTGCCGTCAAAAGCGGGCTGCAGGTTATACAGGTTAAAGATACTGCTGATCGCGGGCGCAACCGCGATGTCCTCCGGATTATCCCCGGCATTCCGGTCCACGCGGATCAGATGCTCCGTGTCGTCCTGATATGCGCGCACATAGACGCGGCCGTCTCCGCTCATGACCATGTCCGTCCACTCTTCGGATGCATACACCGTTTCGATGAACCTGCCGTCCTCTCCCGTGTAAAGGGATACACCGCGCGTATCGCTCACATAAACGCCGTGTCCGCCGACATAAAGGATGGCGCCGACGCTGTACCACTCCGCGTCCTCATCCTGCAGCTCCGTTTCCCAGACGACCTTTCCCTTCGCGTCGAACTTGACGAGAAGGTAGCGTTCGCCCTGCGTGACATCACTGTCCGGCGAAAGCGTGTCCGTGATGACGCGGTCCTCCTCCGTGCCGTCCTCCGCATTTTCCTCTTCCTCCGTGGCTTCCTGCAACTGAAACGGCGCGGGCGCAGCGGGCATGAGATCCCCCGCGGCGATCGTCTTCAGCGCATAGGTGCTGCCGTCTTCGCCCGGCACCATGGAGCCGTACCAGATCCCGCCCTCCGTAATGCGGTCCAGGACAATCGTTTCCGCCCGTGCGGCATCCGGCGCAAAGCGCAGGGTGAACACCGTGGTGGTGTTTGTCATCCCCTCCACCATGCCGGGGTACATCTCCGGCTCCTCGGGCTCCGCGGGGGTCTCTTCCCCCGTGTCGCTTTTTTCGCCGCCCGCGGTATGCATCTGCGGTTCGTCCGTTTCGCCCGTACCGGACGATGCGTCGCCGCCGGCCGCATGCATCTGCGACTCGTCTTCCTCCCGCGGTTCGGGTGCGGGCGCCGTGTCCGTCTCCCCGCCTTCTTCGCCCTCCTCCTCCGGCAGGGTGAAGTCATAATGCATGCCGAAGGCGCGCACCTCTCCGTCAATAAAATACAAACGACCGGAGAGGTCCTCTGCGGGAAACTCCAGTCCTTCCAGTTTCAGCTCTTCTTCGCGGTAAACCCTGTTTTTGTCAATGCCGCCCGTCACCTCCTCCGTCACGGGCGGTACGTTATCTCCTTCCGTGCCGGACGTTCCGGAGGTGCCCGCACCTCCCCCGCCGCAGGAAATGAGCGAAATCATCATGCCGAACCATACGATCTTCCGAATCTTCTTTTTCATATTCTCTCCCGAAGTCACAGGCGCTTCCTTTTGCGCTGCTGTGTATATGTTTTTGCACGCATCTCATACACCCTGTCGCTGAAGCGTGTCCATAAGCCGTGCGCCGTCCATTCTTTGCGGCGGTAGCGGTAAACGATCTCCCAGATGATGAGGATCACGGGAATCAGGATGCACAGCGCCTGCAGAATCACGACCGGTGCCAGCACATCCTCCGTGCCGCGCGCCAGGTTCTCCCAGTAGGGGTAGCTGATGGCATTTCCCGTCATGGAACGCGTGCCGAAATCCTTCCACACCGAAAGCAGCGGAAAGGTGCGGAAGCGTTTCGTCTGGTCCACAACCTCCATGCTGTCCGCGTCAAAGCCCAGTGTATCGCGGACGAGCTTTTCCGCAAAGCCCGACACCGGATCCGGCAGAATCAGCTCATAGGAGCTCATCCGGTCCAGATCATGGCGGAGTTTTCCGTATTCCTTTAAGGCGGAAGCGGGCAGATACATCAGCGCGCCGTCCGCGCCCGCCGCTTCCCGCATCCTGCCGTCCGCGGTCTTCACCACGCCGCTGATGCGGAAGGACGTGCCGCCGATCTGCACCGTCTGTCCCGCGATATCGGAGCCGCCGAAGAGCTGCCAGGCCAGCGTCTCATCGATGAGGATCTGATCCTGCATCAGCGCGTCCGCCATGTAGTACATGCCGCTTTTGAGCTCCACCGGATGCAGGTAAAAGAAATCCCCGCCCGTTCCGATGGCCTTTGCCTCCGCGACCTTTTTGTCATGGACGATCGTCACGCTGCCGTCACAGGAATAACAGTCCAGAAAAAGACGCCCCTTGCTGTCCGCATCCGCCTCGATCGCATTTGTTGTCAGGGCGCTCTCCATGCGGTAGGTAAATTCCTTATACCGCTCCGGCTCCACCGTGACCTGATCGGCAAAGTAGCAGCCGATCTGCGCGTAGCCGCCCTCCGGCGCAAAGCGCCTCGCGCCGGCGACATCCGGAAGCGCGGAAACACTCCTTGCGCGGAATACGGTCAGGCCGACAAACAGTATACCACAGATTGCGATTATCAGCAGTCTGCGCTTCATCCGCTTGTCCGGCTTCGGAAGCTTTATTTTTTTGAAGAAATCCTTCTTCATCAATACCCCGTCTCCGCGAGCCTCACTTCCTGTCCCGGCTCGATATTCGCGTTTGCGGTCGTGATCACGTATTCATAGCCCTCGATCGCGGCGTTGATCGCGGTGGTGGTGTCATCTGAGGCCAGCACCTCCACGTCCACGCGCCGCGCGATGTAGCGGTTGCGCAAAGGCGAGGACTTCTGCTGCACGATCAGCACGAACTTTCCGTTGTTGTCCTCCTTGATCGCGGAGTTCGGCACGGTCATTTCATAGTTTTTCTGTGACTCCCCGATGCGGATGTTCACGGTCTGTCCCGTCTGCACCTCCGGGGAATCAATGGAAATCGTCACCTGCCTGCGGTTGCCGGGATCCTCCGGGTCCGGACGGATGGCGGTGATCTGCGCCTTGAATTCGGAGTAACGCCAGGCATCCTGCGGGTCCACGACATCTCCCTGCTTTAAGCTCCTTGCCTGCTCCGCCGTCACGGTGAATTTCATCGTCATGGCCTTGCCCTTGACCTGGATGACGGCGGCAGTCTCATTCGCCTGCATCGTCTGTCCGGCGGCGTAGTTGATGCTGGTGACGCGCCCGTCCACGGGGGATTTCACTTCGCTTCCGAGACTCTGCTCCTGCAGCTTTGCCACCTTTTCCACCGCCAGGGAAAGGCTTTCGTATTTACCGGAGAGCGTCAGCTCCGACTGGATGTTGCCGATCGCCGCCTCCCTGGTGGTCTTTGCCGTTTCCACGGAAACCGCGGTCTGCGCCTTTCTGGCCTCCAGCTCCAGGCGCTTCGTGTTGTATTCCAGCTCCAGCGCCGCCTTCTGCTGCTCATACTGTGCGGTCCAGATATCGGCGTTGCGCTTGTTTTCCGCCATCTGGTTTTGCAGCTCCTGTTTTTTTGCGACCACGCCCGCGAGCTGACCCTCAAGCTGTGCTTTCTTTGTTTGCGCTGCTGACTTTACATTCGGGTCGGTGATCGTTGTATCATTAATAATCGCGTCCTGTGCCGCAATCTGCGTATTCAGATTGGTCTCTTCCGTCGTCAGCTTCGAAATCTCCGCCTCCGCATTCGCATTGGCGATCGTGATATCCGTCACGTCCACCGGCTTCAGTGCGCCGATCTTCACGTCATACTCCGCCTTTAAAAGCTCTAAGTCCGAAGCCGCCTGCGTGTCCGCGGCAACGGCGTTGTTGTAAGCATCGTTCACTTCACGCAGGCGCTGCTGGTAGCTCGCGGCCGTGCCGCTCTGTCCGTTCCGGACACGGGTAATGATTTCATCCGTGACATCGCCGGTGAAGAGCGCCAGCTCATACTGGTTTTCTAGCTCCTGCAGTTCCTTCATGGCGGCTTCCAGCTCCTCGGATTCCTGTCCCTCCAGCACGAAGAGCACATCGCCCTGCTTCACCTCATCCCCCACCTTCACGGACACGGATGCGATGCGCCTCGTTTCCTTCGGTTCGATGTTGTACGGATCATCCGCCTCCACCACACCCGAGGCCCTGATCTGCGGTGAGACACTGCCCTGCTGCACATAGGCCGTCGCCACCTCCGGCAAAGACCAGTTTTGTATCGTGCCGGAGAAAAAGGTCAGCACCAGCATCACCGCAAGAAACACGATGAGAATGTTTTTGACCAGGTCCTTGCGCTTCTGCGCGCGTTTCTCTTCTTTTGTTGCCGCCATAGCTTACTCCCCTTTTAACCCTTAATTCCACCCTGGTAGGTAATGCCTTCGACCAGGTAGTCCTCTCCGTATAAAAACAGCAGCAGCGGCGGTATCATGTAGATGACCGCGACCGCAAAGGCCAGCGAAATCTCGCCGCTGTTGATCTTTGACAAAAACACGCTCAGCGGATGCAGCTCCTCGTCCGGCAGGAGGATTAAGGGCTGCTCCACCATGTTCCAGAAATCGATAAACAAAAGGATCGCGACGGAAAAAATCCCGCTCCTGCACAGCGGCACGCAGATCCTCGAAAACATCTGCCACTCTCCCGCCCCGTCGATCTGCGCCGCCTCGAACACCGAGGACGGAATCCTGCGGATGAACTTCGTCAGCAGGTAAACCGCAAAGGGCGAAAAGATCCCCGGCAGCCAAATCGCCCAGCGCGTGCCGGTGATGCCGAGATAATTCGACACAAGGAAGTTCGGCACCAGCGTCACCTGATAAGGCATCAGCACCAGAATCACGTAGGAGAAGAAAATGATCCCGCGGATCTTCCCCCGGTATCTGGCAAAGCCGTAGGAGGCCAGCATCGCCACAAAGAGCTGGAACAACACGATCGGCACGACATAGATCACGGAGTTCCAGAACTTCAGCAGGTACTCCGGGCTCCGGAAGAGAACGCTGCCGTACTGTGCAAAGCTCACCATGTCCGGAATGAACTTCAGAGTTACGGTCTTCGAGATAAAGACCTTTCCGCCGGACTGCGTTGTGGCAAAGACAGAGCCGTAATTGGCGCTGATCTCCGAGGCGCTCATGAAGGAGTTCGTGATCGTCAGGATGATCGGAATCAGGAAGGCCACGGAGATGACGAGCAGCACCACCGTACCCGTGCCGATCCGGATGCCCTCCCCGATCTCTTTTCTTTTTTTGCGTCGGGAGGCGGCCTTATGCGCCGCGTCCCGCTCAATCCTCAACGTCTCTTCCAAAATGATCTTCCGCCTTATACATGATAAAGAACAACACGATAATCACGAGCGACATGATGATGGCCGCACTGGACAGCTTCTGGTAATCCAGGGATCGGAAGGTGTTGTTCATGTAATGCTGCAGCATATAGAGCGAGCTCACCGGGTAATCCCCCGCGAGCAGGTACACCTCACGGAACACCTTGAAGGAGCTGATTAACGACATGATCGTGACGAAGACGATCGTCGCGGAAAGGTACCGGAGCTTGATCTTAAAAAAGATCTGATGCCTGCCGGCGCCCTCCAGCTGCGCCACCTCGATCAGATCCTTCGGAACGCTGGAAAGCGCCGCCATGAACAGGATCATGTTATAGCCTAAGTTCTTCCATAAAAAGAGCAGCACGACCGGGATCTGCGCGTGCGCGGATTTGAACCAGTCGATCTTTGTAATGCCCAGCACCGTGATCAGCTCATTCACCAGGCCGTTGTAATGAAAGAGCACCTGCCAGATCAGCACCACCGATGCGATCGGCACCATGATCGGCGAAAGGAAGAAGGTGCGGAACTTGCTCTTCATGGGGATCTTCGATTCCATGACCGCCGCCAGGAAGAGCGAGCCGATCACCGCCAGCGGCACCGCCGTAAAGGAAAAGCGCAGCGTGTTGAGCCCCGCCTGGCGGAAGGCCTCGTTGTTCCAGACGCTGATAAAGTTCTTCAGTCCGACAAAACGTCCCTGCACCGGATTGTTGACCAGGGAATAATAGATGACCACGAGGAAGGGGATGACAAAGAACACCAGCACGCCGATGATGCTGGGCGATAAATAGAACATCGAAACATAACGCGCACGGCGCTCATGCTTCGATTGCCGGTGGCGGATTCCCCTGCCGTCACCGGTCTTTTTCCGTATCCCTTTTACCCTCATAAAACTTTTCTTCTCTGCCATAACGGTGCGGGCCGCGCTACCCTTTCGCAGCCCGTCACCATTATACTTCCGTCTTGTGACAAACTTGTGACGTACACCTCCTCCGCAGCGGCTTCGGGCCATACGCCTTTGCCACGTCTTATTCCGCTACCGCCAGATAGGCCAACTCGCCGCGCGTCACGGTATCGCTCAGGGGGTAGCTCTCCAGATCCGGCGCTTCCGCCGCGGCCGCGGGCTGCAGGGCCAGCATCGCCTTCAGCGTTTCCAGCGTTGCCTCCTTTGTCAGCTCGTCCTCCGCCTTGAGTCCGGAAAGGAATCCCATCTGCTGGAACATTCCAAGCGCCGTTTCCGCATCCGACATGCCGGCCATCATGACATAGGCAAATTCCCCGACCGTCGCCGGCTCATCCACGCCGAAGACATCCTCTTCGAGCGGCTCCATGAAGCCCATACCGACCACTGTCTGCACGGCCTCATAGAATTCGTGATCCTCCGGCACGTCCGTGAATTCGAGATTCGTTTCCTCCCCGGACGCAGCGCCGAAGGGATTGAGGATTTCCTCATAGAGATCTTCATTGGCGTTGATCTTTGCGGCGGTGCCGGAGGTCGACATGCGGCCGGCTTCCAGAATCCTGTCGTAAATATCCGCAAGTTCCTTCACGCGTTCCGGTGTCACGCTCTTTGCCTGGCGCATGTATTCCAGGGTCTTCTCCGTGCTCTTTCCCTTCAGGTGATTGTTCAGCGCCGTCATCGCACCGGTCAGCTCCCCGGCAGGCTTCGCATAGCCCACATAAGCGCTCATGATATAACCGTCAACCTCCTCCTGCGTGAGCTCCATCCCACGCAGTTTGTCTGCGACGGTGGCATACACATCAAAACTTTCCTTTACATTCGGATCGCGGTAAGTATAGATGAAAACGCCGGTATCCTCTTCAAACACGTTGAAGGCACCGTAGGCACCGTAACGGTCGCGCAGTTCCGGTAACAGAATCCGGTCATCCACGATCTGTGCGACCACGCCGAGATCAGCGGTATAACCGTCTTCGAGTCCCATGTCTTCATATCCCGCCACAATCATGTTGTACTGCACGCCGGACTCCGCGATCATGGCTTCTTTGTTTTTCGGTACCGGAAGATCATATGCCGCGGCTTCCGTCTCTTCGTATTCCATCGACTCCATAAAGGCGTCCGCCAGTGCACGGTTCGTCTCGATATCCGCTTCACTTCCCGCAAAGCATACGATGAAGCCATAGCGGTTGCGCAGTTTCTCCTGCACGGTTACGAGGCGTTCCGTCAGGTCTTTGATCCCCTCTTCATCCTCCGCCGCGAACATGTCCTGCAATTCCGCAAGGTAGGCATAATAATCGACACCCGCCAGATAGGACATAAAGCGCGCCTGTTCGTCAAAGGTTGCATACCCGCGGTTCAGCTGTTGCCCCACAGGCGACTGGTTATACTCATTGCGTTTCTGCGTATAAACGGCCTGCACGGCATTGCTGAGTTTTTCCGGATCACTGAAGTCCAGTTCAAAAATGAGCTGGCGCATCAGGTCATAGCCTGCTTCCAGATCCTTCGTGTTGGCAATCCATCCCATCTGCAGGTAGGGATGTGCGCCCCCTTCCTCCGTGCGGAGGTTCGAAACGGCAATCTGGGGGTTATAGGTATAACGCGCCATCTGTGTGTCGATTTCCGCACGGCTTAAGTTTTCCGTTTCCAGATAGGCCGTCAGGTTGCGGAAGAGCATGAAGTCATGGATTTCCTCCGTTGCAAAGGATTGCGCGTCGATCATGAGCGTGACAAAGCCCACGCCGTCAACACCCGCAACCGCCTCCAGATAACGGACCTCTTCCTCCTCCCGCATCTCATCGCGGATCTCGTATTCGCGCGCTTCCTCGGGAAGATCGGCAACCTCCACGACCTTCAGCTGTGCGAGCATTTGTGCCGTGGCGTCATCGATCTCTTCCTCTGCGGGCGCTTCTTCCGTTGTTGCGGCATCTGCACTGTCCTCTGTCGAGGCCGTGTCCGCGCTGTCCTCTGTGGAGGCTGTGTCTGTGGCATCCGATGTTCCCGTCGAGGCCGTATCGGCACTGTCTTCCGTGGACGCTTTGTCTGTCGCGCCCGTTGCGCCTGTGTCTGCGTTGTCCTCTGTCGAGGCCGTGTCCGCGCTGTCTTCTGTTGACGCTTCATCCGTGGCGTCGGTTTCTTCTTCCGCTGCCTCCTCTTCGCCCGCGTCAAACGTGCGGCTCTCTTCGATCAGCGTCGCGATCTCTTCCTTGCTCATGCCGGCCTTGATCTTCGCCAGCTCCGCCGCAAGCTCTGCGTCTTCCTTTTCCTTCAGTCCGGGTTCCGGATAGGTGGTGACAAGCGTTGTCGGTGTCTGCTCCTCATCCAGCAGTTTTTCCGCAATCGCTTTGAATGTACCGTCCGTATTCCATTCCGAAAGTTTCTCCACGGCATCATACTGTGCCATCATTTCCCAGGGATTCCCCGTGATGGCATAGTAGTAGGCCAGGGTTGCGATGACATTGACTCCCGCGCTTTCATCCTCCCGCAACAGGCGGTTGCTCAGGGACTGTGTGGCCATCACGCCGTCGATCAGTTCCTCCGGGAGACCGTTCTCCGCAATATCCGCAAGGGCATCGTTTACGATTTCCTGATATTTCTCCGCGTCTTCGCGGTTCACGTTCTCAATGCTGAACATCGGCAGAAGATCCGGTCCCGCGATCTCCACGCCGCAGGTCGCAACACCCGAGGGGAACTCCTGCTTCAGCGTCTGCGTCAGCGGAGAAGCATCCTGGGCCATCAGAACGCCGAACATCTGCAACGGCAGGGATTCCTCCTCCTCAAACGCGCTGCCCACAAAGTTGTAATAAACGATGGCCGCGTTCTCCGTCGGCGTGCCCTCCTCCACTGCGAAGGGGACTTCTTCCACGACCGATTCCGTGATGCGCTCGTAATCCTCCTCCACGAACCACGGCTCCGCCTCCTCCTCCGGCTCTTCCTCTGCAGGCGTCTCTGTCGATGCAGTGTCTGTACTGTCTTCTGGCGATGCGTCTGATGTCTCTGCTGTCGATGCATCTGATGTTGTTTCCTCATCATCAGCGCCCGTCGCACCCGTTCCGGCATTGTCCGTCGCGCCTGTGCCGGCATCATCCGTCGTCGCCGTGTCTGTGCTGTCTGCCGTCGAAGCCGCATCCGTTGCATCTTCTGTCGTTGCTTCGTCCGCTACATCTGTGCTTGCTTCGTCTGCCGCATCCGTGCTTGCTTCGTCTGCCGCGTCACTTGCTTCCGCATCCGCGGCGTCTTCTACTTCCGCCTCTGCGTCTTCCTTGCCGAAGTTCGTGAAGACTTCGTTCAGCAGAGCCAGGAATTTTTCATATTCCACGATATCGCCGTAGAGGAAGGCCACGCAGTTATCCGGCGTATAGAAGGTATCGTGATAATCCTTCAGTTCCTGCCAGGTCATGTCCGGGATATCCTTCGGATCACCGCCGAAACTGTAGGTGATGGAGGTGCCGGGGAGCGATGCACGGATCGCGTTGAGGTTGGCCTGCGTTTGCTTGGTCGTCGCGCCGAGCATCTCGGAATACACCGTGCCTTCCATTGTAAGGTCATCCTCTTCGCTCTCCAGGCGGTAGCGCCAGGCCTCCGTGCGGTAGATGGATTCGTCTTCCATGATCATCGGGTAGAAGCAGCTGTCCGTATAATAATCCGCAAGCGCCAGAAGCTGTGCCTCCGAAAGCGAGGCGACCGGATAAGTCGTCATGCGGTCATAGGTCATCGCATTCATGAAGGTGTTGTATGTCTGGTACATCAGATTAAAGAACAGGGTCTTGGAGGGATATTTCTTTGAGCCGCCCAGTGTCGCATGTTCAAAGACATGCGGCAGTCCCTCGTTGTTGATGGAATGGGTAAGAAATGTCAGATCAAAGGCGCGGTTCGTGTCGTCGTTATGAATGTACATGAGCTTCGCGCCGCTGTCCTCATGGGAAAACCAGCCGACCTCCGCGCCCATGATTTCAAAATCCCGCACTTCCAGGAGTGTGAAGCCCTCCACGGTTTCCCCGACCTCCGGGAAGCCCGCAAACTGCGGCCCTTCCTCCACGGGTTCTTCTTCCGCTTCCGCTTCCTCTGCCGGCTCCGTCGTTTCTCCCGTGCTCGCCGCAGCGGAAGAGCCGCGCGGTGCCGGAATCGTGATCGTCGTGCTCCTGGAACTTCCGGCACTGGAGGATCGGGTGCTGCTGCCGCCGCTACCGCACCCCGTCAACAATGCGCATACCAAAATCAGCGCCCATACGGACGCAAGCCTGCCAAAGCCCCTGCTTTTCATTCCCCTTACTCCTTTCTGTAAGCCAAAATTACAATATATAATAACATTTTTCCGGGGGAGATACAAGATGTTGATTTCGGCCTTTTACGTCATACTGATTCATGCAACGGATTGCTTCGCACTTCGTGCTTCCGCAATCCTCCCGCCCATTCGGAAATCGCCCCGCTCACTTCGTTTCGCGTGGCTGTTTTCCTCATGTCCGGGTGCGGGACAAATAAAAAAACGGCGGCTCATGCGAGCATGGCCACCGTGTTTTTGCTTGTCCCTTGCATGAATTAATATCCAAACTCCATCACCCAGTAGCTGACGCCGTTCTCCGTGTAGCCTGCGATGCCGACCGATTCATAGCTGCCGTCGAGGATCAGTTCCCTGTGGCTCGGGGAGGCCATCCAGCGGGCCACGATGCCTTCTGCGTCGCGGTTCTTGGTGGAGCGGTAAAGGTTTTCACCGTACATTACTTTCTTGTTGACCGTGTACCATGCGCGTCCGTCGGGTCTTGTGTGGGAGAAGTAGCTCTTCAGTTCCACCGAGCGGACCGCCGCGCAATCATACAGTGCGCCGTCCCAGTCCAGTGCTTCATATCCGTACTGTGCACGCACCTCATTCAGTTCGTCGTAAACTTCCTGCACCGTGACAGCCGTACCTGCCGCATCCGAGCGGATCGACTCAAAGTGAAACAGTGTGAAAATGAGCAGAACCGCCAGAATCAAAAGCACGATGTTCTTATGTTGAAATCTTGTTGTTGTTCTCATAGCGTTCCTCCTTTTTCCCAGGATATGCATCCGGCTTCCTTGCTAATTTTTCTACGGCATCCTTGCCTTACACTCTTTATATCGATCAATATTTTGGGATGTTTAGAAAAAAAATAACAATTTGTGATAATATCAAAACCCACGTCAGAATTACATTTATTTTTGCGAACTTTTTTATTTATGATGCGAATTATGATATTTTAGAAATGGTCAGCGACTTGGGTTAACGTTATTTTAGAATTATATAGACGTTATATTGAACGTTCTTGAAACAAAAGTGTCAGGGGATACACCCCTGACACTTTTAATGAAGTCTCTGTTACGAAGCCCCTGGCGTCGCCGCGCCGCGTGATGACATGCATTCCGGCGAGCGGCTTGTTCGCCACGGAGCCGGGACGTGCGCATCGTGAGCGCCTCTGCGCGATGCGATGTGCGTTTCGGCCCGGCGCAGTGTCCGGCGAAACCGGAGCGAGACGGAATCATTCAGCACGCAGGCAGGCGACTCACAATCCGGCACCCACTCACTTTTTATCCGTCGGCACCTTCCCGTCGCTGTAATCATAGAACCCGATGCCGGTCTTCATGCCGAGCTTGCCGGCGCGCACCATCTTGCGCAGAAGCGGCGCGGGACGGTACTTGTCATCGCCCGTCTCCTTATGCAGCACTTCCATGATAGCGAGGACGACGTCCAGGCCGATCAGGTCCGCGAGTTCCAACGGCCCCATCGGGTGATTGCAGCCGAGCTTCATGGCCGTGTCGATGCCGGCGATATCCGCGACGCCCTCGCTGTAAACGAAGATGCCCTCGTTGCAGAGCGGGATCAGGATGCGGTTGACGACAAAGCCTGCCGCCTCATTTACCTGCACCGGCGTCTTGCCGATCTTCTCCGAGATGGAGATGATCTCTTTGGTGATGTCCTCCGGCGTGTTGAGGCCCGCGATCACTTCCACGAGCTTCATCACCGGTGCCGGATTGAAGAAGTGCATGCCGACGACCGGATGCTTAAGCCCCGCGCCGATCTCCGTGATGGAGAGGGAGGAGGTGTTGGTCGCATAGATGCACTTATCGTTCTTGACGATGTTCTCCTGCAGATTCTTGAAGGTCTCCTTCTTGATCTCCATGTTCTCGATGGCGGCTTCCACCACGAGATCCGCGTCCGTGCAGATGTCCGCAAGGCCTGTCTTGATCTTGGCGCAGATCCCGTCCGCGGCACCCTGCTCCATCTTACCCTTCGAGACCATCTTGTCCAGACCCTTTTTGATCTTGGCAGCGCCGCCGTCCGCGAATTCCTGCTTGATGTCACACAGATAGACGGTGTCGACGAAGTCCGCCTGCGCGAAGACCTGGGCAATGCCCGAACCCATGGCGCCCGCGCCGATGACTGCTACTTTCATATCATACCCTCCTTGCTTAGTTGTTGGTGAACGTTTTCTCTTTGCGCTTCTCCAGGAAGGCACCCATGCCCTCCTTCTGGTCATGCGTTTCGAAGCAGGCGCCGAAGATCTTCTCTTCGACCACGATCGCTTCGTCCATCGGAAGGTCAAGGCCCTTGTTCACGGCCTCCTTGCAGCCGCGGACGGCGATCGGCGCGTTCTGTGCGATGCCCGCCGCCATCTTCTCCACGGTCGGCATCAGCTCCGCCTGCGGCACGACCTGATTTACGAGACCCAGACGCAGCGCCTCCTCCGCCTTGATGTTGCGCGCGGTGTACAGCAGCTGCTTCGCCATGCCGGGGCCGATCAGGCGCGCAAGACGCTGCGTGCCGCCGAAGCCCGGCGTGATGCCGAGGCCCGCTTCGGGCTGACCGAACATCGCGTTGTCCGAGCAGATGCGGAAATCACAGCTCATCGCGATCTCACAGCCGCCGCCCAGGGCAAAGCCGTTCACCGCCGCAATCACGGGGATCGGGAAGGTCTCCAGCTTGCGGAAGACATCATTGCCCTTCTTGCCGAAGGCCTCGCCCTCCGCCTTGGTGAGCGAGGACATCTCCGCGATGTCCGCACCGGCGACAAAGCTCTTTTCGCCGGCACCCGTCAGGATCAGGCAGCGGATCGTGTTCTGATCCACGCCGTCAATGACGGCGGAAAGCTCATCCAGCACCGCGCTGTTGAGCGCGTTCAGGGCCTCCGGGCGGTTGATGGTGATGATGCCGACGGCATCCTTTACTTCATATTCTACAAATGCCATTTTGACTCCTTTCAGATCTTTTCAACGATGGTGGCGCATCCCATACCGCCGCCGATGCAGAGCGTCGCAAGACCCTTCTTCGCATCGTCGCGTTTCTGCATCTCATGCAGCAGCGTGACCAGGATACGGCAGCCGGAGGCACCGACCGGATGGCCGAGCGCGATGGCGCCGCCGTTGACGTTCAGCTTGGAAAGATCGAAGTTCAGATCCCTGCCGACCGCGATCGACTGTGCCGCGAAGGCTTCGTTCGCTTCGTAGAGATCAATGTCATCAATGGTAAGGCCGGTGCGCTCGAAGACCTTCTTCGTGGCGGCAACCGGTCCGACACCCATGATCTCCGGCTTCACGCCGCCGAGCGCGCCGCAGATCCAGGTCGCCATCGGCTTTACGCCGAGCTCCTGCGCCTTCTCTTCGCTCATCACGACCACACAGGCCGCACCGTCGTTGATACCGGAGGCATTCGCCGCCGTCGTGACGCCGCCTTCGTTGATCGCGCGCAGCTTGCTGATTGATTCGGCCGTCACGCCCGCACGCGGGAATTCGTCTTTATCAAAGATCTTTGTCTCTTTCTTGACCTTGACCTCAACGCCGACGATCTCATCCTTGAAGCGGTCGGAATTCTGTGCCGCCTCTGCCTTGTTCTGGCTGTTCGCGGCGAATTCGTCCACCTGCTCACGCGTGATATTCCATTCCTTCGCCACGTTGTCCGCCGTCTGGATCATGTGATAATTATTGAACGCATCCCAGAGCGCGTCCTTGATCATGCAGTCAATGAGCGTCCCGTTGTTCATGCGATAGCCGTAACGCGCCTTGTCAAGCGCAAACGGTGCCATGGACATGTTTTCCATACCGCCGGCCACGACGATATCCGCCGCACCCGCGAGGATCTTTTCCGCTGCCATATTGACACAGTTCAGACCGGAACCGCAGACAACGTTGATCGTCACTGCCGGCACTTCCACGGGAAGACCCGCCTTGATCGATGCCTGACGCGCAACGTTCTGTCCGAGGGACGCCTGGATGACACAGCCCATCAGCACTTCATCCACCTGCTCGCCCTTGACGCCTGCTCTGTTCAATGCTTCTTTGATGACGACAGCACCCAACTCTGCTGCCGGCGTGTTTGATAACGTTCCGCCGAAACTTCCAATCGCGGTTCTTACCGCACCGGCAATCACTACCTTTTTAGCCATACCCTCTTCTCCTTTCAACACTGTTTACGGTTACTCTTCCGGTTCCAATATCCCATAAGTCCCGCCCTTGCGTTTATAGACGACGTTGGTCTCGTCCGTTTCCGCATTGACGAAGACATAGAACCCGTGCCCCAAAAGCTCCATCTGGATGCAGGCATCCTCCGGATACATCGGCTTGATGTCGAAGCGCTTGACGCGCTCGATCTTGATCTCGTCCTCCTCCGTGAATTCCTTTTCGATGAATTCCCGCTTGAAGGACGCGGATGCATCCTGATGTTTGTCAATCAGTTTGTTCTTGTACTTCTTCAGTTGGCGTTCGATGACTTCTTCCACCAGATCGATGGAGACATACATATCATTGGAAACCTGTTCGGAGCGGATGATCTTCCCCTTGACGGGAATCGTGACCTCGATCTTATGGCGCTCCTTGTCCACGCTTAAGACCACGTTGACCTTGGTGTCCGGAGCAAAATAGCGCTCCAGCTTCCCGAGCTTTTCCTCCACCGCGCTCCGCAGTCCGCTGGTGACGTCCACGTTTTTACCCACCATCGTAATATTCATAGATAGCACTCCCTCCTTGTTGACGGTATTTCCTACAGAAAATAAAGGATTATTACAAGTATAACCTATTGTAATTGTAGTCGCAAGTGAGAAATAAGGAGTACCTCAGAGCCAAGCTCGAAAACGCAGAGCGTTTCCTCGCTTTTGGCTCTCGCCAAATGGATATAAAAAATACAGGTCCTTCGCAAGCAAGCTTGCAGAACCTGTATTTTTCATATCCGCTTGGCTCTGAGGTTAAAACATGCGTCTAATCGCCGTCGGCGCCCTGTAGGAAGCGTTGCCGATGATGATGCCGGTACGTCTGCCGGAGGCGTGCACGATCTGGCCGTTGCCGATGTAGATCGCCACGTGGCCGGGGTAGCAAATGACGTCACCGGGCAGCGCGTTTGCAATGCCGTCCACCGGTGTGCCCACATTCCCCTGTGCCTCCGGGATGCGCGGCAGGCTGATGCCGAACTGCTTATACACGGACTGTGTGAAGCCGGAGCAGTCCGCGCCGTTCGTTAAGGACGTGCCGCCGTGGACATAAGGATTGCCGACGAACTGCATCGCGAAGGCCGCGACCGCTTCCCCGCTGCTGCCTGTCGTGGCAAGGAAATCACCTGCGGAGCGGTAATTCTGCGGTGTGGCCGCAGGCGTGATCTGCTTGGGCGCGGATGCCGGTGCCTGTCCCGTGGCAGCCTGCTGTGTCTGCTGCGTCTGTCCGTTAGCGGCAGCCTGTGCCTGACGCTCCGCTGCCTCTCTGGCAAGCCTTGCCTCCGCCGCAGCGCGCTCGCGCGCCAGGCGTGCTTCTTCTTCCGCTCTGGATTCCGCCGTGCGGTAGGTCGTCTCCAGGGAAACAAATTCCTTGGAAACAAAGGCGGTACGGTTATCATACGAAAAGCTGATCCATTCGCCAAGATCCTGAACATCCTTCAGAAGCTCTCCCTCGGTCAGCTGTCCCAGGGCCTCGGCTTCCGTTGTGGCGTCCGCGCGGACATTTAAGGATCCCGCCGTCACCCTTGCGTTCAGTACGTTACAGGAGGCCTCATGCTCCATGGCGAGCGTTCCGGTCATGCAGAACTCCGCCTTGATATAGCCGGTGACATCACCGGATTCCATGATGTACCAGTCACCCTCAATGCCGGTCAGACGGGCCTTGGAGCGGTCATACATCTTGCCGACGACATCATATTCCGTGCCGGGGCCGGAGCGGACATTCACGTATCCGTCTCCGCGCACAACGATCAGATCGATGTCCGGCATCACTTCTTCCGCAGGCGCAGTCTCCTGTGCGGCGGCTGTCGCTTCCGCAGGAGCGGTCTCCTCCGCCGTTTCGGCTGCTGCTTCCTCTGCAGGCGCGGCTGTCACTTCCTCCGCCGGTGCTTCGGCTGCCGCTTCCGTTCCGTCCGCAGTAACAGGCGTTTCCGTCACGGCTTCCGTCCCGGAAACATCCGGTGTCTGTGTTTCTTCAATAACTGTTTCTGCCGCGGCTTCCGCAGGCGCTTCCGCCTGTGCCGCCGCCAGCTCCGCCTGCAGGACCTCACGCTCCTGAGCGGCAATCTCAATCTCTTCCACCTTTTCCGGCGCAACCAGCTTCAGCTCCACCGGCTCCGTGATCACCACCGCCGTGTCCGTAACGGTTGCGGCAGCGCCGGCACTCATCAGATTCTCCGCGCCGGGTTTGCTGATCTCCTCCTGGCGGATGGACGCCAGGGACACGTGCTCAAAGGAAAAATAATAACCCGCGCCTGCGGAGGGCAGAACGCTGGACACGTTGACCATCTGCGATTTCGCAAGGGCCGCGGCCGGCGTCAGCACAACTGCTGCGGTCAGCAGCAGGACTGCGGATTTGATGTTCGGTTTCTTCATAAGGGAATATCTCCTCCCGGTTACAACTTGTTACAAAATTGTTAAGCCCGGAAACTATGTTACTACGCAAAAACAGGGTTGTCAACCCTGTTTTTTGTAAAAAATCATACGAATATTGTTGCGGAATTATTCTGACGTTTGTTATGATTTATTGCTTTCCCGTTAAAAAGTCGGTCACGGAGGTGATGGCGCAGGCGCCGTCCGCCGCCGCCGTGATCACCTGGCGCAGGCGCTTCGTGCGGATGTCCCCCGCCGCAAAGACGCCGGGCCTGGAGGTCTTCCCCGTCTCATCCGCCCGGACAAAGCCCTTTTCGTCCGTTTCCACGAGGTCGCTGCAATAATCGCCCCGCGGCGTGATGCCGACCGCCATAAAGCAGGCACTGCTGTCAATGACCCTCTGCTCCCCGGTTTTGACGTTTTCCACGCGCACGCCCTCCACGGCGTCCTTGCCGAGGACCTCCGTCACGACCGAATCCCAGACCACCTCCGCATTCGGAAGGCCCAGAAGCTCCGTCTGCAGGATCTTCGTGGCCCTGAGCTCATCCCTGCGGTGAATCAGATATACCTTTTCGCAGCCGCGCGCCAGGAAGATCGCGTCCTCCACGGCCACATCCCCGCCGCCGACGACCACGGCCGTCTTGCCGCGGAAGAAGGCGCCGTCACAGGTCGCACAGTAGGAAACGCCGGCACCTGCGAGCTCCTTTTCCCCGGGGACGCCCAAATGCGCATGGGTCGCACCGGAGGCCAGGATCACGGTCTTTGTCTCGAAGCTTTCCTTAGCCGTCTGTACCGTATAGCAGGGGGCGGTCGTCTCATCGCCCTCCGACTTGCAGGAAATCCCCGTCACATCCGCCGTTTTGAATTCCGCGCCGAGCTTGTCCGCATGCTCCCTCAGCTTCATTGCGAGGTCAAAGCCGCTTAAGCCCGGCAGCCCCGGATAATTATCCACTTCATAGGTATCCACGATCTGTCCGCCGCTCATCGGGTTCTGCTCGATGACCAGAAGCTTCAGCTGTGCGCGCATGCCGTAGATGGCGGCCGCAAGACCCGCGGGGCCCGCGCCGATGATGATGGTATCGTACATGATAACCTCCTGTCGTATCAGGCTTTGAAGCTTGCCTCGGAATCGTTTTTGTATTCCAGCTCCTGTGTGCTCACGCTGACGCGCGTCCCCGGCTTCACGGACGAGGTGATGAAGACGTTGGAGCCGATCACCGCGTCATGGCCGATCACCGTTTCCCCGCCGAGGATGGAGGCGCCGGAATAAATCGTGACGCGGTCCTCGATCGTCGGGTGGCGCTTGACGCCGCGCAGGCTCTGCCCGCCGCGCGTGGACAACGCGCCGATCGTCACGCCCTGGTAAATCTTGACATGCTCCCCGATCTCTGCCGTCTCACCGATCACGACGCCGGTGCCGTGGTCGATCATGAAGTATTTGCCGATCGTCGCGCCGGGATGAATGTCGATGCCCGTCGCGCCGTGCGCGTATTCCGTCATCATGCGCGGGATCACCGGCACGCCCAGCAGATACAGCTCATGCGCCATACGGTTGATGCAGGTGGCATGGAGTCCGGGATAGGAAAGAATCACCTCCGCCACGTCCCTCGCCGCGGGGTCTCCTTCGTAAGTGGCCTCCACGTCCGTTGCGAGCAGCGCGCGCACCTGCGGCAGCCGCTCGAAAAAGGAAACGCAGAGCGCCTCCGCCTTTTCCTCCTGCTCCGCTTCGCTGTTGCCCGCGTTCTTTTCATCAAAGGCGAGCGCGATGCGCACCTGCCTGCGCAGATTGAAGATCACGTCCTCCATCAGCACGGACACGCGGTTGCGGTCGCTGAAAAACTTATAGACGCCGTCGCGGTAATACCCGGGGAAGACGATGATGAGGAGCTTGCGTATGATGTCAAGCACCTGCTCCCGGTCCGGCTGCGAAAACAGATCCAGCCGGTCGATGTCCCTGCCCTTTTCGTAATCCGCCATTACCGTCTCCACGAGACGGGCGATCACCTTATCTTCCATCTTTTTCTCCTAATAGAAAGAGCCTGTCGTATATCATACAACAGACCCTTAAAAACCGCAATGATTTGCTATGCTCTGACGATCAGGATGCCTGGGCCTCCGAATCCGAAGCGCTTTCGGCTTCGCCGGACAGGGCGCTGTCCATAAGCTTCATCAGCTCCAGCGCGGAGCGGAAATGCTCACGCTTATTCTCCTCCGCCCAGATGACCTGCCCCTGCCAACTGCTGTTCTGACGGTACTGCACCTGAACGATGAATGTTCCCTGTTTTCCCCTTTTGTCCTGAACGTTGTGTAAGTTCATCTTTTTTCCCCTTTTGAAATTCGGCGTGCGGTCCTGTTTCTCCGGAAGCTGTTTGAACGATCTGCACTGCGTCGAGCGCTGCGGAAAATTCCATTCGTCAAACAGATCTTCCATGCGGAAGAGCAGCTCCATCGCCCCCCTGAACGTGACCGGGCGCGTTGCATATTGATGCCACAACTCGCCGCTGTAATCCCCGTCCTTCATTTGATCAACACAAACAGTTACAAGGTTTGGTGAAAAAAACCGAATTGCTGCGTCTCCCATGATGTCCTCTCCTGTATTATTGTAACACTTTTGTAACGATTGTCAATTATAACTGTGCATAAATATATGATATTTATACAATATATGCGCGCTTATACCACTTCATATATGTTTACTCCTGATACAGTATATCACATACCCTATCATAAAATCGATCATATTTTTGAAATTTTTTTTCTACTTTTGGAGGCTCTTTTCGGGATCATGATACACCGGGAAGAAGCTGCTGAGCAGCATCCCCTTTGCCGGAATCTCCTTCGGCTCCGCGCTCCAGCCGTCCGCCGCCACCAAAAAGAAGCGTTTTTTACCCTTTTCATCGCGCCGGTACCGGTAGCCGTAGGCGATCGCGTGATGATTGCCGTAGGCGGGATGCCGCACCAGAATCAGGTACAGCAGCGCCCCCTTGTCCAGGGCCCTGCGCAGGAAAAAGGGCCAGGCCGGACGGAAGATGCCAAGCTTAAAATCCTCGCGCCCGTACATGCGAAGGGCAGTCTTCAGATAAGCCTTGGTGACGAGGTTTAAGGTTCCGCCGAAAAAGCGGAAGCGGTCGGAATTAAAATAGTAATGTTTATGCAGTCCGTAGGAAACGATGCGGCGGAAGGCCTGCTCCGGGACGATCTTCTGTCCGGCGCGGGTGGGATTGCGGTGATCCAGGCTCAAAAGAACGTTGACTATTGCGGTCGGCGCACAATGCTTCACATAGCCGCCGTCCAGCTTCCCGAAGCCTCCGGTCGTCTGATAGGAGGCGTCCAAAGCCCATAATTCCGCGCTTTTATCCAATGTTGACGTCTCTGTCATTTCTGTTACGGAGTTCCCTGCATGCGCCTTGCGCGCTTTGCGGGCTTCATGAAATCAAACATGCTCATCTGGCGGAACTCGCCGCGGTCGAGCTTCGTCACGCTGACGCCGATCAGACGGATTTTCACATTGCGGGAGAACATCCCCTGCTCTCCGAAGAGCAGGCGCTTTAAGAGCAGCGTCGCGATCTCCTCGATCTTTTCCGCGGAATTCGTGGAATCCGGCAGCTGCATCTGCCTGCTGTGACGCACGAAGCGGTCCGTCTTGATCTGGATGGCGACGGTGGAGGCAAAGACGCCGTCCGCCTTCAGGCGTTCAGACAGCTTTTCCGAGATCGCGTGGACGATGCGCGGTACCTCCGGTTCATAATTCTCCGCGGTGACGTCCTTGGGCAGCGTCGTCTCATGGGAATACCCCTTGGTTTCCTCCCTTGCGCCGCTGACGGAGGAATCATCCATGCCGTTTGCGCTGTGATAAATGTAACGGCCGGCGCGCTCGCCCAGGTGTGCGCGCAGAATGCTTTCGTCCATGTGCGCCGCGTCGCCGATCGTGCGCACATCCAGCGCATTCAACTTGGCCGCCGTCGCCTCGCCGCAGCCGTAGAGTCTTGCGATCGGCAGCGGCCAGAGCTTTTCGCCGATCTCCTCCGGATACAGCGTGTGGATGCGGTCCGGCTTTTCGAAATCACTCACCATCTTCGCAAGAAGCTTGTTCGAGGAAATGCCGATATTGACGGTGAAGCCTAAGGTGTTGCGAATCTCGTTCTTGATGCGCGTCGCGGCATTCATCGGGAAGGGTTCGTCATCTCCCTCCGCCTCGAAGATCGCCTCCGTGCCCGTCATGTCCATGTAAGCCTCATCGATCGAAGCCTGCTCCACCGTGGGGGAATAGGTCTTTAAAATCTTCATGAGCGATGCGGAGTAACGCCGGTAGGTCTCGAAATCCGATTTGACGATCACGAGCTCCGGACACTTCGCCAGCGCCTTCACGACCGGCTCTCCCGTTTCCACGCCGTACTTTTTTGCGGGAATGGATTTTGCGGTGATGACGCCGCGCCTCTCCTCAATGTCCCCCGCGACCGCGGAGGGAATCGTCCGCAGGTCAACGGAACCCGGCGCTTCCTTCAGCCTTTTCACGGCGGACCAGGAAAGAAAGGCGGCGTTCACGTCGATGTGAAAAATGGTTTTTCTGCTGCGCGGAATCATAAGTCTTATTTTGCCCTCTGTCTTGTCCTGACGTCAAAGGCCACCGCGATGACAAAGATGATGCCCTTGATGATGTACTGCCAGGAGATATTGATCTGCATCAGGTTCATGCCGTTGGTCAGCGAGGTGATGATCAGCGCACCGATGATCGTGTTGGTGACGCGGCCGATACCGCCGGACACCGCGACGCCGCCGATATAAGACGAAGCGATCGCGTCCAGCTCAAAGCCGCTGCCGGTATCGGGGGAGGCGGAGCGCAGACGCGAAGAAAACAGCACACCCGCCAGGGCCGCCAGCGTTGACATGGAGATGAAGGCATAGAGCGTCACGCGTTTGACGTTGATACCGGACAACTCCGCCGCCTGGTCATTGCCGCCGATGCCGTACACGTAACGTCCGAGCTTCGTCTGGTTCAGGACGTAATTGTAAAGGAAGAGCACCACGCCGATGATCACCGCCACCCAGGGCAGGCCGTTGTACATGGCGAGCAGGATCATGAAAAACATGATCACCGCCGCAAAGAACACCAGCTTCATGATAAACACCGGCATGGAGGGTACCGCAAAGTTATACTTCAGTTTGTTTTTGCGTGACTTAAACTGCGACCAGGCAAAGGCCAGCACCATCAGCACACCGATGATCACCGTGAGCAGATGGAGACGGATCGGCAGCTCCACGGGCAGATCCGGAATGTAGTCATTGGATAAGGCGTTGTAGCCCTTGTTCTGGATGACGATGGTGCCGGTGGCCGCGGTGGTGCGAAGCAGAAGACCGCGGAAAATGAACTGTCCGGCAAGCGTCGTCACGAAGGCCGGCACGCCGATCTTGGTCACCACCGTGCCCTGGTACAGGCCGATCAGCGCACCCATGGCGAGAACGATGAGGATCGCCACCCATTCGTTGACGGGAGGGATGTTCAGGGGGCCGATGGCAATGCCCTTTGTCATCAAAAGCGCCGCCACCGCACCGGAAAAGCCCGCCACATAACCGACCGACAGATCAATGTGACGGATGATCAGGATGATCGTCATGCCGATGGCGAGGATCGCGACATGGCCCGCTTCCTTGAAGAGGTTGGTGATGTTACGTCCGCCGAGGAAGGTGCCGCCGGAGCCGATCGTGAAATAGATCATGATCGCCGCCAGCACAATATACATCATGTAATCACGGACATTGGATTTTAAGAGCGAAACAACTTCTCCGCCCAAACCGCCGCCTGTCGCGGCCGCCGTCCCTTCCGCTTCTTTTTTCACTTCATCACTCATTGCCCCTGCCTCCTTTGATTGCCATTGCCATGACCTTTTCCTCTGTCGCCTCTTCCGCAGAGAGTTCGCCGGTGATGGTGCCCTCGCTCATGACATACAGTCTGTCGCTCATACCAAGCACCTCCGGCAGCTCCGAGGAGATCATGATGATTGACATGCCTTCCTCCACCAGACGGTTCATCAGCGTGTAGATTTCGAATTTTGCGCCGACATCGATGCCGCGCGTCGGCTCGTCCAGAATCAGGACGTTCGGCTCCACAAACATCCACTTGGCCACCTGCACCTTCTGCTGGTTGCCGCCGGACAGATTGCCCACCTTCTGCTCGATCGAGGGCGCCTTGATGTTGATGGAATCTTTATAGTAATTGGAAACCTTGATTTCTTCGTTCTTGTTGATCGCAAGGCCCTGCACCAGCGCCTCTAAGTTTGCGATCGTGTTGTTGTATTTGATGTCCTGGATCAGGATCAGGCCGTTGCCCTTCCGGTCCTCCGAAACATAGGCAAGGCCGCCCTTGATCGCACTCTTCGGGTTTTTGAAATGAACTTTTTTGCCGTCCATGTACAGCTCCCCGGAGGTGATCCTGTAATGCGGCGTGTTGCCGAAGACGGAAAGCGCCAGCTCCGTGCGGCCCGCACCCATCAGGCCCTGCAAGCCCACGATCTCTCCCTTGCGCACGTTCATATTGACATGATGCAGGATCTCGCGGTTGTCCCTTGACGGATCCACCACGGTCCAGTCCTTCAGTTCAAAGGAAGTCTCACCCGGGGCGCGTACGCTGCGCTTCGGATAGATGTTGTTCATCTCACGGCCGACCATGTGCTTGATGATCTCCGCCTCCGTGATCTCCTGCGCGTGGCAGTCCATGGAGGTGATCGTGGCGCCGTCGCGCAATACGGTGATCGTGTCCGCGATGGCCGTGATCTCACGCAGCTTATGGGAAATCATGATGCAGGTGACGCCGCTCTCCTTGAGCTCACGGATGAGCTGCAGGAGGTTTTGCGAATCATCCTCATTGAGCGCCGCCGTCGGCTCGTCCAGAATGAGCAGCTTCACGTTTTTGGAAAGCGCCTTCGCGATCTCCACGAGCTGCTGCGTTCCGACACCGAGCGAGCGGATTTTGACGGAGGGGTCAATGTCCAGCCGGACTTTTTTTAAGACCTCTCCCGCACGGATGATGGTTTCGTTCCAGTTGATCTTTTTACCGGACGTGATCTCATGTCCGAAAAAGATGTTTTCATAAACGGATAATTCCGGAATCAGTGCCAGCTCCTGATAGATGATCGCGATCTCCTTCTGTTCGGAATCCGCGATGGACTTAAAGTGCTGCACCTCTCCGTTATAGACAATGTCCCCTTCATAGGTACCGAAGGGATAAACGCCGGAAAGCACCTTCATCAAAGTGGATTTGCCGGCACCGTTTTCCCCGACGAGACAGTGAATCTCTCCGCGCCTGACCTTGAAATTCACGTTGTCAAGCGCGCGCACGCCGGGAAACTCCTTGACAATTCCCCTCATTTCAAGAATATAATCTTCCGCCATATCTTACCCCATGCCTGTTTGTGCGTCCGAAAAGGACAATCGGGCGGCATTACAACCTTTACGGTTATAAGCCGCCCGACATGTTTCGTTCTCTCTTACCCTGCCCTCAGGCAGGCAACCGGATTCTTATTCCAGTCCGGTGAAATCGGACGCCTCATAGTAGCCGGAATCAATCAGGGCCGCCTTGACGTTCTCCGCGTCAACCGCCACGACATCCGTCTGCTTGGAAGGAACATCGATCGCGCCGTTGTTGTAGGTGGCGCCGGTCTCAGGCGTCTGGCCGTTCAGGATGGCAACCGCCATATCCACGGAATCCTTTGCCAGCGTGCGCGTGTCCTTGAAGACCGTCATGGACTGCATGCCGTCGATGATGTACTGAACGGAAGCCTTCTCCGCATCCTGTCCGGAAATGACATAGCTGGAAACATCAGCGTCATCCGCAAACGCGTCCGCGATGGCGCGGGCCGTGCCGTCGTTCGGAGCAAGCACAAGGACATCGCCCTTCTGTGCGCCGCCGGCCGTCAGGTTCGCGTTCGCCAGTCTGGAAGCGTCGTCAAAGTTCCAGTTCGTCGTGATCTGCTCGATGATGGAGGACATCTCCTCGCGGGTCAGCGTCGCGTTGTTCATCAGCTCAACCGCCTTGTCGGAGTTCTGTACCACATAGGTGCCGTCCGCGATCTTGGGCTGCAGCACGTTCCATGCGCCTTCGAAGAAGAGGAACGCGTTGTTGTCAGACGCAGCGCCGGCATACAGATACAGCGGGATGCCCGTGCCTTCCGGCGCGTGGTCCACGAGGTACTGTGCCTGTGCCTCACCGACGGAGACAGAGTCAAATGTCACATAGTAATCCACCGCATCCGTGTCCGTGATCAGACGGTCATAAGCGATGATGGTCACGCCGTCCGCCTTGGCATCCGCCACCGCGGCACCGGCCGCAGCGCCGTCATGCGCGCAGATGATGATGACCTGTGCACCCTTCGTGACGAGAGAGTCCACGTTGGCGCGCTCCGTCGCGACATCGCCGCCGGAGAACATAACCTCGGATGTGAAGCCCGCATCCCCAAGCAGCTTCTCAAACTGGGCCTGGTCCTGCAGCCATCTCGGCTCATCCATCGTCGGAAGAACGATACCGACCTGCACCGTGCCGTCCGCCGCCGGAGCGACTTCCGCCGCCGTGCTGGCTTCCGCTGCCGCAGAGGTCTCCGCCGCTGCCGTAGAGGCTTCCGCTGCTGCCGTGGAAGCTTCCGCTGCGCCCGAAGATGCGCCGCCGCTCGAAGAGCCGCCGCAGGCCATCAGCGAAAATGCCATGGTGGCTGCCAATACTGTTGCCATGATTTTTTTCATACTACACCTCCCTTTTAATTTGTAGAAAAACAAAAGTTTTCCGTGAAAGTATAACAAAACAGGTATGCTCCCGTCAAGTGAAAGCATACCCGTTCCGTTTCTCTTCTTATTTTACAGACAGGTTTTTTTCGATTACTATTTCGGCGCCGTCCTTACGGACATACACCTTCACCTCATCCGCGATGCTGGCAACGATGGATTTCTCCAGTTCCTCCAGGGCCGAGGTCTCCGTCGCGGTTTTTTCAACGCTCCCGCTCCGTTCCTTCACGTTTTTCCGAAAGACGGAAAGCAGCCAGGCGGCATCGCTCATACCGGCTTCCGGATTGCTTTGCCCAAGCGTACGGAACTGTTCCATGGACGGATCCTCCGGCGCCGCAGCCTCCTCCGTGAGCAGGCGGATCCGGAGTGCGTCTTTTTTGTCCGCCTCCAGATAGGTCGTAAAGCGTTCCGCCTCCGCCAGGGCTTCCTTCATGCCGATACCGCTGTTATCGATCGTGATTTTATCTGTCTGCAGGGCATTCGCTCCTTTTTTATTTGAGCGTGACTTTTGCGCCTTCCGCTTCGACCTTGGTCTTGATCTCCTCGGCCTCCGCCTTCGGCACGCCTTCCTTGATCATCTTCGGTGCGCCCTCGACGAGGTCCTTGGATTCCTTCAGGCCCAGGCCCGTGATCTCGCGGACCACCTTGATGACCTTGACCTTGTTGGCGCCGACTTCCGTCAGCTCGACATCGAAGTCCGTCTTCTCTTCGGCCGCTTCACCGCCGCCGCCTGCTGCCGCAGCCACGACAACACCCGCTGCCGCGGACACGCCGAACTCTTCTTCACATGCCTTTACCAGATCGTTTAATTCCATGACGGATAACTCTTTGATCGCGTCAATGATTTCCGCTGTGCTTAATTTCGCCATTTTGATTCTCCTCTCGTATTATTCGGCGTCTGCTGCCGGTGCTTCTTCTTTGGGTTCTTCTGTTACTGCTTCTTCTGCTGCAGGTGCTTCTGCTGCTTCTTCAGCCGGAGCCGCTTCCTCTGCAGGCGCTGCTGCCTCTTCCGCTGCAGGTGCCGCTTCCTCTGCCGGGGCTGCCGCTTCTTCTGCTGCAGGTGCTGCTTCCTCTGCCGGGGCTGCCGCTTCGGCTGCCTCTTCCTTCGGTGCAGGTTCTGCGCCGCTCTCCTTCTGCTCCGCGATCTGCTTCACGACGCGCGCGAAGTTTGCGATCGGGGACTGCATGGAGCCGAGCAGCTTGGAAAGCAGTTCGTCCCTCGACGGGATCAGTGCGATTTCCTGAAGCGCCGCGGCGTCATAGAACTTGCCTTCGATCACGCCGCCCTTGAGTTCCAGGTCTTTGTTTGTCTTTGCAAATTTGCAAAGCACGCGTGCCGGTGCGGCAGGATCTTCCGCGGAGACCGCGAGTGCGGACGGGCCGTTCAGCAGGTCCTGCAGCTGTGCATAATCCGTGCCCTCAAACGCGCGGGTCATCATCGTGTTCTTGTAAATCTTGTAGAACACGTTGTCCGCACGAAGCTGACGGCGCAGCTGCGTATCCTGTGCAACGGTCAGACCTCTCGCATCCACCAGAACCACCGCCTGCGCGTCCTTGACGTGCTCTGCGATTTCCTGCACGATCGGCTGTTTTAACTCAACCTTTGCCATGTTCGTTTTCTCTCCTTTCCTGCGCAATGCGCAAAGTCTGTTTCAGGAGACTGTTTCCTTCATAAAGAAAACGCCCCTGTATGTTCCAAAGACATACGGAGGCTGTTGCATACAAATAAACTGTATTCCCTCACCTCGGCTGGCGCGGCTCTCACCGTCTTACGACTTTCGTCACCTGCTGTCTTCGGCATGGTCTTTTCAGACCGCTATTTACATTACCACTTTTCCGTCCGCTTTGTCAAGCGCACTTCTAAATCGATGTTTATATTTATTAACTATTTATTAAATTTATATTGACAGTTTGGCGTTGTTGTGTTACAGTATGCACATCGGATTTCACTGTCATGTGTGACTTTCCTTGCGCATGCCCCCGGGAATACCAATCAGTAAAACCATTTGACAGGAGACTTATATTGCATAACGAAAAATACAGTGTCGAAGAGAACAACAGAATCAAACAGAACCATGCAGAAGCTTCACTCTTTTTGAAAGAGTTGCAACACCTCCTGGATGGTAAGCAAGCCGCATTAAGCCGACCGCTCAGAGTCGGAACGATGCCAAATGCTCTTGTTGCATGTGGCGCAGAAAAAGACAGGACAGTAACAATCACAAAAAGGGTGATTGACAAAGCAATGCGGCAGGAAATCCGGGACCAATATGGCAAGCTGAGGGGACGAACCGGACACGGCATAACAAAGGAGCAACTGGTTGATGCTTTGATGGGAATAAAAACTCCGGTGATAGTATTCCGTGGCAAGAGGGAAGATTCAATGCTGATTATCACTTCCGTTAAAGACAATATGGGGCGTAATCTGGCCGTGGCATTGGACCTCCGGCGAGAGGAAGGGTTCGAGGTTGTAAGCAGCATTCGAAGTATTCACGGAAGAGAAAACGTGGAACGCTTTATCAGGGACAGTATAGGCGAAGGAAGACTACTTGCGATAAATATAGACAAAACTGACGATATGCTTCGTTCCATAGAGAAAAGGTATCTCAAGGAGAACACATACGCCAGCTTTGACGACAGTATAGCATATTCCATGAATAGCGTCAAATATCACTGAGACAATTCGGGCTCCATCTTTAGATACCTGCATGTCTTAACAGATAGAATTAGTGCAACGGTTCAGTTTGTATTCAGCTGCTGCATTAGGTCCTCTTCGGAAGATGCCTGTCACCCGTTTTGCAGTCTTTTCCTCCGCCACATTCCTTTTACTCAGCCCGGTGATCCGGCAAATCTCGGGTATGTATTACGAATGTTTTGCCAGAATACCCTAAAACGAGACGCTCCGGTCAATACCGGGGTCGTCTTCCGGTCGTCTGCGCGATCGCCTGCTCCATCTCCTCGATCTTCACGAACAGCTCCTTCTGCTCACGATAAATGAGATTACTACTGAATTCGTAGTATATGTACGTCGGCCAGTGTCTTATGAGTAGCTTCAACGGTTCAGTTTAGCATGGTGGCAAACGCAAACTCCATTGTGCCATCATCCTTATCAAGTAAAGAAAAAAAGAACAGACCGTCATATTCAGACAGCATAGTGACTTGTCTAAAACCCTTGTCACTATTCTCGAAAAGAAGTACATCCGGCAGATCAGGCAGATCATATACGGGTTTTTCAAAATCTTTTAAGGCCTCCCTCGGATAATAAACATTCACTTTAACCCCATTAATGATATTTTGATATTCATCCGCAATACTGATACGATATCGCGGAGAAAGTGTTTCATACATCTTCCCCGCACTGTCAGGTCCGACTAATAATCCCGGACTTTCATATATTGTTTCAACAGTAACCGCCTCTGCCGGCAGGTCTGTCAGCGAATAGAAAAAACCGTCGTATGATCCTAACCCATAATCGTGCAAGTGCCTTCCGTCTGTGTCATCCCTCAGGGAATAATCCATATATAAGCCAATTGGCGTCACATTGTTATACTCCAGCGAACCGCTCAGTTCCCTGTGATATCTTTGCCGGTCATCCTCGGAACGGAAAGAAAGACAGTGGATTTTCGAATGCGTGCCCTTTAACAATGACTTCCAAAAAACATCCTCTGTGACATTCTCAAACGAACAATTGATAAAATCCATTTTAATAATAAACCGTTCTTCCGCCAAAACAGTTTCTAAGTTTTGTCCGTCATAAAAAGTCGTGAAGTGCATATCATAGATCTCCGACCCATAATCGCCCCTTGGTACGCCGTACCCTCCGTTGAAAGAAAACGCCTTCGGCGCCCCATACGTTTCAATTGCTTTCGCCTCAATGGCAGCCAGTATTTCCTCTCTCTGATAGTTATCTCTTGTTATTTCCGAAATTTCATCACTGTCCCCGTTTGTAAATACACCGAACTCCTTCTCATCCGTTCGCATCCGAACCGTAAGACGCGACGTTTTCTTTCTCGGGGAGATGACAGGAACGGGTGATATGATATACTCAAACTCCACATCAACCGCCTCTGCCTGAACGCCATACTTTTCAAGTATATATCGTTCTGCATTCTTCATGGCCTGTTCCTGCCAGCGGCTTTCCTCCTCCAGACGTTTATTACTCTCTCCGTCCAGGGTGACAAGCCGTATGAAAAGCGCTGCCAATAATATGTAAAACACAACAACCGCAACTTTTCCCTTTGTATTCATTAAAACTCTTACTCCGTTTCCCGGTCGTTCTGCCCGCCGGTTATCCTTCGTGAAACAATGATCTCCGCGATATGTGACAGGAAAACCCATAATACCGGCATTGCCGTCGGTATAAATGCTTTTACTCCGGACCCGCCTCCAGCGGCGTATAGCCGGTCTTCTTTATCAACTCCTGTCCCTGCTCCGAACAGATCCACGCTACCAGTTCCTGTGTTTCCTTCGATGCGTTACTTCTGGTGACCGCATAGAAATTTCCGCAGATCGGATAGGTTCCGTTTGCAATGTTTTCTTCTGTAGCGCTTACCCCTTCGAGTGGAAGTATCTTTATGCCGGAACCGTCCACCATCCTTGTCAGATAATAACGGAAGGAATAGCCGATCGCATTTCTATAGTTTCTGTAGTTTGCAACAGAAGATACCATCCCGCCCATACTGGCTGATACATTTTCGGTCTCCGTCACTCCCATTAACGGCGTATCGCCCATCACACGTTTGATTGCGGTCTGCGAGCCGCTGCCTTCATCACGTTGAAAAGCGCGTATTCTCCCCATACCGCTAACACCCAACTCTGACCAGCTTTTTATCTTGCCGGAATATATCCCGCGCACCTGTTCCACCGTGATGTTTTCGATCGGATTGGACGCGTTAACAAAGAATACAAACGCCTCGCTTCCGATCGGTGTAAAGATGAGTTCAATCCCTTTTTCTTTTGCATACTCCATCTGCTTTTCGGATGCTTCTGCCACAAAGATGACATCCACATCCCCGTTTACGATCCGCCGATAAGCCTCTGTTGTTGTGCTGCATGTCACCAGTTTTCCCCTGTCCGGCTGCGTTTCCTCCGGATACAGAACCTCCTCCGGATACAGCGCCTGCGCAAAGGATGCATAGACCGGATAAAGTGCCGTTGCGCCGTCCATGGACGGATAATTATCCGGAAAAGCAATCGTCGGCGCATCATCAAGCACCGCCAGCACGTTGTTCTCCGAATACGGGCGATATGAGGAAAGCGATTCTCCTTCTGACACAGTGGCGAGACTGTCGTTATAAATCACCCGGGCACCAAATGCCAGCGCCGTCACACACCACACCGCAAACAACACGGCCAATGCCAGCCGGAGCTTCTTCTTTTTGAAACCGCCGTAGATCAGGAATAACAACGCCACAATCCCCAGCCACACAACTGCGTGCGCCAGGAGGTTTGCAAGGACGACGTTATAGCGCGCACCGAATCCGCCACCCCCTACGATAAACAGGAGCATCAGACCAATGATACCTGCAACCGCAAACACTATGACGGTCAACATCATCTTTCCGATGATCCTCATTTTTTTATTGTCCGAGCACGCGAATACGATTCCAAGAAGAATAAATGTAACTACAAAGATTCCTATAATAAGACCCATGCTTTACTACCTTTTTATTTTTACTATACCGTCCATCATCCTGATGAAGATCTCAAGAAGCATTCCTGCATCATCATTCGGCGAACTCAAAATATCTCCTTTACCGCCTCCGTGAATTCACTTTCGCTCATGCCGATCTGCCCCTTCTCATAAGGGATGATCAGCTCAAACATGTCTGCTTTGATCGATAAGCTTGTGTCTCCCTTCTCACCCTTATCATACATCCACTCCTGAACTTCTTTCAGACGATCTTCCTCCGTCAGGAATAATACCAGATTACCCTCAAGCATTTCCATGTTTCTAAGCGCTTCTTTTAAACCATCATAGATCCGAGTTGCATCTGTCGGTTGGTCAGGGACAAAGAATACTTCTATGCGATACTTTTGATTACCCTTGCGTCTTCTTACATAATCCTCTATGCTGATCTCTGTATCCTTACACCCTTGATCTATTGACCCGATACGAAACGCATACACATCAAACAGCCCCGGGATCTTGTTCATGTTAGACGATACACGTGCAGCTATTTTATTACATACGATACGCGAAATGTACTCATCACTTCCCCTGCTTCCGTCTGCTGTAATTGTCGCATTAAAAAGAAATTCCGGATGCGACTTTGCGTATGCCTTGGCATAGAACCAGTCCTCCCCTATATTTTGGGATCTGGCATTGACTACCATAAATTCCTCATTGTACTTTTCCTCAAGGTATTTTATGGTCATTTCCTCCCGTTTCTGTTCCGACCGCACGACAGGACCGCAGGCTGCAAGCATGGCAGATAAAGCGGTTGCCATAAGCATTATTCCTATTCTTGTTTTACGTACATGCGGATTCATGTATGCTTTCCTCTTTTCACCTTCATGCAGTTTGTTTTAAACCACTCTTTATTCTTTTGCATAATCGTCAATCCATATCATCCCAAAAGCAGCGTATGGATTGTTGTTGCGGATGATTTCTGCATTACCTTCCTCTATGTCAATCCTACATAACGTATATGTATTAGCACTTGTCATTCCACGACCAAGCTCTTGATAAATAAGCTTCTTGTCATCCGGTGACAACGCATGAGCATGATCGACATATCCGCTTTTACAGATGAGACGTTCCGTGTTTTTTTCTATATCATAATAATACCATGCGACGCCGTCCACATTATATAGCACATCCCCCTTGGACGTAACCTCAAATTCAAAACACATATCATTCTGACTCTGAAACAATTCCTTTATTTCACCAGTGTTAATATCCAAAATCGCAAAAGCTCCATGATCCGTTGAAAGATACATTCGGGTCTCATCGAGCCATCGATAAGGTGGATTTGGCGCATAAAAACCACGGGGAAATGTATCAACCAAAGAAAGTCCATCCTCTTCGTTATACAACCACAGATTCATACAATAATAAAAACTGATACCTCCTCCCGGGCGGTATTCCACCCTCCACGGTGCTTCAAAATCCTGTTCTATTCCGCGCTCTTCACATGCTCTTACCAGTTCTTCTCGCGAAAGAAGATACTTCACTTCGTCTGTCATTAGATTATACTCTACAAGGCACCATTCTTCGTCGTCCACTGTCGCAGCTATCGCGTCATGCGTATCATTTATATCTATTGAAACCAATAAAAAATCCTCATTGACCATTAACTCCGCCTCTGCTTCCAATAAAGGATTCGACATGATCAAATGACTTTTTTCTATGCCTGTTATTTCAGAAATGAATATCTTATCTCCACTCATCTTACCGTCCATGTTTTTAGCGCATCCCACAAGCAGCCCCAAAAGCCCTCCTATAATTATCAACTTCTTAAATGCTGCTTTCATGCCCATTCGCCCTCCTATACTATTCTTTTATCCGGCAAACAAAAAAGAACTATGGCATTGCAAAAGACATTGTGTTAATGATTCAATATCCCGCATTGAAACCGTTTGTATATCCTTTACCAATTATACCCGTTAGTATGAAATTCTCTTATTCTATAATCAAATGATGTGTCCGCATATACGTCCATCGAATATCCTGCGCTAATACCCTCTTCTTCCATCTTGCCTTTGATATTTTTTTTTCAATTCGCGATAGTCCTTTTCTGTCATGTCGGGAGCAACACATTTGATCCATAGAGTATGTCCCGCACCTTTTTTTTCATTCAAAAACATCTCAGCCGTCAGCCCTTCCGCAAAGTCTTTTCCTTGCGGTCTGACCCTTGACAGAATAACTTCTTCGCACTCGGGGGCTATCTCGCGCAGTTTTTCCTTCATGATACGTTCATAATCATCCTTGATGAACACGATATAGAAATTATCTTCCGCTTTATACGGATAGTGACGAATGTCTTCCGCATACACGTAAACTCTGTACGTCTTCCAATAGAATTTGTCCGTTGACTCATACTCCTCCCGCGGCAAAAACTTGAACACCGCATAGTTATCGTCTTTATTCTGAACAGCTCCGCCGACAATCCTCAAATCGTATGACGGATACTTTTCCTTCAGATACTCTTGTGCATAATCTAATTGATACAGATAATGGCTTTCGTAATATATATTCGCTTTCTCTGTATGAAAAAAGTCCTTCAATATTTCCATATGTTCCTGTTTGAGTTCACGGTCGTATTCTCTTGGGTGTTCCATTGCGATAAATGCAGGCTCGGATTCTCCTTCGCCGGCACCGCTACTCTCGCCGTTCAAGGTGACAAGCCGTATGAAAAGCGCTCCCAATAATATGTAAAACACAACAACGGCAACTTTTCCCTTTGTACTCATCTCACACACCCTTTTGTCCGTTAAACCGATCTTACATGATAAGGTTATTTCTGAGCAGTACTGACGCCTGCTCATTTAGCGCTTCTCCCTCATCATAGATTCCTGCCATCTCCCGCAACTTCACCGGATATTCCTTCAGATTGCTTAATGCCGTCTGCAACTGTTCTGTTTCCGCTTTTTCATATGATGACTGATAGGCTTCATGGGCATTCCCGATCCAGTACCCGACGGTTTTTCGCACTGTTTCATAGAGCATTTCAAAGACTCCGGACATTCGGCTTATCTCAGGGATTCACTCAGACCCTTCGACCACATGCTGCGCTCTCCGATAACTGATATGCGGCACAGATTTGTTGTATCGCAGAATCCATACTTTTACAGCATTGTGACTGTTGTGTGATCTGCTCACAGATCGCAAGAACTGTGCTCTTTACGCTCGCAAGCTCTCCGCGCAGGGAATGCGCGATACTCTCGGCTCTTGCGCTACAGGATAACAGTTGTGTTGACTGCTGGGTCATCATGGATGCGGCGGTTTGCAGTTTATCGGGGACGACAAAAAAAGCTCTGTCCGATCCGCCTGGGGTGCTCTGATTTTCCTCTTTTGGCACGTAGTCATCTATAAAATATGGCGTCTTGTCTCTACGAAATTCATTGATTTCAATTTCATCCATCTTTTCTCCGGTGCGGATAAGAAGTATATATAGTCTTCTACACTGTTCATCCGTCAAATCTATACCGCAATCGCGGAAGATCTCCTTGATGTTCAACATGGACCGGCCGAATACAGCCCCACGAGCGCCTTCGTATTTCAGAAATTCGTCCAGTAGTGGCGAATCCAACAAAAGTGCTTTTGTAAAAATCAGCCCCTTTTTGTTCTCGTCTGTTATATCGCCCAATAACACGTCGGCAATCGAAAAAAACACATCCGGGTACCTTTTCTGATACTCCCTCGCATATGCCAATAAATACGCAACATGATCCACGTTTTCATTTGAGGTAAGTAGTGAAATAATCTCTGATTTCCCAAGTTCTCCAGTTCTGGCTCCCTGCACAATCTCTCCCACGAGTGCAAGTGCTTCATTTCTGTTTGTCTCCGACATTGACCTTAAATAACTGTTCAGAAATAAATCAAACTCCTTCATCATAGGATCTCTTTCACCGGGGATCATTGAATAAGATCCGTTTTCATCAAAGTGCAGATAGGCGTTCGGACAATGATTCTCCACAAATCCGCCGCTGCCGATGTTCGCGGCCTTGAAATAATAATCCCTTCCCACCTGATTCAGCAGCGCATTCGCGAAATCGCTTTCAGCATTCAGATTGACTATCTTGTCATGAGCCACTCCTACCTCATATGCATATGTTTCCATAAATTCATCCGAAAAACCCTGACCATCCATAGAGATGCATCTGTCAATCGCTCTTGGCGCCCCCTCTGCCGCATCCAGAATTGTTACGTACTTTGCCTTATTTCCTCCCTTGGAGTGACCGATGACCGTAATATAATCATCGCTACTTAACAGCCCGTTTCCATTCTCTCCAAAAAGGCTTTCATACCATTCCTTTGCCCGTTCCTGCGCAGGACTCGAAATCCCGTCAGCGGTCTGCTGGTTTCCTCCAATTGCAAAGTTGTCGGCCCACTCTGTTTTCGTTGATCCGCGAAACGCGATCACGTTTTCCTGTGTCTCCGGATTTCTGAACAAAACCGCCGTGCCCTCACGACTGCGAGTCCCAACGGTCTCCTGATGCACATTGCGGATTTCCATGTTCATCAGCACCGGATCCTGTTCAATCGCCTCAATAATCTGCTTCCACTCTTCTTTCGTCGTGTGGACGTATTCATCATTTGATGCAGGAACGTTATCAAAATCTATTGTGCTTATTAAATCACCTACCGTATGACCCTCAAAAAAAGTTATATCACGCATGCCCGCATCTCTTTCGTGCGGCATATAAGTAAGGTTTTCCAACAAAACCAACTGTTCATAGCTAAGCGTGTCCATGCCTCTCCCTTTCGCAAATATGCTCACTTACATAAAAAGCTATACGTAAACACTCTATTATTAAAACTCTCATCTTCAAATATATCTATCATAAATCCTCCGTGTATTTTTTTTTCAAATATAAGTTGCTCTATCCTTTTTGTCGCCCCTTCGTAGTCCTCTCCCTCTATGTCCTCTGCACATAGCGAAAAAAACACCATGGTGCTAATTTTCATCGAAAGAATATCCTCTACTGTAACACTCTCCCCATATTGTTCTCCCAGCGCATTACTAAAGCGGATTGTCACGTCCCTAATCCGAATTCCTTCTTCCAGCAGGAGCGATTCAAAAAAGTCTTCAAAATCATCCTTAACAATTTCGCAGAAAAAAGTATCCTCAATATTGACTACCTTTGCACTATCCTCTACATCGACAAATACGTCAACTATAAATAACTCATTGTATGTCAACGCATCATCAAACTTGTCTCTTTCATAAAAAAAGAACTTCGCCATTCTCCTGTCTTTTGTTATGTTCTCCCCATCCAAGATTATGAAATCATACGACGGATACTTCCTGTTTAGGTACTCTTTGGCTGTTCTGGAATGATTCAGAAACGTTTTCTGATACCCAAACAATTCACCTTCTTCTATCCTCTCCTCTCCAAGAAAAACTCTTTTCAATAACGCCTTCTCTTCCTCTGTCATTTCGACGCGTTCTTCTTCCGCCGGTGAATCCCCGGACATATTCGTATTCCCCGACGCGCATCCCGTCAGGAGTAAAACAACAATAAGACTGCATATATACCGAAGCAGCCTGCTTGAACTATTTTTCCTCATTTCGCATACCCTTTTGTCTGTGAAACGATCTTAGATAAGTTTACAGAGACTCCTTTCCCCGTTTCTCGGGATCTGTTATACACGATTACCGCTCTTTATTCTTTTGCATAATCGTAAATCAATATCATCCCAAAAGCAACGTATGGATTGTTGTTGCGGATAATTTCTGCATTACCATATTATCGCATACCGCTCTTCATCTCCCCACTTTTTAATCACCGATGTTTTACCAGCACTAATATCCAGCAAAATCAGTCTTGAAATACCGGAGCCGGTGATACCATGATTTTCTTCCTGAAAGAGAAGATATTTCCCATCCGGCGAAATAGCGTAAACATTTGTAACAAACCCGGCTTCACACAGCAATCTGCTTGTCTCCGTTTCCGTGTCAAGGATATACCATCCCGTTTTGTCGTCATGATAAATCAAGCTTCCATCTGAACCAATGACGTATTCAAAACTATGATTGGAATCTGTGCGCAGATATCTTTCTTCCTCACCTGTATATACATTAATCTTTTTTAACCAACCTTTGTACGCTGACACATAAACAGTATCGCTATCAATCCACCGGTATGCCACTCCACCGCCACGGTACTCCCGGGGAAACCCTTCTAATAATACACATTCTCCATCGCTATATAGCCAAAGCCTGCTGCAATAATAAAAACTAATACCGCCACCCGGATGATATGCCACACGCCAAGCCGGACTATGATTCTTCTCTACCCCTTCCTCCTCCAAATATCTTTCCATCTCTTCTACGGTGACTAATATCGTTTCTTCACCTGTGGATAAATCGTACTCCACAAGTAATACACCGTTTCCACTCGTTGTCGCGGCAATTTTCGACTTGCTTTCGTCCAGTCCAAGCGATAAATACACGCGTCCCTCTGCCTGGAGCACGGTTTCATCCTTCTCCCCATTCATATTCCTTCGTATGATCTTTCCATTTCCGCCATCTCCCGGAGTTGAAACATAAAAATCCGGTTCATCCATTTTCTTTATCTTCCGGCCAAAGAATAACAGTGCCAAAATCGCACCGCCTGCAACTAAAAACAATACTATCGCAATAATCATTCTTTTATTTACGACGCCATTCTGCATTGCCATTTACCTGCCTCTTCTTTTATTCTCCGGATATTTTACCACACTCGCCTCCTGTTCCGCCATCCTTGGCGGAACCTAAAGACAGTCGGCCCGGTAGTATCGCACATCCGTGTGCAGATACCACGGCTTGATATACTATGGGTATACGACAGCACATAAAAGTATTGCTCCTCGTATGCAATCGCTTGAGAATTTAGCATAATCATGCTAAAATACCGGAGAAGGAGAGGGATGAAGCATGAAAGGAACCATCAGACCTGTATCAGATTTAAGAAACAACTTTGCGGATATTTCAAAAGTGGTGCATGAAACGGGACAGCCGGTGTTTCTGACGAAAAACGGGTATGGCGATATGGTTGTCATGTCAATGGAAGCCTACGAGAATATGGAATTTGAGAGTGAAGTGTACCACAAACTGAAAGAAGCGGAGCGGGAAGCGGAACTGACAAATCAGCGTTTTTCTTCAAAGGAAGTACTTGTCGCGATCAGGCAGGCGATCAGGGTGCCCGTACATGGGTAAATACAAGGTGGAATACCTGCCGCTTGCCATGAAAGATATGGTTGATATCGCTGCCTATATCAGCGGAGAGCTCTGCAACCCGGACGCGGCACAAGCACTCGCGGAACAATTTGTTTCGTGCGGAGACGAACTCGCAAAGTATCCGTACCGTAACGGTGTCTATGTGCCGGCAAAGAAGTTGAAGCATGAGTATCGGAGAGTTCTTGTCGGGCATTACGGAATGTACTATTGGGTTGACGAAGAAGCACGGAGCGTGACGATTGCGCGTGTCATCTATCAGCGGCGGGATATGGACAGACTTCTTGATTGACGCGCGGTATTGTGTTTTGAGGTTGTAGTAAAGACTCCTTCAATCCAAAGGGGAAGACGGATTGCAAAATAAGACACTATCAAAACCGATTACCATAACAATCACATTGACGTTGGCGGCTTCAGTCCTTACGTCAGTCATTGTGTACCTGACAAATCAGAATCTGATTGATAGCGGGCATTACACAAATGCGGATGGTTTTTGGGAAATGGCACAAATTGCCTTTTGGATTCAGACAGCGGTAGTTTGCGCAATCAGCATACCGTTGGCTGTTTGGATGGCGCCGAAAGAAAAAATGCTGCTTGCAGTAATCCTGGCGGTGGTATTGCCGGTAATCATAGGAGTGGTTGCTGCTATTGTAGCGTATATTGCAGTCTTTTTTGTCTTGCTCAAGATTTACAATGCATAACGGTAGGAGGATGATAAATGGAGTTCTATATTGTACTGGCGGTGTTCGGTGCGATTATGGGAATACTGTTTTTCCTTTTGGCACTGTCTAAATATGGAGTCCGCTGATTTCAACCGGAATACCAGGGGAAGGTTTTGCTGCCTGTGGGGAGAATGACATGAACTGTTTCGTGAAGAAATCCGGAAAACGCATTTACAGAACGCTGCGCCGTGTGACAGTGATGGTCATGGCGGTATTGGTGTGCCTGACCGCCTGTGAATCGGCTAAGGAACGTGAAGAACGTATCGAAAATGAAAACCAATGGCAGGAACAGGGCATGAAGAACGCGGAGCGATATGTCCTTGAAAAGTACGGCATTCAGGCAAAGGCACTGGATGTGGCATTTGATACGGCATATCCGACCGGCGCGGTTTTGGCATCTCCCCGGAACACAATGTCTATGACAGTCAGGATGCGCGCGGGGGACAAAGAATTTGGTGTATACATCAACGGGGACAGTGAAGAGTTTGCGCACTATACGAGGGACAATTATCAAAGAGAAGAGATACTGGCAGCGATCAAAGCCAGAGCGTCTGAAACTTACGGTGAACCGCTGGTGTTTTCTTTCCGCGTGGGGCAAAACCTGCCGAGAGGAGACTACGGGCCGGAAATCTATGATACGCACTTCCGGACGTTTTATGACGGGAATCTATTGTCTTTCCTTTCGCTCCGAAGAAGACCGGCAGACATATCACACAAAAATGTCGAATTCGCAAAAATACACAGAGGTGGAACCGATCGGATTATATATGGATTATTATCTGAGAGACGGAGAGAATAAAGAACGCGTAAAATGCTACTATACCTTGTGTAAGCATGACGGCTTTTTCTATACCCTTCGGAATATGCCGGAAAACGCGGTGATGATTGAAACGGCAGATGAGCATCCGGGCGTATTCGCGGGGAAGAACAAAAACGGGAAGAGCTACTATACCTGTTCTCCCACATACCGTGTCCGGCTCAGGGATGAATACAAAGATGCGTTTGACAGTATTTGGAGGTACAGTGTAACCGTTTATTATCCCGGGAGCGGCATCACCGTCGGGAAAGATTACGAGGGCTTTAAGTATTCGGTTGAAATGTATTATGACAGGTACAACCGGTTGATTGATTTCAATTCGCAGACGTTGCATGATGCCTATGACGGTAAGTTTCATTTGTACATAGACACCTCAGACACTGAGGTGGATGCGATCGAATTTGCGATTGCCACGCAGCCTTAAAAACCGGAGCAACAAAAAGCAGACTACCCGATCAGAACGGTCTTCCCCTCAAAGGCAAATCCGTACTTGCGGATGCGGTCTTCCGGGATCCCCTTTGCGACAAGAGACGCGGCATATTGTTTTTCTTCGATCTGTGCATGCGCAGCGGCGACGGTGTCTTCGAGCGTCTTTTCGCCCTTCTTTTCGTTCTTTACTTTGAATTCAATGATGATGGCGTCGTTTTCCGCGGGGTTCCTTGGTTCCAGTACAAGGTCATAGCGCCCGAAGCCGGATTCCCGGTTACTTGTGATAAGATAGCGGTCTTTCAATTCCACCATCAGTCCCAGTGCAAAGCCATGGTAAAAGCGTTCCGGTTCACTCCTTTCGGACGGTTCGTTTCCGGTGTCAAAGGTTGAAAACGTCACCAGCGCCACGTCGTTCATGTACGCATTCATTTCTTCCTCTTCGCCCTTCAGGAGCGCCCGGATGAAGCGGTTGTAATTGGCATGTCCGTCCGCAAACCAGTCACGGACCAGACCTTCGAACATATTCCGCACTTCCAGATTGGTCAGCGTAAGCCGGCACTGATTTGAATCCATCGTTTCCGCTTTCAGATACCCGCTTGCCAGCAGTATGCTCCAGATCGCTTTTTCCGAAGCGTTCATTCTCTTGAAAACAATCTCTTCATCGATCTCCGATACGATACTCCCGCCGCGCAGCAGTATCTCAAAATCCTGTTTGAGCTCTGTGGAGCCTTCCCTGATCAGACGTCCCGCAAGGGCATTGGAGGAGGTGTTGGCCCAATAGGGTTTCAGCTTTCCGTTATTGTCCAGGTAATTTGTGATGGACCAGGGATTGTAGATGCTGTTGACACTGCCGAAGGTAAAACCGTCATACCACTCCTTTACCGAATCCTTATCAGACAGCCCCTTCTCGTCCATGGCGGCAAAAACTTCTTCCTCCGTAAATCCGAAGCAGGTTTCATATTTATCAGACATGACGGATACGACTTTCAGGTTGTTCAGATCAGAAAAAAGAGATTCCTTTGAAATCCTTGTCACGCCCGTAATAACTGCGCGCTCCAGATGCGGATTGTCTTTGAACGTCGCGTTGAACATGCCGCGCAAAAACTGCGCGGCCTCATCCCAGAAACCGTGGAGCCACGCTTCCTGCATCGGGGAATCGTATTCGTCCAACAGCACAATGACTTTTTTACCGTGATATTTGGAAAGATATCCGCACAGTCTGTGGATGGCATCGCTGCCGTAAGCGTTTTCTTCGTCCGTCGCCATACGCTCAAAATGCGCCTTCAACATGCGATCGAAGTGCTCTTTTTCATCATCGCCGAGAATATCCCCTTCTGTCAGATAACGGTACCGTCCGTACAGCAGGGACATTTTGGAAAACAATTCGGTTTTCATGGTGTCATAATCCGCCGGCTTGACGGAGGAGAATGTCAGATTGATCACGGGATATGTCCCCTGGATTGCGCGGTAGGTCTCATCCTCCCAGATGGAAAGCCCTTCGAACAGGTCGGCGCGGTTTGCATAGGCTGTGGAAAAAAAGCATTCCAGCATGCTCATATTCAGCGTTTTTCCGAAGCGGCGCGGACGGGTGATCAGGGTGACCTTGTCTCTCCCCTTCCACCATTCTTTGATAAAGGATGTTTTGTCCACGTAAAAACAGTCCTTTTCCCGGATATCCGTAAAATACTGTGCACCGATCGAAACGGTTCTGCCTTTTTGCTCCATGGAATCCGCCTTTCCTGCCCTTCCCATAGCAACTGAGACACCTTCATGATACCACAGGGAAGGCGGATTTGTCACACGGGCACAAAAAGGACGGTTCTTTTTGTCCTTTTGCACGCTATAACACCTTGCTCAAAAACTGCCGCGTTTTTTCCTTTTGCGGGCGGTCGAAGATTTCCTCCGGCGTGCCCTCCTCGTAGATGAGGCCGTCGGCGATGAAGAGGACGCGATCCGCAACCTCGCGGGCGAAGCCGATCTCGTGCGTGACGATCAATGTGGTCATGCCGGACCTTGCGAGATCGCGGATGACATCCAGCACTTCCTTGACCATCTCTGGGTCCAGGGCGCTTGTGGGTTCGTCAAAGAGCATCACGTCCGGCTCCATCGCGAGCGCGCGCACGATGGCAAGGCGCTGCTTCTGTCCGCCGGAAAGTCTTGTCGGGTATTCGTTCTTTTTTTCCAGGAGGCCGACGCGTTCGAGCAGTTCCTCCGCTTTTTTCTCCGCCTCCGCCTTCGGGATGTTCTTTTCGAGCACCGGCGAAAGCGTGATGTTGTCGATCACGGACAGGTGCGGAAAGACGTTGAAGTGCTGGAAGACCATGCCGATACGCTGTCGTGCGGTGCGGACGGCTCCCGTGTTTTTCGCGGTCGTCTCACGCGCAAGAAACAGCGTGCGCAGCATCTCCTTCGCGGAACGCGAAGACGCTTTGTCCGCCTTTGCGCACATCAGCGGCTCTCCCTCGAAATAAATCTCTCCCGCCTCCGGCGTCTCCAGCAGATTGAGGCAGCGCAGGAAGGTGCTCTTCCCGCCTCCGGAGGCACCGATGATCGCGACCGTCTCACCCTCGAAGAAGGCGCTGTCGATGCCCTTTAAGACCTCCTCTTTTCCGAAGGATTTGTGCAGGGCCTTTGTCCGGAGGATTTCACGCTTTCCGTTCATTCGATTTCATCCTCCTTTCCAGGATGCCGAGCAGTCTTGTCAGCAGGAAGGTCATGGCAAAGTAAATGACGCCAGCGATCGTCAGCGAGGGGATGGATTTGAAGGTCACCGACTGCACCGTCTTGTACGAGGTCGTGAGTTCGGAAACAAAAAAAACGGAGGCCAGCGACGTTTCCTTGATCATCATGATGAATTCGTTGCCGAGCGCGGGCAGAATGTTTTTCAATGCCTGCGGATAAATGATGCGCGAAAACAGATGCCACCTGCCAAGACCGAGGCTTAAGCCCGCCTCCGTCTGCCCGTGATCGACCGCCTGGATGCCGGCCCTTACCACCTCCGCGACATAGGCGCCGGAATTGAAGATCAGCGCCGTCACGATGCTGACCGTGTCCGACACCTCAAAGGGCATGATCTTCGGCAGGAAGAGCCAGAAAAAATAAAGCTGCAGCAGAATCGGCGTCCCGCGCACCACCTCAATGTAGCACTTCATGAGAAAGCGCGTCGGACGGAAGCGCGCATTGCGGATCAGCGCGACCGCCGTCCCGATCACGGTTGCCACCAGAACGGTCAGGAGGGACATCCACAATGTCCCCCACAACCCTTCCATGTATAAGGGGCCGTATCTCGCCCAGAGTTTTCCGATGTCTTCTAACATAATCGCCGCTGCCGCAAGGACGTCTGCGCTTCCCCCTGTGTTTTATTCCACGCCCAGCTCCGCGGCGTATTCCGCGTATTCGCCGTACCACTTCTCATACTGTCCGTCGGCCAGAAGCTCCGCGATGCACTCGTTGACAAAGGCGGTCAGCTCATCCTCCCCCTTCATCATGGCAACGCGCTCGCCGTCCAGCTCCGGCGGCATGTGGAAGCGGAAGGGCTCCACGATCATCAGGTTTGCATTCGGATTGCTCTCAATAAACAGCAGCGCGTTTTCGACGGAAACCGCCGCCGCGTCCGCCTTGCCCTCCTGCAGCGTCAGAAAGGCGTCCGACATCGCGCTCACGCGCTTGAATTCTTTGTATTCCGGCACTTCCTGGTTGACCAGCGCTTCCTGCAGGGAACCGCTCTGCGTCACGATGATCTTGTCCGCGAGGTCCTCTGGTCCCTTGATCTCCTCCGCGTCATCCGCGTTGATCATCAGGCCGTAGCCGTAATCGTCCACGGAAAAATGATAGCCGTCGGAAAGATTCATCGCCTCCGCGCGCACCGGCGTGTAGGCAAGCGCGGAAATCGCCATGTCGTATTTGCCCTCCGGGACGCTCGCCAGCACGGCGGAAAACTCCAGGGGCACGATCTCCAGCGTAACACCCATCTTTTCCGCGATGTACTTTGCCAGTTCGATGTCCGCGCCGACATACTGTTCCTGTCCGGTCTTCGTCGGGTCGATAAATTCGTTCGGCGCAAAGTACGGTTCCGTCGCGACGGTCAGCACGCCGCGTGCCTTGATTTCTTCGAGGCGGTTCGACGGTGCCGCAGCTGTTTCCGTTGCGCCGGCCTCCGCCGCTGTTGTCTCCGTCTGCGCTCCTGCTGCCGTCTCCGACGCCTGCGCGGCACTTGTCTGCTGTGTGGCGCTCTGTGCGCTGCCGCATCCCGCAAGCAGCATCAGCGCCGCCAGACTTCCCGCAATCCATCTGTTCTTTTTCATCTCCGTCCTCCCGTTTTCTTTCGGTCTTTTCTTCCGTGTCCGCTCCTGTCGTTTGCCCTGCTTCTTTATTGTATTACCGCTTTACCTTGCTAAAGTGACAAGGTACAGTATAACACGCGATCCTCCCTCTGTCCATATATGCCGGACATTTCATATGATGCTTTTGTATTAAGGGATGAATTCTTCCTGACTGCGGCGCATCAGCTTACATTGCTTCCAGAAAGCGGCGGATGGCACCGGCGTCCGGCGGACAGCCGGGAAGGGAGCGCGCAAACTGCGCGGTGCAGCGGCCGACGCCGCAGGGCCCGCTTTTGCCCTGAAAGCCCTGCCCGACGCAGACGGTCTCCTTCAGCGCAGAAAGCGTGCCCGCACGCTCCATGCGGGACAACGCATGAATCAGCGCCCCGTAACAGGCGCTGCATGCCTGATCCTCTATAGTATGCGCGGCCAACCGCGCAACGCGGCGGGACGGAGCCGGCTCCGGCGCCTGCATGATTTCCGATGAGCGGCTTGTGCGCCATGGAGCCGGGACAGGCGCATCGTGAGCGCCATTGCGCGAAGCGATGTGCGCATCCGGCCCGGCGGAATGTCCGGCGCAATAGAGCGAAGCGGAAACATCAGGCGTCGGAGCCGGCACCGCACCGCCAGGTTCGTTCACGTAGATGCGCCGCGCCGCCGCAACATCCGCACTGCCGACACCGAGCCGCTCCGCGAGCCCCACATAGGGCACGTCCGCCAGCGCATAGCCCATCGCCTCGCAGACGAAGGCATCGCAGAGCACGGGATCGCGGAAGGCGAGGATGCGGTCCATCACGACGGGATTGCCGCCCTCCTCGAAATCCAGGTCCCCGCAGATGTTGTCCACGAGAATGAAATCATTTTTGCAGACGGTGTTCAAGTGCGCGATCGGCTTATGCAGCCCCAGCGTGTGAAAGCGCCGCTTCTCGAAATCCGGTATCACGCCCTTGTTGTTTTTGAGGGCGCAGGTGACCTTTGTCTGCGCATGTCCTTTTAAGACCGGCAGATTGATCATGAAATCGACCGCCATCGCGCGGTCACAGACGGCGATGTCCATGCCGGCCGCGTCGTAGGTCGTGTATGTGTCTTTCTTCATGTCAAGAAAGGGCACGCCGTACTTTTCGCAGACGCGGTTGTGATAACAGATCTGGAAGACATCCTCCGTGCGCGCGCCAACCCAGGCGCTCTCCATCACGGTGATGTCCCTGAAGCCGTGCGCCTGTAAATACTCGATCACACCGGCCAGAATCTCCGGATGCGTCGTGGCCCCCTCCTCCGGCGGCGTGGTCGTGACGAGGTTCGGCTTTAAGGCGATGCTCTTTCCGGTATCACCGATCAGGGAGGCCAGGTCACAGGCCTCCAAAATACGCAGGGTCATCTCCTGATACTCCCTGCCGTGGATAAAATAAATGTCATTGGGATTCATGGATCTATTATACTACATTCGGCAAAAGAACCGCCTCATGAATTTACATGTGAAAACTCACCAGCGGCGCGGTCATCCCCGCAGCCGGCGCGGTGCCTGACGCGTCCAGACCGGAGAAGGGAACCGCGGGAGAGCCGCCCAGCTGTCCGTTCACCGAAGAGGAACCGCCTCCCGTTCCGGGCACGCGGCCTGCCTTCATCAGCTCGCGTTTGATCATTTCCTTCAGATAATCCATATCGGCCTTCACCATGGCCTTCTCTTCCTGATTGCGGTGCTTGCGCTTCAGTTCCTTGAGCTCCTGCTCATCCATATGCGGATCGATGATTTCCATGCTTTCCACCAGCGCCATGGTTTCTTCCAGCTGCTCGAACATCTCCTCGCCGAATTCGGCCAGCTCCTTCATCATCTGCTCCTGGAAATCCTCGGAGACGACACCCTCCGCCGCCTGCTCCTTCAACTGGTCCAGCAGCGCGAGGCGCTCTTCAAAGATTTCATCTTCCTTCGCGGCAATCTCTTCTTCCGTCAGCTGCGTCAACGCGCTGTGCATTCCCTCCGCGGCTTCCTCCATGCGGTTCTTCTGCTCGTCGCGTTCCATGACGGTCTTCGCCATTTCCTCCAGCTCCAGGTGATGCTTCTTTTTGCGCGCCACGGCCTCCATGCGCTTCGCATGCACCAGCGCCAAATGCAGTTCCTCCGCATCGCCGCCGCCCGTGTTCAGCTTGGCCTTCAGCTGCTGCACCTTGCGCTTGGCGGTCAGCACGGCCTGTCCCGCGCTCACGGAGGTCTTCGCACTCCGGATCTTGTTTTCCACCTGCTTGCCGTTGTAGGTATCGTCCGCCGTGGACATCTGGTCGTCATCATCGGTCGGTGCGCCGGAAAGGCTTAAGAAATCATTCATCTTTTCCTGCAGGGTGCCGGCGTATACCTTGCCGCCCCCCTGGGCCAGCTTTTGCTGCTGCTGCAGCTGCTGCTGTTTTAAGTCACGCAGCATGTCCCGGATTTCCTGCATCCTTCTGGATGCGGCTTCCGTATCCTTCTGTGTCTGTCGTGATGTGAAATCGGAAAGCACGCCGTTACCGGAGGAGGCGGCGTATTTCGTCAGATTCGCTGCGGATTGTGCACGATGCACCGCGCCGGGCATGCCGGCCTGCATTGCGCGGGAAGAAGGCGTCTGCAGCCCGTAGGGGGAGCCGTTCACGCCTGTCTGCTGAAGGAAACTTCCGTTAAAAGAGATGTTTGCCATCGCAACCTCCCTGTTGCACTTTGTCGTCCGGAATCCCTTCCGGACCGGTGGAACCGATACTTCCACTCTTTATATCGGCAAAAAAGCGTGCTTGCTTAACCCGTCCGCGGCCAAAAGACAGGCTTTACCACAATTCTCCCGCGATCGCGGGGAGCGGCGCACGGAACAGTTCGAACAAGCTTTCGTCGTCGTATTCCTCCCGGAGGGCACCGCCCTCGCCGGAATGATCGTTCCAGAGCATGTAGCAGGCGCCCTTCATCTGCGGCGAATAGGCGGGGATGGTAAAGGTATTCCGGCCGTCCTCAAAGGTATTGGGCGACCACACCTCCTCTCCCGCGGCCAGCTCCTGCAGCTCCTGCCCCGTGCCGGGGATGATATAAAGCTGATGCGAAAGCGAATTGATGATGCCGTGGCCCCGGGCAAAGGCGCGGCGCACGTCGCACCACTCCGGCGACCAGACCTGCATCGTGAGGTCCGCTGGCAGGTCATAGGGCAGATCCTCATACCAGTCGAGCGAGCCCCAGACGCGAAGCTCCTTCTCCGGCGCGAGCGAAGCCACATAAGCGGTCATGTCCTTCAGATACGAAAGATACACCTCCCCCTCGCCGAAGTATTCGTCCATGCCGAGATGCAGCACGGGGCAGTCCGCAAAGAGCGCGTCCTCCCCGCTGAGGTATTCGCTCCAGAGATTCTTTGCAAAGGTCTTTGCATCCTCCGAAGAAAGATCGAGCGTGTCCGCCATGTCCGTGATCCGCTTGACGCCAAGCTCCGGAAACACGCGGATGAAGGCGAGCGAATGCGCGGGCGTATCGATCTCCGGCACGATCGTCACGCCGAGCGAAGCGGCATACTGCACCAGCGCCTTGAATTCCGCATCGGTATAATACAGGTCCGTCGAGGTGATGCCCTCGCCCTGCTCATTTTCTATGGACGATTCCAGGCGGAAGCCCGCATACAGATCATAGGCGCCCTGCAGCGTCCCGTCATAACTGTGCTCCGCCACGATATGATTGTCATTCAAATGCAGCTGCAGCGTGTTCATCTTATTCCGCGAGAGTTCCTCCACCACGCGGTACAGCCATTCCATGGGCACCATACGCCTCGCCACGTCCACGCCGAAGCCGCGCACCGCGTAGCGCGGATAATCGCGGATGACGCAGGCGGGCAGCACGCCCTCCGTCTCTTCCATGAGCTCCAGCAACGTCACCTCGCCCCAGCGAAGACCGGCGACGGTCTGCGCGTAAATGACGATTACCTCCGGATGCTCCGGTCCGCCGATTTCCAGCTGGAAGCCTTCCGCGCCCGCGACGCGCGGGTCATCCTCCTCCGTCAGCAAGAGGCGGACGGACTGCGCCGCTGCCTGATCGACCGAGGAACCGGCGACACTCATACACTCCATGACTTCAATGCCTGCGGGAAGCGTCACGCCTGCGGCATCCGCCTCGCTCGCGGGAATCGTCACATGCATCCCGGGCAGCGCCTCCTGCCCGCCGTCAAAGGTCAGCGTGTAGCCGATCTCCACGGGCACGTCGGAGAGCGTGTCGCGGATGTTGCCCTCCGCGTCGATCAGCATTTCATAATCCGCGCCGGCGAATTGCAGCGCGTATCCTTCGGGCACCGCGGGCGTCGGCAGTCTGCGTCCCGTCCCCGCGGGAATCACCGGCGTCTCGATCAGAAACTGTTCCTGCGAAGCCGCGTCATAGGCCTCCAGCTCCAGCACGGAAACATTCTGATAATACAGCGTCCCGTCCTCTTCCTCCCTGCGCACGTCCGTGAAGTGCAGGCGCAGATGCTTCGTCCGCACCGCCTCCGGGAAGCGGATGTCCTGCACGAGTTCCTCCGGCGCCGTATCAAAGGCCAGCACCTCCGTCCAGTTGTCGCCGTCCTCCGAAGTCTCCACCGCATACCGCGTCATGTTATCGCGCTCCCAGGTCACGCGCAGCAGTGCGATTTCCTCCTCCTCCGGAAAATCCAGGCGCAGCCAGTGATCGCAGTGCTCGTGGTCATTGGCGGAGGACCATCGGCTCGTCTGGGACTCGTCATCCCCGTCGCGCACAAGCATCGCCGGGAAGCTCTCCGTCTCCACGGAATCCGCGCTGACCGTCACGGCCCTGGCGCGCACCAGGTTCTCTCCCGCCATCTCCGCCAGAATGCCCTCCTCCGTTACCGTGGCCTTCAGAAGCGCATGTGCGGGCGTGTCGAATACCGCTTGCTCCTCTTTGCCGGTGATCGCTTCCTTCACCGTATAATACGCCTGCCCGACAAGCGGGATCAGGTAGATGCCGAGGGTTGCCGCGCCGAGGAGGAGCATATAGAGCATGCGGCATAGGTGCTCTGATTTGTGCCGCCTGCCGGGCGCTGTGAGCCGCCTGCCTGCGTGCTGCATGATTCCGTCTCGCTCTGATTTCGCCAAGCACTCCGCCGAGCCTGTAGTCTCGGCTCCGTGGCGAACAAGCCGCTCCCCGGAATCCATGACATCACGCGGCGCGGCGGCCCCCACACTTCTGTCCCGCATCACGCGCATCAGGAACAGCAGGAGCAGTCCTGCCGCGAAGAGGATGCAGCCAAGGCGCAGGTACGGCGGTGTGAATCGTAAAATGATTTCGCTGTCGCCTGCGTGCAGGGGGATTGTCATCAGACCATCGGGCGAAAGTGCGGAAATATTCTCTGTCCGCGTTTGTGACGTCGTGCTTCGTATCGTCACGCGCCAGCCTTCATGCGCGATCAGCGGCAGATACAGCACATCGCCTTCTTTCACGTCCGTCAACTGCGCGGTGACGAGGCCGCTGCCCTCGTTGACGGAGACATCGGCGGGGATCCCCTGCGACGCGTCGAACACATCCATCTCTGCCTGTCCGTCCCCGGACGGATCTGTCTCACCGTACAGTATCCCGCCGTCCACCAGATATGCATGCGCCAGCAGTGCGCGCGCCTCCTCCGTACCGCCGGTATCATAGGTCGCCATCCAGTAGGTATCGAAGCCGAGCGAAGACAACACCTCCTGTGTCTTCTTCGGCACGGCGGGCAGGTAAGAGGTGATCGTATGCGCACGGTTCACTAGCGCCGCGTTACGCGGCAGCGTTTCATCGTAGGCCGCGAGCGCGAAGGGATTGTCGTCTGGCGTCTCCGGCACCGCTTCAGACAGTCGTTCATACGCTGTCTGATTTGCATGCCGGATGCCGTAGCTCTCGGGCAGATAAACGAAGAGCTGCAGGGTAAGCGATGTGGCGACACACGTCACCGGGAGCATCATCGCTGTCAGCACGCCGCCGCGACGCGAAGACGCCGGCAGCGCCGCGCACAGTCCCGCTGCGAAGAGCAGCGCCATGGCGAGCAGCACATAGAGCAGCACGCGCGGGTAGGCGGTGATGACCAGTGACGAGAAAACCTGCGTGATGGGGAGTTCGTGGCGCAGCGTCACGAGCAATGCTGCGGCAAGGCATGCGCATGATGTCACTGCGAGAATTACAATCGTGGGCCGCCTGCCTTGGCGGTCGATGGTTCCGCTTCGCTCTGCTGTGGGCCGCCTGCCTGCGTGCTGCATGATTCCGTCTCGCTCTGCTGTGAGCCGCCTGCCTTGGCGGTCGATGGTTCCGCTTCGCTCTGCTGTGAGCCGCCTGCCAGCGTGCTGCATGATTCCGTCTCGCTCTGGTTTCGCCGGGCACTCCGCCGAGCCTGTAGTCTCGGCTCCGTGGCGAAAAAGCCGCTCGCCGGAATCCATGACATCACGCGGCGCGGCGGCATCAAGATTTTCGTCCTCGTGGAGCGCAAGCCGCTCAGCGGAATCCATACGCCCGCCCGGCGCGGCGGCTTCAAGGTTTTCGTCCTCATGGCGAACAGAGTGCTCGTCGGAATCCATGGCATCACGCGGTGCGGCGGCGGTATCAGCTTGTCCGGCAAGGTAGCGTACTGTCACGGCGACGGAGAAGAGTGACATGTAGGCATAGCGTACAGGAAAACAAATATATGATCCCAGGTGCCACAGCAGGTTTGCGGGCTCGAAGAGCGCCGTAAACCACAGGAAGATATTCCATGCCATAAGGTATTTTATGACAGAGGTACACTTCTGCGGCGAAGGCTGCGTGGCCGTGTCGTTTTGATTCGCCACAGGGTCTTTGTCCGCCACTCGCAAGGCCGCCTTCCCGCGCTGCCTGCGCCATGCAATCAGCGCCACGACCAGCATCGCAATGAGTGCCGGGTGCGCGATCTGGAAGAGGCGGTCGGCAATATCGTCAAGGCCGTGGCGGCGCATGATGTTCGTATAAGAGGCGATCTCCCCGGCGCGTGCGCTGGTGAAGAGCGTGTAAACCGCAGGCAGGAAGACCGGCGCGGCAAGAAGGATTCCGCACAGCGTCGCGAGGCCGAGGCGGGACAGCATCACCCCGCCGTGCCGCCAGTGCAGATAAAAGACTGTCGCAAAGAGTGTAAAGAGCAGCGTCATTATGCCCAGCTGCACGCTCAGCATCAGCTGATACGCGAGCAGCAGCGTGTACCAGAACGCCTTCCCGCCTGTCAGCAGCCGGTGCAGCGCCATCACAAACAGCGGGAAGAGCACCGGGAAGATCATCCACTTGATGATCTGGTAGTTGTAGGCCGCATAGCCGGAGACGGCGTAAGACACACAGAGCGCAGCCTCAATCACATGCATGCGGCCGATGCGGACGCTCTCCTGCTGCCGACCGGCATCCCCTGCGCCGGAAGCACCGGCACCCGCAACACCCGCCGCCGATTCGCCTCCGTTGCCTGCACGTCCCGCAGACACACCCGCAACACCTGCCGCCGCTCCGCCGCCGACACCTCTGGCACCGGACACACCCGCCGGGCGTCCGAAGAAATACCGCAAACACAGCTGCGCACTCACCGCCGCAGCGACACCGTAGAGCGCAATCAGCAGATTCTGCGCAAGATAAATCCGCTCTCTCCCGAAAAGCAGCAGCACATAGTTAAAGGGATTGATGAGTTCGTTCGCCGTATCCGCAAAGAGCGGCGTGCCCGCCGCGAGGCCGAACTCCATAAAGGGATTTTTCACGCCCGTGACGACATCATAAAAGCGGTACAGCAGCGGCGTATATTGCGAATACAGATCGGTGATCAGCACGGAGCCTTTTCCGAGCGGCCAGAATCCGCGTATGGAAAACAACAGCACATACACGAGAAGTGTCAGCGCCGCCGTCAGCAATACTTGTAGATACTTCTTCCGTCTGTCATCGCTCATTGATAGAATACCCACTTCATTATACAGTATCCCGGATCAAAACGCAGGCGAAGGCAGGTTTGCACGATTTTCAAAGGAAACACCAGGCGAAGGTCATCGCCGCGGAGAAGACCGAAAAGAGAACGAGCAGCATCCACAGGGCACGCACACGCAGCGGATTGCCCTTCGCGCGGTTGACGGAAAAGCCGAGCGCCACCGCCGGGAACAGCAGCAGGATGCGGATGTAGCGGAAATCCATGCTGCACATATAGGGATTGTCATAAGAAAACTTGAGGTACAGCAGGAAGTGTACGAGGTAAGCCGACATAAAGAGGATGCGGTCGGCGCGGAAGGATAACTCCCCCGCCCCCTTCGGCGTCATGCGGTCGGCGGACTGCGCCGCGCCCCGCTGTGCGCCCCCGCCGCCGGGCAACCGCAGCACAACTCCCCGCACAAAGGCCACAAGCGCCGCAAGCGCCAGCACAAAGCCTGTCAGCATCAGCAGCATCGCGAGCGCCTTGACCGCCGCCGGAACGCCCGCCATGTCCCACTCTCCCGTCACGGAGGTGCGCATGATCTGCACCCACACATTATAGCCGCAGCCGATCCGCAGGTTGCGGAGGTTCTCCAAGAGCTCCGACGGCACGGGGAAGAGATAGCGATTTACCGCCGGCACATTGCCGATATACTGCCAGGAATCCGTCCCGAGATCATGCACGAAGGTGAACGGCACCCGCCAGACAATGTAATTGCGCAGATAAAACCAGAGGCCGACCGGCAGGCTGATGCCGAGAAAGATCCCGGCCTGCAGAAGATACTTCTGCCGCCTTTCACGGTTTTTGTAAAGCACATACAGAAAGACCGCGAGCGCCGGCAGCGCCATCTCCGTGACACTGAACTTCGTCATCATGCCAAGCCCCAAAGAGAGCGCCAGCTTCACCACCGTCATCGTCTGCGCGTCCCTGACCCATTGCATGAGGTAATACACGCACATCACGGTGAACAGAAAGGCCAGGCCGTCATTGTTGACGCTGCCGGAGAGAAGCATCAGCGAGGGATGCACGCAGAGAAGCAGGAGCGTAAACAGCCTGCCCCTTCCGGCAAGGCCTCTGAGATCAAGGATTTTCACAAAGAAATACAGCGTCAGCACACTGTACACAAGGGGCAGCACCTGGATGCTCTCCGCGAGCACCTCCGGGTCCTTGATAAAAAAAGAAGCAAGCTTCAGCCATCCCGCGCTCAGCGCGTAATGCAGCGGCGGATGCGAAAACTGGTACACCGCCGCCGGGTTCATGTCCGGAAGATGCCCGTTGGCGTAAAGATAATGAATATAGCCGAGATGCCCCCCGCCGCCGGCATAAGGCTGCGAAAGATCCCACTGGCTGATGTCATACTGCCGCTCGTAGATCGTGGAAAAGAGCACGTAAATGAGCCGCAGCGCAAGACCCGCCGCGAGGATGAGGCGCTCTTTTGGTTTGTCGCCCAAGGATTTCATACGGATATTATTTTACCATAAAAAGGAACCGGCGTTTCCGCCGGTTCCCCGATGATTTGTTGCCTTGTTTTATTCCTCTTCTTCCTTCTTCTTCAGGCTCTTCGCAAGGACAGATGCGATCACCATGCCACCAAACATGAGCGCCATGCTGCCGGCAGCGTCATCGCCGGTCTGGCCGCGTCTGGCACCGGCCACCTGCCGCCCTTCCTCCACCGTGTGGTAGGCGTTGGTGATCGGGTTGTTCGCGTTTGTCTTACGCAGGGCCGCGCCCAGCACCGCGGGGGCTTCCGGATCCGGCATCTCGGGCAGCTCCGGATCAGGGATCGGCGCTTCCTCCGGATCCTGCGCGGGCAGCTCCGCAAGGTCGATCGTCGGCGCGGCGGGCGCCGTCGGCTCCGGCGTCGTCGCTTCCGGCGTACCCGGTGTCACTTCCGGTCCGGTGCCCGGTGTGTCCGGTGTGTCCGTGCCGCGGGAAGCGGGCGTCGTAACAGTGACCTGCCAGACCGCGTAGAGATCATTGGATTTTCCCTCCGTGACCTTCTCCAGTGCGATCTGTGCCCCCTGATCGAGCAACAGAACTGCCGCTTCCGCGCTTTCCCTGTCCGCATAGGCCGTTCCGCCGTTCGGGGCCGTCGTCCAGCCGAGGAAGGTATAGGTGGTATTCGCAGGCGCATCCGGAACAAAGCCAAGGCTTGCCGCATCATCACTGATGGTGTAATCACCGTTGACCGTCAGTGTCGCCTTGCCGTCTGTAATCCCGACATCCTTCGAAACGTCCTCCGGTCCTGCCGGATAATTGGAGTGATAGGTGACAAAGGTTCTCACCTCTTCCACTTCCGCGTACTGTGCTTCCAGCACAATCACATTATGATCGGCGATCGCACCGCTTACGTCGATCGTGCCGCTCTTCTTCACATCCTCCGTGCCGGAAATCTTCCAGCCGGTGAAGATATACTGTTTCCCGCTTTCCTCATCCTTTGCGGGCACGGCGGCACCGAAGACGGAAGCCTTCGCGCCCTCCCTGTAGAACTTAGGATCCGTGCCTTCCGCATTGCCTTCCGCATCCGTTGCGGTTTGCGTAAGACCGGCAGGCAGCGTACCGCGCGCATCCGTCGTATAGGTGACGGTGTAAGGCGCCTCCGGCTGCGTCCAGACCGCGTACAGATCCAGATTCTTTGTCACGGTCGTATTGAAATCAATCTTTGCGCTCTCCGTGAAGTTACCCGCGGCATCCACTGTGCCCGTCGCCCAGTACAGGAAGGTCTGCCCCTCTCTGACGCCCTTTGCCTCCGGGGAGCTTTGGTACGGCACCTTGCCGCCCGGTGTCACGTCCTTCGTTACGGCATTCGCATCCGCACTCCCTTCTTCCCCGTTCAGCGGATGGAAGGTGACGGTGTAATTCGTCGGCACCCACTTTGCGTAAAGATCAAGATTGCCCTGCGGCATCACCGCATTCGCAAAGGAGAAGGCATCCCCCGTACCGGCCGCGTTCCGGTACCATCCGGCGAAGACATAAGGCTTGCCGTTCATGCTTGTTTTTGTTTCACCGATGATATATTCCTCGTCTGCGGCTTCTCCTCCCTGTGCCATCGTGCTGATATCGGCTCCGGCAGAAAGATTTCCTCCCTCCGCCGTCACGCCCGGGAAGGAAACACCGCTGCCGTCATTGCGGTGGAAGGTCACCCCGTAGGTGACGGGCACATAGTGCAGCACCATCGTTGTATTAATCGGATTGCCCTTTGCGTCACGGCGGTACCGGTATTTGTTTTCAATGAGGTCGCCGTTCCTGCTCATTTCCACCACGTCTGCAAAATCGCCCTCGATTTTGACCAGCCGGTAACCGTTTGTCACCGCATTGAGCGTCAACGTATGGGCATGATAACGACCGTAGCCGATGCTCACCTCATTTGTATGATCGACCGTTGTCCCGTCCGCCTTGTAGTACATGTGCCGGAACACATAGGTCTTCAGATCCTGTCCGTAGCGGATCATGCAGGTTAAGCCCGCACCGTCCGCATATCCGCTCTTCGGCTCGAAGGTCAGCCCCGCGTTATTCGCGTTAAATACCGTCTGGCCGCCCTTGTCCCTGAAGGTGGCCTCAAAATACCAGGGCGCACCGAAATCCATAAAGGCCCTGACTTTGGCCCATCTCTGATAAACGGCCTGATAAAGACTTGCACCGTATTTGATATCCGTGGTGCACCCGTTAATGCTCCCGTCGCCCGGGATCTCATTTTTCGGAACCCTGTTTTTGTCCACAAAGATTCCGCCGACATAGCCGTCCACTGCTCCCTGTATTGTCGTGCTGTAATCCGGGTCGAGGCGGAAGAACAGCCGGTACGTGTCGCGGCTGTAATTGACACGCACCGTCGTCGAGCCGTCTTCTGCGATTCTGACGGTCTCATCGCTGCCTTTTTTCCATCCCTTCATCACATCATATTCGCCGACGATGTTGCCGCTGCCGTCCAGGATCTCGATGGAGGCGCCGTTGTCTTTGTACTCGGCAACGCCCTGCCTGTTTCCGGTGTCATAGGCGCCCGTGCCGTTCAGATGGAAGCCTTCGTAAGATCTGCCGGCGTATTCGTTGATGATGTCCTGCATCGGCAGGATGCCGTCCGCATCGCCCGTCAGTTCCGCCGTCTCCGCGATACTGTAGCCGTCGTCATTGGCGTGCTCCTTGCGCACCTGCACGGTGAAGGTCGTCTTTGCGGCCTTCCATTTCGCATACAGCGTGACGGATTCGTTCACCGTCTGTGGTGTGTCGTCTTCAAACCACTTTTTATCGTATACCGCTGCGGCCTCTCCCGCGGCGGGCGTATAATCCTCATACCAGCCGTCGAATGTGAAGTCCGTGCGTGCGGGTTTCTCCGGGGCATTCACCTCTTCCCCGACGCCTGCTTTGATCTCCTGAACCTCCGTTCCGCCGAGGGAATCAAACCAGACAATCACCTGATCCGTAAAGACGGGTATCAGTTCCACGACCCCGTCCGTCGCGTCCGTGAAGCTCACGCTTGTCAGAAGTTCCGTATCCTCCGTTCCCTTCCTCTTCCATCCGGAGAATACTTTTCCGTCCGGATCCGGAAGCTTCACGCTGCCCGTGGTCGCGGACAGGTCCGCGGGCACCGTCATGGTATCGAGCACGATGCTGCCGGCCTCATCTTCATAGAAGATCACTTCATACTGTGTGCCGAAGACGGCATGAACCTTGACGGTTTTGTCCTCCGTCGGTTTGCCTTCCGCATCCGTTGCGGGAATTGTCACCGTGCCGCTCGTATATTTTTCGCCGGTGACCTTCCCTTCTTCATCCTTTTCAAACCAGCCGCGGAAATCGTTCTTACCGTCGCCCGCGGGATCCGCAGGCACCGTCAGTGTATCGCCGCTCTTGACGATCTGCGTGTCGATCAATTCATCATTCAGATAAAACTCATAGGTCCATCTGGCATGCTCTTCGATGCCGGTGTTACTGCCGACAATACCGTAGGCCGTAAAGTGATCCGTATCAAAGGAGGATCCGTATGAGGAAGCGCCGCCGACTGTCTCCGCGCTGCCGCCTGCGATCGTGACGGCTTCATGGTTTTCGCCCTGCACGGCGCGTTTCGCCGTCAGACGGACATGCACCTCGCCCTGCGGCTGGATTTCATTGCCTTCATGCCAGAATGTGATATCGACCGCGACTGCGTCGACGACCTCCGTACCTTCCCCCGCCGCCTTCTGTGCGGCATCGATTGCATCCTGCTTCGAGATGGGGGCAACGCGCATTTCCGTTCCCTCCGGGAAAACACCTTCGCCGACGGACGCATGCACCGTCACCTCAGCGGTGGACCCGTGGAAGGACTGCGCGGGATATGCGGGTTCTTCGGGGACTTCTTCTTCGACCGCTTCTCCGGCTTCCGCTTCCTCTTCAGAGGCTTCAGCTTCTTCCTTCTCTTCTTTCTTTATCTCTTCGTCATCGCTGACGTCTTCTTTCTTCTCTTCTTTGACTTCTTCCTTCTTCTCTTCTTCCTTATTTATTTCGTCCTTTTTCTCTTCGTCCTTTTTCTCTTCGTTCTTCTTCTCCTCGTCCTTCTTCTCTTCGTCTTTCTTCTCTTCGTCTTTCTTCTCTTCCGCCTTCTTCTCTCCGGCCTTCTCTTCTTCTTCCTGCTTCTCTTCGGTTACGGCTTCCGGCTTCTCCTCCGCCTTCGGTTCTTCCTTCACCTCCGGGGCGGGCGCTGGCGCAGGCTCCTCCGCTGCGGGAACCTTGTTGAAGTATGCGGTATAAACATGATTCTGTGCGTCAAAGACCGGGATGAACTGCGCTCCGGCGTTTTCGATTGTTACATCCAGTTCATTGGTCCAGTGGGAGAACACGTAGCCGTCATTTGCCACGGCGGTAGCGCCCTGCACGGCCGGTGCAAGGACGTTGACATCTTCTTTTTCAATGCTGACTTTGCCGCCTTCGGCAGCCTGATACGTGAGGGTGATGGTGGGTGCCGCTTCGGGGGCAGGTGTTGCTTCCGGCGCAGGTACTGCTTCGGGGGCGGGTGCAGCCTCCGGTGCAGGTGCCGGTTCGGGCGCGGGTGCCGGTTCGGGTGCGGGCGCAGGCTCAGGTGCCGGCTCCGGTTCGGGTGCAGGCGCTTCCGCCGGTGCTTCCTCCGCCGGCGCATCCAGAAGCCCCTCTTCCGCCGCATAGCTCTTTAAGGTAAAGAAGCTGTTGCCGACTGAGGATAACAGTACGATAAATGCCACAAGAGCAGCTCCAAATCTGGACCTCCTCTTCTTCCTGATCAGACTGTTCCATCTTAATGTCGTGTTCTTCTTCATTGCTGCACCCTCCTTTGTTGCCCCGACCTGCCCAAGTGTTGTGGATTCAGTACCCCACTCGGAATGCTTCGCATTCCTCGTTGTCGGTGTCCAGAGGCGCTACGCGCCTTGTCCACCTCGGATTTTCATCCGGCATTTGTCTGGTGAGCAAGCTCCCCGGTCAAACACCGGACGAAAATCCCGGGGTGCTGAAGTAAAACAAAAACGAGCCTCTAAAGATACGGTCGCAGGAATATGAAACAACGCATATCCCTTCGTTCACGAATCTCAGGCTCGATGTTGCGGGCGTTCCCTTGATGTCGCTTCTGCCGTGCCGCACAGAGCATAGTCGTACGGTCATTGTTTATATCGACAGAAAGGTTCTATTGTATAATGCAAGTCACGCATTTTTATCACAGAATTTCTTTTATATGTGTTTTTTTATGCGCGCATGATTGCATCTGGTATTATTATATCACATTTTGGGCGAATAAAAATAAATTATTTCTTATTTTTGATTTAATACAGATTCTGTTTGCCAAACACGATACCATAATCACGCCAAACACGTTAATGAAATCGTGCCAAACACAACAATAGAATCTTGCCAAATCCAACAATTTTAATTATAATGAAAAAAAGAGGTATCAATGATCATGAAAGCATACAAAAAACGTATCGTCGACGATATCCTTGCACTGAAGCTGAAAAGTAAGGGGGCCGTACTGATTGAGGGAGCAAAGTGGTGCGGAAAGACCACTACAGCCTCCCAATTTGCAAAGAGCACCCTGCTGATGCAGAATCCTGCAACAATTGCACAAAACCTTGAAATGGCCGAACTGGCACCGGCACGCCTTCTTGCGGGTGATGTTCCGCGGCTGATAGACGAATGGCAGCTCGCTCCCGTCCTCTGGGACGCAATCCGCTATGAGGTCGATCAACGGGATGCCTTTGGCCAGTTTATTCTGACCGGCTCCGCTGTTCCGGCGGATGAGACCAAAATACATCACACGGGCACCGGGCGCATTACACGCATGCTCATGAGGCCCATGACACTGTCCGAATCGGGCGATTCCACATCAACAGTTTCTCTTGGCGCGTTATTCCGGGGGGAAAGCACTATCGACGGAGAAAACAAGTCCGATCTGGATGACATCGCTTTTCTCATCTGCAGAGGCGGCTGGCCAAAGGGAATCGGACAGGATACGGATGTTGCCCTGCAACAGGCACCGGATTATTATGAAGCGGTGGTCCGCTCTGATATTTCGCGCGTTGATGATGTGGAAAGAGATGAGCATCGCACCAGAAAGTTGTTGCAATCCCTGTCCCGGGCAGTCGGTTCACAGGCAAAACTGCCGACTGTAATGGCGGATATGAAGGCCAACGACCTTGACACCCTGTCCGAGACGACCGTCCGTTCCTATATCCGTGCGCTGAAAAAACTGTTTGTCATTGAGGATGCTCCGGCCTGGAATCCAAATCTGCGTTCCAAATCCGCGATCCGTACCACGGACACACATTATTTTGTTGACCCGTCAATCGCAGCAGCCGCTCTGGGCCTTGGGCCGGATGATCTGCTCAATGATCTCAACACGGCAGGTCTCCTTTTCGAAAATCTCTGCGTGCGCGATTTGCGTGTCTACGCGGAAAAACTGAACGGTACCGTCTTTCACTACCGGGACAAAAGCGGGCTGGAATGTGATGCTGTTATCCATCTGCGGAACGGTTCCTACGGTCTGATCGAAATCAAACTGGGCGGTGAAAAGTCCATCTCCGATGGTATTCATACATTACAGACCCTGTCCGAACAGATCGACAAAACAAAAATGCACGAACCGTCATTTAAGATGATTCTGACCGCAACAGAACAGTATGCGCATATGCGAAAGGATGGAATCGCGATCGTGCCGGTTACCTGTCTGGGTGTATGAGAAAAAACCGCCCGGGGGTGCCCGGGCGGTTCGTCGCTTTCACCGTAGGATACGGCTGATTCTTATTCTTCTTCTTTCTTCCTCTTGCCGCCTGCCATCAGGACGCTTGCGATCACCATGCCGCCGAACATGATCGCCAGGGCGCTGTTGTCAAGGTCATCACCGGTCTGGCCGCGTCTGGCACCGGCCACCGCCTTCGTCTCTGTCGTGTGATAGGCGTTCGTGATCGGGTCATTCGCGTTGGTTCTGCGCACCTCACCCAGCACGCCCGGTGCTTCCGGATCCGGCAGCGTCGGCACCGGGATATCCTCCGGGTCGCCCGGATCGGGCAGCGGCGGCACCGGCGGTGTCGGAGGGGTTGACGGCGGCGTCGTCGGCGTATGCGTGTTGGTCACCGTGAAGACGGTTCCGCTGCCGCTCATCACCGATGTATAGCCCTCCGGCACCTCCGGCTCGCTGACGGTAACTTCGTAGGAAATCGGGGTTCCGTCTTCCGCGTACTTCGGCAACTTGAAGGAGGCTCTCCAGCCGCCCGTGGCCGTCAGTACATAATCCGTTGCTTCACCGTTCACCGTCACACGGATCGTTACGGAGGCCGGGCGGATGCCGTCGCGGTTGTCCGCGTCATCCCACACCTTGCTCAGTTCGTAGGTAATGTCCTCCTGCACCACAATCCAGACCGCATAGAGATGGTTGGTGTGGTTTCCGTTTGCATCCTTATCGCTGCCGGCTGCCACGGAATCGCCGGGTTTGAAGTATTCATACTCATCCGAAACATCAAAGCCGAGTTTTGGTGCATCCTTCGATGTCGTCCAGCCCGCAAACTGATACCTGCCGCCGTTCGGCGCGGTATAAAACTCCTGGAAGCCTACTTTTGTCGCGTCAACCGTCTTCACTTCAAATGTATCATTGATCACAAATACTTCATCATCGATTGTTACTGCATGATCCGGTCCTCCACCCGGATAGTTGCTGTGATAGGTCACCTTGGTCAGGCGCTCGACCTTCGCATACTGCGCGACCAGCGTGAGGACGCTGTCTTCCGCTCCGTCCGCCTTGTCGTCTGCTTCGGTATAGCCGAACACATCACCGGAGCCGTAGTAGATTTTGCTGCCGTCTTCTTTTGTTTCCTTCGCCTGCGTGCCGCCGATTGCCCAGCCGGTGAAGACCCAGCCTTCCTCCGGGGTCGCTGTATACTTCACGGGCGCCTGGGCGTTTGATGCATAGGTCTGCAGATCCTTTTTCTCGCCCTTCTCCTCATCCGCACCGTCGATCGTTCCGTGTAAGCCTTTCTGATAAACCACCTGATAACCGCCCGGCTTCGCCCATTTTGCCAGCAGATAAAGATCCTGTTTTACCGGCGTATTGAAGGTGAAGTAACCATCGCCGATCCGCTGACCCTTCACACGATTACCATCGTCATCCCTGTCCAGTTCATACGCCTCCCAGCCTAAGAGCGTCCAGCCTTCTCTTTCGTTGTTACCGATCTCCGCCGGATCCGGAACACGCACGCCCCATGCGAGGTTATCTTTCTCCACGACCTTCCCGCCTTCATAGCCGGGATCATAGGTCACCGTATAGGTGCCTGCCGTCCAGTCCAGATAAAAGACCATGTCATGCGCGGGCATGGTTTCGGGTAATGAGCCATCCGATGCGATATCATCGCCCAGCCAGTCGCCTTTTCTCGAATAGACCACACCGCGGTCATCCGTAAGCTCGTTCCAGTCGGGAATATTCCCCTCAAGGATTTCGCTGAGATCACTTCCGTAAAACACACCTTCTATTGTTACATCACTCTCTTTTGAGTCGTCACTTATCTTTTCCCCGTTGACGTATCCTGCATTCTTCGTCTGCTTGAAGGTAATATTATACGCCTCGGGCACCAGGTGATGGTAGATGGTTTCTACAGGCACATCTTCGCTCGGATTATCACCGTTTACCCAATAGAATTTGTGAGTTCCTTTCTCCAGCTTGGGATTATCCTGACGGATTTCTCCAACTTCATTAACTTTCACGCCGTAATGACCTGTCACGTCCACCAGCGTGTAACCGCCTTCAGAGTTCCCGATCGTAAATTTGTGCGCATGTCCGTGATCGCCATCCGTAGTATAGACGATCTTTACCGGTTCTCCTTTTAAAACCGGTTCTATTTTCCCGCTTCTGATCTCATCCTGCGTATAGACCTTGTCGTAATACAGCTTCTGGTACACATACGTCTTTTGCCCGCTCTTCATATACAGAAGGACATAAAGATCACCACCGTCACCCGGGTCTTTATTCGGTTTCACCGGGCTTGTCTTATTATCTGCATTAAAAACAGTCTGACCGCTCCCGTTAAAATCAATCCTCTTAAAAAACCAGCGCTTGTCACCCAGGAACGCGTCAAACAAATCTCCGTAGCCCGGATTTGTAATGTACGCGGCCTCGTACAGATACTCCCTGTACTTGGCCTGAATGACAGGAAAGCTGACATTCTTATCCACTCCTTCAGGAAGATTGTTCTTTCCATATTCATTCAAGGTACTGCCCACAGAATATCCGTCTATTTTTCTCTCTGCCCTTGCTATGATTTTATTTTTTACATCATCTTTATTATCCGCAAACAGAAAGTGGACATAATACGTATCCCTGCAATAGTATATACGCACAACCGTGGTACCGTCGGGGCTGATCGTGGCTTCTGTTCCTGTCGGATCTGTCGGATTGCCGTCCGTACCGTATTCCACCGGGGCCTTGCCGTCGCTTACGACCTCCACAACAGCGCGTTCATCGCTTCCGTTGACCTCACCGTTTCCGCTCCAGTGGAAGAAACCGGGGGTTTCACTCTTGTATTTATCATTTTTATAATCGTTCAGAATATCACTGACCGGTACCGGGGAATCGGATTCACCTTTTTTTTCAATTGGAGCACCATACTGCTGAAACTCCGGCTCGCCTACATGCGCGCTTTCCAGCCAGACCTCGATCGTGTAGTTCACTTCCGCCGGGATCCACTTTGCGTAGAGAACGATGTTTCCTTCAGTGTCCCCGTCGCCTTCTTCCAGCTCTTTATTAAAGTCAAATTCATCTTTAAAGGCTTCATCCGGATTCTCTTTCGAGGAATCATACTCCGTATACCATCCGCCGAATTCATAGCCTTTGTAGGCATTACCCACAACATACTGTGTGGGCTTCTCCACCTTGTCACCGTCGAGGACGTTCTGATCGGGGATCTCGTCAAAGATCTCCTTTACAAGTTCGAATTTTACGTTATGCGACGAAGCGAATACCGGCACGAGTTCAATGTCCGCGCCTTCAATCGTCACACTGTTACCCTTTACTGTTTCGCCGTCATCTCCCGCATATTTCCAGCCGGTCATCTTCTCTCCGGCAGGGACGATCAGACCCATTGCAACTGCCTGATCTGTGGTGGGGATCTTCACATTTGTCCCGTCAACATCGGTGATGGTGTTAAGGACTCTCTCCATCTCCGCATCCGCGTAGAGCGTGACCGTGTACTGCGTATCGAACTTCGCGTAGACTTTGATGATTTTATCTTCGGCTGTAACACCGGCATCTTCCGCTGCTTTCTTTGTCGCGGGATCGATGGTGACTGCTCCAATTTCTACCTTTTCATCCGTCAGGTTTCCTTCTTCATCCGCCTTGAACCAGCCGGCAAAGGTATGCTTCGCGTCGCCTGCCGGATCCGCCGGTACCGCGAGCGTGTCGCCGTCATGTACGATGATCTCGTCGACCTTTACGGTGTTGTTTGTCGGATTCTCATAATCACCCACATAGAATACGTAGGTGTGGCGGATGTATTCTTCCACATCGTCATCGGTGTACTTGCCGCCGACAATGCCGTAGACCGTGAAGTGATCGGTATCAAAGGAGCTCGTGCGGGAGGAGGCATCCGCAACCGGTGCCGCGTTGCCGTGGTCATCGATCGTGACGGCGTTGTGGCTTTCGCCCTGCACCGCGCGCTTCGCCGTCAGGCGCACCTTCACCGCGCCCTGCGGCTGGATTTCTTTCCCGTCATGATGGAAGGTGATATCGACCGCGACCGCATCGATGATCTCTGTGTTCTCACCCGTCATCTTCTGTGCCGCGCTGATCGCCGCCTGTGTGGAAACCGGAGCCACCTTCATCTCCGTGCCCTCCGGGAACACGCCCTCTCCGACGGAAGCGCTCACACGCACATCTGCGGTTTCGCCCTTCCAGCTGGCTGCGGGGTAGGCGATTTCGGGTTCTTCTTCGGTTTCTTCTTTTTCTTCAGCTTCTGCCTGATTTTCTTCTTCTTTATTTTCTTCTGCTTTCTCTTCTTCCGCTGCCGCTTCTTCCTGTTTCTCTTCTTCTTTCTGCTCTTCCGTTACCGCCTCTTCCTGTTTTTCTTCGGCCGCGGGCTCTTCCTTCACTTCCGCTGCAGGCGCTGCTGCCTGCACCTTGTTGAAGTGTGCGGTATAGGTATGATTTACACCGTCAAACACGGGCACGAACTTCGCTTCGGCCTTGTCGATGGTCTGATTCTGTTCGTTTGTCCAATGGGAGAATACATAGCCTTCGTCAGCGATGGCCGTTGCGCCCTGTACCGCAGGCGCCGCGACATTCACCTCTTCTTTTTCCATGCTGACCTTGCCGCCTTCGGCTGCCTTGTATGTGAGGGTGATCACTGCGGGGGCTTCCGGGGCAGATGCCTGCTCCGCTGCAGGAGCGGGTGTCGCTTCCACTGCCGCCTGCGCTTCCGCCGCCGCCTGCGCTTCCGCTGCCGCCTGCGCCTCCGCTGCTGCCTGCGCCTCTGCTGCTGCCTGCGCCTCTGCTGCTGCCTGCGCCTCCGCTGCTGCCTGCGCCTCTGCCGCCGCCTGCGCCTCTGCCGCCACCTGCGCTTCCGCCGCTGCCTGCGCTTCCGCTTCCGCCGCTGCGGCTTCATCCAGCACGCCGTCTTCCGCCGCAAAGCTCTTCAGCGTGAAGTAGCTGTTTCCGACCGTCGAGAACATGACGATCAGCGCAACAAGAGCAGCACCGATTCTGGTTCTCCTCTTTTTCCTGATCAGATTGTTCCAGCGGATGGTTGTGGTGGTGTTCTTCTTCATGATGCTCCCTCCTTCAGGTACTTCCTGCGACCCTCCTGTGGTCTTCCGTTTACTGCTTCCGGTTCCCCCGGCCTCCTTGCCGGGTACAAAAAAACGAGCCTCTTGTGATACGTGCGGCGGGACCCCCTCTCTTTCGGGTGTCCATTCCTTCACGAATCTCAGGCTCGATGTTGCGGGCGTTCCTTGGATTCCTTGTCTTTCACGCAATACACTTTCATTGCGTTCAACTCATATATCGGCAGGAATCATGTTTTATATAAGAGGATTCATGATTTTTCTTTTATGATTTTTGTATTTTCCCGAAGAAATATAGCAAAAATGGCCCTTGGAATTGATAAAATATTATGCTTTCGGATGTTGACTATTTCGGTCAGCGCCCATCCGCTCCGGGCCTTGCCCCGCGCAATCACGCGGGGCTTGTGTTTTCTTCATCCGCAACCGTCTCCGTCTGCTTCCGGGAGAAGGCCGGCACCAGCAGGAAGAGGATGCCGCCCGCAATCAGGTAGACGATCGTAAGTTCGGAGCTCGTGCCGTAGATATCCAGCGCGCCGCGGAAGAAGGAACCGACCGTCAGGGTGGCAATGGCCAGATGCCAGAACATCGCGCCCTTCTCCCCGAAGGGGAGCTGCTTCTTCGTAATCGCTGCGATCAGATACGGTGCCGCGCCGAGGAGCAGCGGGAGCAGGAAGGCAAAGTGCATGTAGGGCGATGTCACGCCGAAGCCGAAGGCTTCGTAGATCAGTCCGAAGGCAAGGCACAGAATGCTCGCACCCGTATAAATCAATCCGGTTTTCATGTTTTGCTTCTTTACATCTGTCATGGTTTTAACCTCCGTGCTTTTCTTAATAACCAACATACACAATATCGCTTACGCTTCTCTCGTCAATGCTGTTGCCGCCCGTGGTCGGGTTGTTGACAACCGTTCCGTTAAAGACCATCGTGGAGGAGCCGCCGCCGTCCAGATTGTACGCGTCCTTCACGCCGATGCTCTGCAGGAAGGAGGCCAGCTGGTACAGCGACAATCCTTCGCTTGCGTTCGTTCTGCCGTCGCTCACCACGAGGACATAATGCAGATCGTCAATGATGCCGATGGCGGTACGCGGATTGGAGGCCTTGGCCTTGCCGACCTCTTCCGTCTGCGACACCTGAATCTCCCCGTCCGCAAGCAGGGCCGGGCCGAAGGACCAGGTTTCCTTTGCGCCCTCCGCAAGCAGATCCGCCGCGCTCACCTCTCCTTCGTTGTAGAAGGTAAAGTTGCCGTCCGACATCAGCGCCAGGCCCTCGCTCCCGTTGGAGCTGTCCCGGTACAGTACGCCGTCGCGGATGACATAGCCCCGGTTGCGGGAGCCGTAGAAGTCACCGTTGATGGCAAGGATCGCGTTATGCTGCGCCGCAATCTCCGAGGTTTCCGCCTTCACGTTTTTTCCGTAGGCGTTCTGCGCAAAGGCCGTCTGCAGGTATTCCGCGGAGGAGAGCGTCACGTCCGCCACATACACGGTCGTATCGTTGGTCTCATACTGCGTGATCTGAATGGAGATGTTTTCATCTTCATAGCTGTCGGCGGTGACGGTGCCTGTGGCTGCGGACTGTGCGCCGCTCTCCGCTTTCGTTGTGCCCGCCGCGTCCGTTGCGACAGAAGCTTCCGTTCCGCTTGCGCTCTTCGTGCTGTCAGCGCCGGGCAGTGTCGGCAGATCCGGGATCGTCGCCTGGCCGGAGGAGCTCCGGCTGTTATCGGTCCCGAAGCCGCCGCTCATCCCGAAGCCGCCTGCGCCGTTTCCGCGGCCGCCGAAGTCTCCGTTTGCGCGTCCGCCGAAGTCTCCCGTGCCGGAGAAATCACCGCCGCCGCGCGATCCCTTGCCGCCACGTCCGCGCATGCCGTTGCCGTCACCGCGTCCGCCGCGGCCGCCCGCCTGCTTTGTCTCCATCGTGTATTCCGAAGAGACCGCGCCGTTCGTCGCCTGCTCCGTGACGCTGTCTTCCTGTGCGACCACCGTATAGGTCCTCGGGATCACGAAGGTGTCCAGCGCCGCGTAGGTGGTGAAGCCGACAAGCGCCGTGCTGTAGGCGATCACAAAAACCTTCCTGAATTTGCTGTTCTTTTTCTGTTCCATGACTTATCTCCTTCTCTGATATAACATTGCGATGCCGATGCCGAGAATCAGGATCACCGCGGAGGTACCCAGTTCCATCCATGTGTCAGCGCCAAAGGACGAGAGTGCGGTGCCGGAGGAGGCCGTTTCCGTTGCGGCTGTTGTGTCTGCTGTCATCTGTGACGCCTCTCCGGGCAGTGCCGGCAGCTCCGGTCTTTCACCCTCCTCCATGCCTTCCGGCAACTCCGGCGGCGTCATGCCCTCCATGCCTTCCGGCAGCTCCGGCGGTGTCATGCCCTCCATGCCTTCCGGCAGCTCCGGCGGCGTCGGCATGGTTCCTCTCGATGTATCTGTGCTGTCCGCAGACGAATCCGTGCTGCCGGTATTTCCGAATCCGCCGCGGCCGCCGGGTCCGCGCATCTGCATGCCACCACCCTGATTGAAACCGCCGCCGAAGCCCGTGCTCTGCACGTCGCCGTAGGAGGCGGAAACTTCCGTGAGTGTGATTTCCTCCGTCTGATCGCCGATCACGACGGTGTAGTTTTCTCCCACCTGCATGTCCGGACTGCTGACGTTCACCGAGGAAAAGCTGCAGGGCACTTCCCAGGAAAGGAGCACCTTGCCATCCGCATCCTCCAGGGCAAAGGTCGTGCCCGCTTCCGCGCCTGCGGAAAAGTTATACAGGGCGGAGGCCTGTGTGCTGGAGCTGTCAAAGTGCTCCGCCATGCTGTAGCTGCCGCAGGCGATCACCGTTCCTCCCGTAATCACGCACACACCGCCGGATTCCGAGGCGTAGTCGATCGCGGAATTGGTTCCGGAATTTGACAGGCTGACCAGCACCCTTCCCCCGCTGATATAGATATCCCCGTTGGAATCCAGTCCGTCGGAATCCCGCGCATTCTCGCTGATGATCGTGATGTTGCCGCCGGAAATCGAAATCCGGGAGTCAATGCTTTCCACGGTGCCGTCCGCTTCATTTCCGGTGATAAAGCCGAAGCCGCTCCCGCCGACGCCGTTCGCGTTAAAGCCGTCATCCTCCGAATAAATCGTGATATTGCCGCCCGTGACCGTGATCTGCGGTGCCTCCAGTCCTTCGTGGCAGGACGGGATTTGTATTTCACCGCTCTCGACGATGATTTCCGTGTCACAATGAATGGCATCGTCTCCCGCGTCGATCGTCAGTTCCGTATTCGTGAGCCGCACGGAATCATTTGCATGCAGCCCGTCGTCCACGGCCGTCACCGTGATGTTGCCGCCCGTGATGACGAGGGAATCATTCGCGTCGATCCCGTGCTTGTAATTTGCCGTGACCGTCAGGGTCCCGCTGCCGTTGATCGTCAGGTCGTCATGGGAAAAGATCGTGCCGCCCGCGTTGTCCGAAAGCGCCGTGTCAGAGTATGTCTCACCGCTCGTCAGGCTGTTCACCGTTCCTTCCTTTAAGGTCAGGAACACCTTGTCCGCCTGGTTGACGCGGAAGGCCGCGTCCTCTTCGCAGGTGATATCCGCACCCGCAAGCTCCACCCAGACCTTCGAGGACTGGTAGGCGTCCACGACGATCTGTCCGTTCGTCAGCGTGCCGGAGACCACATACCTTCCGGCGTTGCTGATATAGACGCTGCCGTTAAGGACATAGGCGCCGCTGCCGCTCACCTGTGCGTCCGTGCCGTTCAGCGTGATCTGCGTCGCGGAGGAATCATCCCATGCGCCGTCCAGATCATTCTCCGTAAACACTTCGCTTCCGGTATAGCTCTCCGCATCCGCGTCCACGATCACCTCGATCCCCAGCGCCTCGCCGTTCATAAAGAGAACGGTGACGAGAACGGCCAGGACGGTCGCGATCACGCATATGAGGTTGATGTGTTTGCTGCCTGCCATGTCGCGCTCCTTATCCTGCGTAGTCACCGTTATAACTGACCAGCACCGCGCTCTCGACGCCGTTCATTGCGGCGAGCTCGTTGATGAAATCCGTGTTGTCATCCGCAAGGCGGATCTCCATGTTCAGTTCGATCTCTCCCTGTCTTGCGGTCTTCGACTTGACGACGCACTTCTTTGTCTTTGTCTTCAGGTATTCCGCAGCCTCCGTTTCCGCCGCATGGTCATCGCAGCGCAGCACCACGATGTAGGGATTCGTGTGCTCCTTGCGGTTCGCAAAGACGAGGATCATCAGACCGATCGCAACGCTCCCGAAAACCGCAAGCGGAATCAGTCCCGCCGCCAGCACGATACCTGCCGCAAGGGACCAGAACAGAAAGGCGATGTCCAGCGGCTCCTTGATGGCGGTACGAAAACGGACGATGGACAAAGCACCGACCATACCTAAGGAAAGAACGACGTTACTTGTCACCGCGAGGATCACGAAGGTCGTGATCATCGTGAGCCCGACGAGTGTCACGCCGAAGCTCGAAGAGTACATCACGCCGGCGTAGGTCTTTTTGTAGATCAGGTAAATGAACAGGCCGATCGCAAAGGCGAGGGCCATCGCCAGCACCATGTCGAGGATGCTGATGCTCGATACGTTTTCCAAAAAGCTTGATTTGAAGATGTCCTGAAAAGTCATTGTATTATTCCTCCGTATGTTTTATTGTTTTATCCGTAAATCCTGCATTGTGCATATTTCGAAAACGCCTCCGCGCGGCGGTTGGGCAGCTGCACGGCGTCCTGAATAATGGTTGGTAAGTAGGCGTCCCATTTCACCTCCAGTAAAATGGGAGCGTCCGCCGCGGGGACCGTCACACAGTCTTTATTCAAAAAATCCGTGCAGTACAGTCCCGTGCGGATATCGTAATCCAGCGTCACGCGAACGTTGCCCGCCGGAAAAATGAAAGGCTCTCTCGTATAGTCCACGATCACCTTCGGGCGTAAGCCCTGGGAAAGAATCCTGCTGTAAAACTCACGCACGAGGGAGGTTTCTTTTTTCGTTCCGCGCTCCTCCATCATCCAGCCGTAATCCCCGTCGACGAGCTTCTGCGCCTCTTCCTGCGTGAGCGTTGCGGAGAACTTCGCGCCCAGCCCGTTTCTGCGGCTTTTCTTTTCCAGATGAATGACGGCGGAAGGATCCATGTTGTAAAAACGCACCCGCCACTTTTCCCTGCGATCCACACCGTCGATCTTTTCCTTCAGCGCCTTGTCCTCCAGGTTGTCAAAGTACAGACTGCGGATCAGGTACTTCCCGCCCTTCGCATGGGGATCCGGCTTCGCGACCGCGCGCATCCGCTGACGGATGGCGATCATGTCCGCCATGTTGATCTCATGCTTCCATTCGTGCCGGTACTGAAACTTGTTTTCCATCGCTTTCGTTTCCTTTGCCTTTCCTGTCCGGCGGAAAGTTTTTTCTCCGCCCTTTCCCTTTTGCAATTCCCATCCTACGCCGGTAACCTAAAACGTACCTAAAGGTTTCCGTTTTTTTGCAATCGCCGGGAATTCGTATTATATTAGAACTATGGAAGCGGAACGCGCACTCTCCCCAAAGGAGACATTGATCCTGTTTCTGAAAGGCCTCCGGGGACCGGGGCTTGCGACGCATGCCTCGGGTGTGGCCTTCTTTTTCTTCCTGTCGCTGATCCCCATCCTGATCCTTGCGGTCAGCATCATTCCCCTGACGGGACTGGACCAGACGGAACTCGTGACCGCGATCACGAACCTCACGCCGGATGTCGCGGACACGCTGGTCACGCAGCTCATCGACGATGCCTACAACACCTCCACCGGACTGGTTCCGATTTCCTTTATCGTCGTGCTCTGGACGGCGGCACGGGGGATGGTCGCCCTGATCCGGGGTCTGAACGCGGTTTATGGAAGTTCCAGGGACCGCAAACCCTGGCTGTCGCTGCCCTTCTCTTTTTTGTATACGCTCCTGATGATCGCGGCGATCATCTTCCTGCTCTTCTTCCGCGTCTTCGAGCGTCAGATCGCACTTGTGCTGGAACAGCATCTGCCGGAATCCCCCGTGTTTGATTTTCTGCGAACGCAGTGGCACAGCCTGACGGTCTTTCTGATCGCGCTTGCCATTTTCGCCTCCCTTTACACGATCCTTCCTTCGAGGAAACAGAACTTTCTGCGCCAGATTCCCGGTGCCGCCATTGCGGCCGTGGCCTGGCTCTTGTTTTCCTTTGTCTTCTCGCTTTACACGCAGGGCTTCAACATCTACAGCACGCTCTACGGCTCGCTGGCCACGCTGGCGATCCTCATGTTCTGGATCTACTGCTGCGTCTATATCCTCCTGTTCGGCGCCTATGTCAACCGCTTCCTGGAGGAGAACGATCTTGTGCTGTTCGGGAAAAAGCGTGCTGATAAAGCCGACGCGGCATCCTGACAAACGGGCGGTTTGGGCATATAATAAAAAGGGGGTGCAATCTCATGAACACAAATTTCGCTGACACCACAAAAAAACTGGGCTTCGGCCTGATGCGTCTGCCGAAGCTGCCGGAGGACAAAACAAAAATTGATGTCGAACAGGTGAAGGAAATGGTGGACCTCTTTCTGGACGCCGGCTGCACCTACTTTGACACCGCCTACGTCTATGACGGTGGCGCGTCGGAGGCGGCCGCAAAGGAAGCGCTGATCGACCGGCATGACCGCGAAAGCTTCACGATCGCCACAAAGCTCAACGCCTGGCTTGGCAAGCCGGATGAGGCCTCCGCGAAGAAGCAGCTGGAGACCTCGCTGGAACGCACCGGCGCACGCTACATTGATTTCTATCTGCTGCATGCCCTGCAGCTCAACAACAAAACGATTTATGAGGATTACGGGCTCTGGGATTTCGTCCGCGAGCAGAAGAAAAAGGGCCTCATTAAGCACTGGGGCTTCTCCTTCCACGCGACACCCGAAATGCTGGATGAGCTTTTGACAAAATATGACGATGCGGAATTCGTGCAGCTGCAGATCAATTACGCGGACTGGGAGAATGAGAACATCGCCTCGCGCAGATGCTATGAAGTGGCCAGAAAACACGGCAAGGAAATCGTGGTGATGGAGCCGGTGAAGGGCGGCATGCTGGCCACGCCGCCGCCGAAGATTCAGGAGCTCTTCAAAAAAGAATTACCGGACGCGTCCTTCGCCTCCTGGGCGATCCGCTACGTGGCCTCCATGGAGGGCATCATCACGGTACTCTCCGGCATGTCCGACCTGGAGCAGATGAAGGACAATCTTTCCTACATGAAAGACTTTCAGCCGCTTACGGCGCGTGAGCAGGAGCTCATTGCCGAAGCACAGCGCATCATTGCGGAATCCGATACCGTTCCCTGCACCGCCTGCGAATACTGCAAGCCGGGATGTCCCGTGAATATTGCAATTCCGGGTGTGATTCGTGCGGTCAACGAATGGCGTGTTTATCAAAACAAGGCACAGGCGGACAGACGTTATATGTTTTCCACGCAGGGCTCCGGTCTTGCGAAGGACTGCATCGCCTGCGGCCAGTGCGAGGGCGCCTGCCCGCAGTCCCTGCCGATCATATCGCTCATGCGGGAGGCGGCGGGCCTCTTCGATTGAGTGCAACAACAGTCCGGCGCTGCTGCGTGATGTTGCAAACACCGATGCTTCATTTTGCCGGGCGCTCCGCCGAGCCGGAACGCACATCGCTTCGCGCAAAGGCGCTCACGATGCGCACGTCTCGCCTACGCGGCAAACAGGCGCATCTTGCGTTTGCAAACATCACTTGCGCGCGCCTGTGCCCTTGTAACGCTCATTGAAACAGCGCCTGCTTCCGCTCGATCATTTCGTCCACGCGCGAGAGGTAGGCCTCGAACTCCTTCACGTTCGCGGCGCGTTTGATGAGGCCGTGCTGCGGATGACCCGCAGGCTCGTTCCAGACGCGCTTCGTGATGGCGCCGGCACCGCAGGCCAGGATCGACTGCACTTCCTCCATACCGAGAATATTTGTCAGGCCCTCTTTCCCCGGCCTGGCAAATCCCACATTCTCCATATTCCCCGTCATATTCTTCTGCCGATACAAATAGTACGGCTCCAACCCCATCTCCCTCGCACCTTCCTCGGCGATACGCCAGCAATCGCAATAGAGCGAAGCGGAACCATCGGCCGCCGAGGCCGGTGGTTCAACCACCCCGACCTGTTCCCACATCCGTGAGCCGCGCTTAAGCGCCAGCGAATGCACCGTCAGATCATCCGGCCGCAGCTTCGCGATTTCGCGCATCGTGAAGGCCACATCCTCCGGCCCTTCGCCGGGCAGGCCAAGGATGATGTCCATGTTGATGTTATCAAAGCCCGCGTCCCGCGCGAGGTGAAAGGCTTCCCTGGTCTGCTCCACGGTATGCGCGCGGCCGATCGCGTCCAGCGTCCGCTGGTGCATGGTCTGCGGATTCACGCAGATCCGGTCCACGTCATATTCGCGGAGCGTCAGAAGCTTCCCGATCACGTCCAGGATGGAGTCCGGGCGTCCGGCCTCCACCGTGAATTCCTTTACCTGCGAGAAATCAAAGGTGGCACGCAGGAATTTCAACAGCCGCGTCAGCTGCGCGACATTGAGCGAGGTCGGCGTGCCGCCGCCGATGTAAACGGTATCCAGGCGTACGCCCCGCATCAGCTTGGCCGTGGCCGCCAGCTCCTTCTCCAGACAGACCAGATACTTGTCCGTCATGGCGGCGTATTTCGTTTTCAGAACCTCCGTCCGGTCGTGATGGGATGCATCCGGATGACCCGCCTGCTGCAGGGGGTAGGCCGCAAAGGAACAATAGGAGCAGCGGGTCGGACAGAAGGGAATGCCGACATACAGACTGTAGCCGTTTTCGTAATCCCGTTTGGAAAGCACCTCTCTCTCCCGGTGCGCAATCTCGATGCTGAGTCGCGCCTTTTCCCCGCTGACAAGATGAACGTTTTTAAGATAGTTTTCTATCGTATTATCGTCTTTTCCGTCTGTCAGCATCTGCGTCGCGATCTTCGTCGGACGGATGCCGGTGAGGGCACCCCAGGGCAATTCCCTCCCTGTTTCATTACAAAGAAGGCCATACAGTGCCTGTTTTAACAGGTTTTTTGGGGTTGTGACAGACGCGTCGCTTCCGTTGGTGGATTCGTTGACTGCGGCGGTCGGTTCCGTGGCATCCTCTGCTGCCGCTTCGGGGAGCTCCTCGCCGTCCTCCTCCTCCGGGTATTCTATGATGATCGAAATATCGTTATTATTTAATTTGTATAACGTTATCTTTGTTTCGCCCGCCTTTGCCTCGCGGATACTTTTGATCGTTATATCGTTATTTTCTAACTGATATACCGCATCTTCGATGTCCGCAACCGCGTCCGCGCGCACCTCATCCCCCTGGTAAAAGGCCTTCACCAGGGAGTGCGCATCATACAGATACCGGTCTTTGTTCAGTAGGATTGTGATCATAAGAAGGGATTATGCTGCTTTTCAAAGCCGATCGTCGTCTCGTCCATATGGCCGGGGAACACGACGGTATCATCGGGCAGCGTAAAGAGTCTCTCGCGGATGGAGCGCACGAGCGTCCCCATGGAGCCTGTCGGCAGGTCCGTACGACCGACAGACTGATGGAAGAGGGTGTCTCCGGAGATGACCAGCCCGCCCTCCTCAAAGTAAAAACTGGCGCCGCCGATCGTATGACCCGGCGTATACAGAACCTTGCAGGACATGCCGGCACAGGTGAAGATTTCGTCATCCTTGAACCACACATCCGGATGTACCGTCATCGGGCGGCCGATGGAAGAAGAACAGTTGAGATCGGCGTCCTCGCAAAGCGGACGTTCCTCCCTGTGGCAATAAAGCTTCGCGCCGCTCTTTTTGCACAGCGCATCCACACCGCCGATGTGATCGAAGTGCGCATGCGTCAGCAGCACCGCATCCACGACACAGTCTCTCTTCGTCAGGGCATCGTATATCTTTTCCCCCTCGTCCGGCGGATCGAAGTAAATACCGTGATGTTTCCCGTCTCCCGCGTCATGGCTTTCCTTATACAGGAAATAGCCGTTCGTCGCGGCAATGCCGAGTGTCATGGAAATAATTTTGTAGTCCTGATTCATACTTATGCCGTTGCCCTTTCCACATCAATCACCCCGGTGATCGTCCGGAGCTTTTCGATGATGCTGCGCAGCTCCACAACGGAGCCGACATCAAAGGAGGTCTCCATCGTCACCAGTCCCTGCCGGGAGGTCCAGGTGTTCATGGAGCGGATCCGTAAGCCATCGTCCGTGAGCATCCTCGAAACATCCACCAGAAGCCCCGTCCTGTCATTGGCAAAGATCTTGATATCCGCCGTATATTTCTCTCCCTCCGTCAGGAAGGAGCGTTCCCATTCGGCCTCGATCAGCCGGGACTTTTCTTCCTCCGACAGCTCCTGCATGTTATGGCAGTCACGGCGGTGCACCGTCACGCCCCTGCCCCTTGTCACAAAGCCGACAATCTCATCCCCCGGTACGGGATTGCAGCAGCCGCCGAAGCGCACGGCCACGTCATGAATCCCGCGCACCATGATGGCATTGCGACCGGAGGAAATCCGCGCGGCACCGTCCTGATCCTGTACCGCCGCCAGCACCTCCTCGTCCGTGATGCCGCTTCCCGCCTCCTTGCGCTGCTGTTCCAGGAGCCGGCCCACGATCTGTCCTTCCTTTAAGCCGCCGTGACCGATCGCGGCCAGCACCGCGTCCCAGTCCCGGAAGCCGTATTTTTTCAGGATGATTTTCTGGAAGGCGGGCTTGTTGATCTCCGCCAGATCCACGTTCTTGCTCTTTGCATAAGCGGTCAGCAGCTCCTTGCCGCGCGCCATGTTCTCTTCCTTGCGCTCATGCCGGAACCAGTAGTTGATCTTGCTGCGCGTGGAGGAAGCCTTGGCGATCAAAAGCCAGTCGCGGGAAGGTCCGTGGGAATTCTGGCTCGTGATGATCTCGATCTGGTCACCGTTCTGGATCACGTAATCATTCGGGACCAGCTTTCCGTTGACCTTGGCGCCGGTCATCTTGTTGCCGACGGCGGAATGAATGCTGTAAGCGAAATCGATCGGCGTGGAGCCCGCCGGGAGATTCTTCACGTCCCCCGCCGGCGTGAAGCAGTACACGTCCTCCGCAAAGAGATTCAGGTCGCTCTTTAAGAGATTCATGAACTCCTTGTTGTCCGACATGTCCTGCTGCCATTCGAGAATCTGGCGCAGCCAGGTCAGCTTCTCCTCTTCGCTGGTCTCCGCCTTCTTGCCGTCCGAGGCGACCTTGTATTTCCAGTGTGCGGCGATACCGTACTCCGCCGCCTTGTGCATCTCATGTGTGCGGATCTGCACCTCAAAGGGAATGCCGTCCGAGCCGAAGAGCGTCGTGTGCAACGACTGGTACATGTTCGGCTTCGGCATGGCGATATAATCCTTGAAGCGTCCGGGGATGGGCTTATACATTTCGTGAATGACGCCGAGCGCGGCATAACAGTCCTTGACCGTATCCACGATGATGCGCACCGCAAAGAGATCATAGAGCTGGTCCAGTGTCTTGTTCTGGTTGCGCATCTTTTTGTAAATACTGAAAAAATGTTTGACGCGGCCGTTGACATCCCCCTTTAAGCCGGCAGCGGTGATGTGAATGCGGACCTGCCGCACCACCTCCTCGACATAGGCCTCCCGCTGCTCCAGCTTTTCGGAGACCTGCCGCACCAGATCCGCGTAAGCCTCCGGCTCCAGATACTGCAGCGCAAGGTCATCCAGCTCCACCTTGATCTTGCTGATACCAAGGCGCATCGCCAACGGCGCATAGATGTCCAGCGTCTCCTGCGCAATGCGCTGCTGCTTTTCCGGCGGCATGTGGGAGAGCGTCCGCATATTGTGCAGACGGTCCGCCAGTTTGATGATGATGACGCGGATGTCCCTTGCCATCGCCAGGAACATGTGACGCAGGTTCTGCGCCTGTGTTTCCAGCTGCACGGGCGTTTTGCTTTTTGTGCTGTACTCTCCGTGCTGCTGCAGATTCTGCAGCTTTGTGACACCGTCCACCAAAAGCGCGACATCCGGCCCGAACTGCTCTCCGACCTCCGTAAGTGTCATGAAGGTATCCTCCACGACATCATGCAGCAGTCCCGCGGCGATCGTCTCCTGGTCCATTTCCAGATCCGCGAGAATGATCGCCACCTGCAGCGGATGAATGATGTAGGGCTCGCCGGATTTGCGGACCTGCCCTGCATGTGCCTCGGCGGCGGCTTCGTAGGCGCGTTCGATCATGGAGATATCATCGGAGGGATGATATTTCCTGATATGACCCAGCAGTTCCTGATGAAGCTTATCCGGTGACAGGAACTCCGTGATCGCCTGAATTTTTCCGTCGTCGAGTGTGGTCATTTACTTTCCTTCGTAAGCGATGGCGGAATCCAGCCGGTACTTGCCGATCTTCTCCCGCCCCTTGAGGCCCTTCAGTTCCATCAGCACCAGCACGCCCACAACGACACCGCCGCAGGACTCCACCAGCTTGATCATGGCCTCCGTCGTGCCGCCGGTGGCGATCAGGTCATCCACCAGGAGAACCTTCTGTCCCTGCTTCACGGCGTCCTTATGCATCTCCAGGACGCCCGTGCCGTATTCCAGCTCATACTCCACGGAAACGGTTTCCCGCGGCAGCTTCCCCTTCTTACGGATCAGCACAAAGGGCTTGTGCAGATTGTAAGCGATCGGTGTGCCGAAGATGAAGCCCCTGGATTCCGCACCGACCACCACGTCAAAGTCCAGATCCTTCACCATCTCCTGCATGGTGCGGATCGCGAGCTCCAGTCCGTCCGCATCCTGCAGGACGCTGGTCACATCCCGGAACATAATGCCCGGCTCCGGAAAATCCGGAATTGTCACAACATAATCCTTTAATTCTTTTGCCATGATTTTTTTCCTTTCTATACCCTTACATCCTGTCTTGCATATTTTCTCACACTGATAATGGCAATGATATCCAGCGCAACCACAAACACAAGGAAGACCGTCTGCAGCACCTCGTACCCGCTGGTGACGGAGAAATCATAAAACCCGTGAATCAGCATCGGCAGAAGCAGCGCGATCGTATGATACTGTGCGGCCCTTCCCCGCAGCGCGTGCCGTTCGCAGGACTTCGCGAGGCCGTAAAAATGTCCCATGAAGATGCCGCAGATACAGTGCAGGGGGATGGCCGTTACGGCCCTCACCGGCGCCACGCCGATCCCCATCCGGAACACATACAGCAGATTCTCCGCGGCCGCAAAGCCCAGTGCGGAAAAGGCTCCGTACACCACGGCATCAAAGCGGTAGTTGAAGGCCGGATGCCGCCAGGTCGTGCGCAGTACAAGGTATTTGCCGCCCTCCTCAATCAGTCCGACGATCAGGAAGTTTTCAATGAACAAAAACAACGTGCTGTACGCATTCGGATAAACCGTCCGCAGGAACGAAACCGCCAAACGCTCCAGCCATCCCGCGGGAAAGGTTACCAGCGCGCCCAGCAGAAAGAGCTTAAACAGCAGGCCCACGGGCTCCCTTTCGACCCTGTCCTGGCGGTAAATCAAAAACATCAGAAACAGTGCCGGGAGCAGTGCCACGATCAGGCTGAACCTGAAATATGCCGCTATAAATTGAAAAATCAGTTCCATTTATTCTCCCGAAACCTGTTGCCAGGCCCAGGCTTTGATGGCCTTCGCCCAGTCATTGTAAACACTGAACTGCACATGCACGTAACGGTCGGAGGAAAGCTCCGGCTTCATGAAGTTGCCGTCCCCTTTGGAGGTCGCGGCAATGTCGATAAAGCCCAGACCGTCCTCAATTGCCATCTGTTGCAGCCGGAGGTTATACGCCGCGATATTATCCCCGTTCAGGCCGCCCTTTTTGATGCCGGGATAGGGATAGGTGGCGCTCATCACGATGATCCGCACGCCCGGTCTTGCCTCCGTGATCTTTGCAATCAGTTGCCTGTATTTGCTGATCAGGTTGTCCAGCGACGTGTAGCTGATATCATTGATTCCGAGGAACAGGAATACCGTATCCGGCCTGACGGAGGACACCACCTGCCACGGCGGAATCCGCTTTCCCCTGTAAGGCGGATGAAGTCCGCCGCTCTTTTCGTTCAGGGCATGCGCCAGACCGTAGCTCGGCGCCGCCATAAAATGAAATGATTTCAGCAGCGGATCTGCGCTTCCCGCACAGACCATGCCAAAGCCGGACATCACGGAATCCCCGATGAAAAGGGTTGTTCCGTAATAGTTCCGGATCAACTGCAGCTCCTGTTCCGTATAATCACGGGTGCTCCAGTAGGAGGGCAATGTGCCGTCGGAGGTTACGGGTGCTATTACCTTGGGGAATGCATCCGCCAGGCGGATCTTTGCCATCGCGCGCATGACGTCTATCTTCACGTCTCTGATGTATGCGCTCCTGCCCTCCGATGCACCGTAATCCACAAAATGACGCCACAGATTCTCGCGGTCGTAACCGAAGACATTCTTCAGGTCCTGATAGTCATCCGCGTAACGGATATGGTCAAACGTCGAGCGGTTGACGCCCGGCTGTACGGCCGGCAGCGTCGCGGGGGTGCCGTTTGTCAGATAGACCGTCCGCCCCTCCGCGAAGCCGGAATTAATATAATGATTCCAGAGCTGTTTTTTTTCATAGCCGAAGGTCCGCTTCAGATCTTCATAATCATCCGCATATCTTTGAAAATCAAAGCTGTCATAGGTGACTGCCGACGGCGGCGCGGCATATGCATGCATCGGCAAAGCCCCCTGCAGAAGGGACGCCAGCACGCAAAGCAGCAGTATTTTTGTCACCACACGCTTCATTTAATAACCTCCGCAAAAAAAGAGGTAATGTAACGTTTTTCGTTACGTTTTTAGTTCAAAACCTTGATTTTATCGGGAATTCACCACTCTGAAATATAAAAAGAGCAATGACCCCCTTTTTCCTGTACAATGGAGTTACCACATCGCCATTCACAGAGAAAGG
>JAFSPF010000080.1 GCA_017443065.1 Lachnospiraceae bacterium
ACGGAATATAGTTATGAAGATGGCTTTAACCACAATATCCCATATGAAAATGGGACTATTAGGATTAATGATATATCATTTACTGAAAAGAAAGCTGGTGCATACTATGAAGCGCATGCAGAAGTTATAATTGGCTTATCTGAACTTTCAAATGATGAATATCAATGGTTTATGGATGAATATAGAGATCAATCAGATCATTCTGTGCTTACTGGTGAAATTGAAACGGTGTTTTATGTCATGGTTGATGACGAATTAGAGCGAATGAATTTGGTTTCCATGGAAAAGAACACAGGTAAAAACAAGGAACTGATACTACAGTATCAATTTGATGAATATAAGCGTAGCATAGATGGGAATGATGCAATCTTTCAATTCGATTTTGAAAAACCTGAATCCTTTAGATTTGAAGATAAAGATGGAAAAGTTAGTTTTCTTAACAAGTCAGACAAATATATCTTTAACTTTACTGTATCATTGATGGACTGAATTACTATCTAACGAAAGTCTAACAAAGATACAAAAATCTAACGAACGGTATGAAAGATTACACCACACAAAGTCAGAAAAATGTGTATAATATAAGCGTTGACAAGACGTTTCGGAATGCTACGTGAAGCATCATTCACTACTGGCAGTGTGGGGGTCATGGGTTCAAGTCCCACCGTCTCCACGAAAACCGGAACTGTTGGAATGACAATGGTTCCGGTTTTTTTGTTGAAAAGAAGAAAAGCCATTTTTGTTGAGAGGAGTGAAAGGGATATGTATAAGAGGATCAGAGCCTGCGCGGCGAAACTGACGGCAATCCTGCTGGCTGCGGCCATTGCGTGGTCCTGCGCGCTTCCGGTCTGTGCGGCCACGCCGCTGACAAAGGAAAACTTTGATCATGAGCGCTATGCGAATGATTATCCGGATGTGCGTGCGGCCTTCGGGACGGATAAGGAGAAGCTTTGGAACCATTACATGACGAACGGCGCAAGGGAAAAGCGTGTCGTGTATGTCAGGGGCGGTGACAGGGGCTTCCTTGACCCGAACGCGACGCTGACAAAGGAGAACTTTGATTTTGAGCGTTATGCCAGGACCTATCCGGATGTGCGTGCGGCCTTCGGGGTCAACCGGGACAAGCTCTGGAATCATTATCAGAGCTTCGGCATCAAGGAGAACCGCAAGGCCTACGTCTTCGGCGCGGGCGGCGAAGATGAGGTGATCGAGGCGGCCAGGCCGAGCACCTATGCGATCGTTGTCGATGTGGCTGCGGGAAGGGCCGTCATGGAGCGCAACGCGAACGCGAAGATGAATCCCGCCTCCATGACCAAGATTCTGACGCTTCTGGTCGCCGCGGAGCGCGTGCAGGATCTGAATGCGGGCGTGGCCGTGCCGCAGGGAGTCATTGACTATGCGAAGGCGGAGTATGCCAGCCGCGTGGGGTTTTCGGCAGGTGAGGTGGTGACCGTCAGGGATCTGATGTACGGAACGATCCTCCCCTCCGGTGCGGATGCCGCCCTGACGCTGGCGATTTATGTCGGCGGAACCCCGGAGAACTTTGTATCCATGATGAACGCCAAGCTGCAGCAGCTCGGGCTTTCGGGGACGGCCCGCATGACGAACTGCATCGGACTGTACAATGCCAATCATTACTGCACGGTCAGGGATATGGCGGTCGTGCTCGGGGAGGCCATGAAGAATCCGCTCTGCGCGGAGATTCTCGGCGCAAGGACCTATACCACCTCCCGCACCGCACAGCACCCGCAGGGCATTTCCATCGGCAACAACTTTCTCAGGCAGATTGACCCGCTGGAAAAGAACGGCAACATCCGCGCGGCAAAGACCGGGTATCTCCGGCAGGCCGGAAGCTGTGCCGCCAGTTACCTTGTGTCCAAAAGCGACCGCCATTACATCTGCGTGACCGGAAACGCCGGCAATGCCGCCCAGGCGATCCGGGACCACGCAACGCTGTACCAGCAGTACGCGAAGTAAACGGAATCCGGTCAGAAGGAGAATACCCCGCAGAAAACTGCGGGGTATTCTTTATTGGAGGGCTTTCGAATAAAAGCGTTGTAATCATCAGTAACCGAATTCAATGACCCAGTAGTCCGTGCCGCCGGATTCGTACCTGGCAATCGCGGCGGTCCGGTAATAAGCGTCGTAGAAGAGTGCGCGATGTGCCGGAGAGCTGATCCAGACGGCAAAGACATTCGAAGCATCGGAACTGTTTGTGGTATACATCAGGTTTTCGCCGTACTGGATATCCGGATCGACGGTGTACCAGGCGTGGCCGCCGGGACGGACATGGGAAAAGCGCACGCTGATTTCCTGTGCGCGCACGCCGGCGCAATACGCAAGAGATTCATCCCATTCCAGCGCGGGGAGACCCTTCGCGCCGCGGGATGCGTTCAGCACGGCCAGAACTTCGGCGGGCGTCGCTTCATTTGCAGGCGCGGCGTCCGCCGTACCGCCTTTCAGGAGCGGCCCCGCAACAAAGAGGAGCAGCAGGCAAAGGGCCAGGCTCCACCGGAGACAATGCTTCTTTTGTTTCTTTTCCCCAACAACACTGTGAAACATTTCTTAACCTCCTTACACAACAACATACACAATTTGTAACATCTATGTAATATATTATCGAAATTACGACAATCTGTCAACAATTATTTGTATCATATTTAGAGAAAAAACACTAAGTAATGGATGTCAATCATGATAAAATACCGCATTTAGGGTTTTTTAATAAAATGTGAAAAAGCACCCCGCAGGATACGGGGTGCAAAATGAGATAATTTATGAAATCGTCAGAAAACAGGAAGCTTAGGCATCCTCGCCCAGCGCGTCGCGCTGCGGGACCAGGACCTTTCGTTCATAGCAGGAGAAGGCGTCCTCCACCAGCGTCTTCTCCGGTTTTTTGGTTACCAGGGAAACGAGCGGCACAAGGACGAGCCCCGCGATCATGCAGAAGGCACCGGCATTGATCGGCGACTGCAGGAGCGTAGGGAAGGACGAACGCACAAAGATATTGAGCAGCATCACGACTGTGGAAAAGAGGAAGCTCACCCAGCAGGCGATCGTTGTCGCGCCCTTCCAGTAGAGCCCGTAGAGGAAGGGGGCGAGGAAGGCGCCGGCGAGCGCGCCCCAGGAGACGCCCATGAGCTGCGCGATGAAGGTGATGCCGCCCCGGTACTGGATGAGCGCAATCACCACGGAGATCGCGATGAAGACGACGATCAGGCAGCGCATCACAAAGACCTGCTTCTTTTCCTTCATGTCCTTTACCAGCGTGCCGCTGATGAAATCCAGCGTCAGCGTGGAGGAGGAGGTCAGCACCAGGGAAGAAAGCGTGGACATGGAGGCGCTTAGCACGAGGATCACGACGATGGCGATCAGCAGATCGGGAAGACCCGAGAGCATGGCGGGGACAATGGCGTCAAAGCCCTCCGCGGCCACATCCACACGGTCGGAGAAGAGTCTGCCGAAGCCGCCGAGGAAATAGCAGCCGCCGGCGATCACAAAGGCAAAGAGGGTGGAAATGACCGTGCCGGCCTCCACGCTCTTTTCGCTGCGGATGGCGTAGAATTTCTGCACCATCTGCGGCAGGCCCCAGGTGCCGAGGCTGGTCAGAATAACGACGCCGAGGAGGTTCACCGGATCCGGGCCGAAGAAGGAATTGAAGACGCCGGGCGATTCCGAAACCGCCGGGTCCACCACCTTCGCCAGTCCGTCCAGCGCAGCAAGAAATCCGCCCTGCGAGCGCAGCACGGCAAAGATCACCGCGCAGATGCCGAAGAGCATGATGATGCCCTGGATAAAGTCATTGATGGCCGTTGCCATGTAGCCGCCGGCAATGACGTAAATGCCGGTCAGAACCGCCATGGCAATCACGCAGACGGTGTAATCAATGTTGAAGGCCATGCCGAAGAGACGCGACAGACCGTTGTAAAGCGATGCCGTGTACGGAATCAGGAAGATGAAGGTCACGGCACTCGCGGCCAGCTTCAGCGCCGGGGAGCCGAAGCGGCGTTCAAAAAACTCCGGCATCGTGCGGGAATCCAGATGCTGCGTCATGATGCGCGTGCGGCGGCCCAGGATCGCCCAGGCGAGGAGCGAGCCGATCAGCGCGTTGCCGATGCCGGCCCAGGTCGCGGCGATGCCGTAGCGCCAGCCGAACTGTCCCGCATAGCCCACAAAAACGACCGCGGAGAAATAGGAGGTACCGTAGGCGAAGGCCGTCAGCCACGGGCCGACACTGCGCCCGCCCAGCACAAAGCCGTTGACGTCCGTTGCGTTCCTGCGGCAATAATAACCGACACCGATCATCACGGAAAAGAATATCACCAGCATCAGTACTTTAATGAACATTGCCCTGTCCTCCTTCACCTTCGCTTTAGCGCTTTAAAGCTTCAACGCTTCAACGCGCGAAAATAACAACAAAGCATAGTTTACACCCGATACACGAAAAATGCAAGCAGAAAATGCAAACGTAAAATGGCAAGGCGGGGCTTTTTTACTTCTATAAAGTATGGTAGAATACATCATTATGATTTGACACAATTTGATGGCTTGAGGAGAGTGAGAACAGTGGCAGCAAACAACAAAATCGAACCGTACAATCCCGCGGAGATTGAGGCAAAGTGGCGCGCGGCATGGGAAAAGGCGCCGGTCAACACGGATGACGGGAAAAAGCCGAAGTATTATTGTCTGGACATGTTTCCTTATCCTTCGGGCTCCGGGCTGCATGTGGGGCACTGGAGGGGTTATGTGATCTCCGATGTCTGGAGCCGTTACCAGATGATGAAGGGCGGGCATTATGTCATTCATCCGATGGGCTGGGACGCCTTCGGTCTGCCAGCCGAAAACTACGCAATTCAGCACGGCGTGCATCCGCGCATTTCCACGGAAGAGAACGTGAATCACATCCGCGAACAGATCAAACAGATCGGCGCGATCTACGACTGGGACATGGAGGTCAACACGACGGATCCCGCGTACTTCAAATGGACGCAGTGGATTTTCGTGCAGATGTTTAAGCACGGTCTTGCCTACCAGAAGGAGATGCCGATCAACTGGTGTCCCTCCTGCAAGACGGGCCTCGCCAACGAAGAGGTGGTGGACGGCAAGTGCGAACGCTGCCATACGGAGGTCACCAAAAAGAACCTGAAGCAGTGGATGCTGAAGATCACGGCCTACGCGGACAGGCTTCTGGAAGGACTGGAGGGTCTGGACTGGCCGGAAAAGGTCAAGAAGATGCAGACCGACTGGATCGGCAAATCCTACGGCGCGGAGGTGGACTTTGAGATCGACTGGTCCGCCGTGGTCGAGCCTGCGGACGGCAAGATCCGGATGCTGCGCGACAAATACATCCGCGTGTTCACGACAAGACCGGATACGCTCTACGGCGCGACCTTCATGGTGCTGGCGCCGGAGCACAAGCTGGTGGAACAGCTGGCGACGGCGGAGCAGAAGGAGGCCGTTGACGCCTATGTGAAGCAGGCGATGAACAAATCCAATGTGGACCGCCTGCAGGATAAGGAAAAGACCGGCGTCTTCACCGGCTCCTATGCGATCAATCCCCTGAACAATGAGAAGATTCCGATCTGGATTGCGGACTACGTGCTGGCGGATTACGGCACCGGCGCCATCATGTGCGTGCCGGCGCATGACGACCGCGACTTTGAGTTTGCCAAAAAGTTTGATCTGAAGATCGTGCAGGTCATCGCCAAGGATGGCGAGGAAATTGCGGACATGCAGGAGGCCTACACGGACGCGAACGGCACGATGATCAATTCCGGTGACTGGAACGGCAAGGAGAGTGCGGAATTAAAGCTCTCCGCGCCGGATGAGATTCAGGAAAAGGGCTTCGGCGAAAAGAAGGTGAATTACAAGCTGCGTGACTGGGTCTTTTCCAGACAGCGTTACTGGGGCGAGCCGATCCCGATCGTGCACTGTGAAGACTGCGGCGCGGTCGCGGTGCCGGAGGAGCAGCTGCCGCTGACGCTGCCGGAGGTCGAAAAATACGAACCGACGGGAACGGGCGAAAGCCCCCTTGCGGCGATCGATTCCTGGGTCAACACGACCTGTCCGAATTGCGGCAAGCCCGCAAAGCGGGAGACCAACACGATGCCGCAGTGGGCGGGCAGCTCCTGGTATTTCCTGCGCTATGTGGACGCGCATAATGACAAGGAGCTGGTGTCGAAGGAAAAGGCCGACAAGTTCCTGCCGGTGGATATGTACATCGGCGGCGTGGAGCACGCGGTGCTGCATCTTCTGTACGCGCGCTTCTGGACGAAGTTTTTGCATGACATCGGCGTGGTGTCCTTTGACGAGCCCTTCAAAAAGCTCTTCAACCAGGGCATGATCACCGGCAAAAACGGCGTGAAGATGTCGAAAAGCCTCGGCAATGTTGTTTCGCCCGATGATCTTATCAGGGATTACGGCTGTGATTCGCTGCGTCTCTATGAGATGTTCGTTGGCCCGCCGGAGCTGGACTCCGAATGGGATGACCGCGGGATCGACGGCGTCTTCCGTTTCCTCGGCCGCTTCTGGAGACTGGTGCATGAGAACCTCACGCGGGAGGTCCCGGAAACGCCGGAGCTCGTCAAGACGCGCCATCAGCTGATTCACACGATCTCGACGCGCCTGGAACAGTTCAACTTAAACACCGTCGTTTCGGGCTTTATGGAGTTCAACAACAAGCTGCTTGACATGAGCGCAAAGGACGGCGTCGACCGCGAGACCCTGAAAACCTTCGTGCAGCTCGTCGCGCCCTTCGCCCCGCATGTCGGCGAGGAGCTCTGGTCAAAGCTCGGCGGTGCCGGCTCCGTCTTCTCCGCCCCCTGGCCCGTGGCGGATGAATCTCTCATGAAAGAAGACGAGATCGAAATCGCCGTGCAGGTAAACGGTAAAACCAGAGGGGTACTTAACATTAAAATAGACGAGGAAAAAGAAACTGTTATTGCTAATGCCAAGGCAATGCTGGGAGATAAACTCAGCGGCAACGTTATCAAGGAAGTGTACGTGCCGAACAAGATTGTGAACATTGTAGTAAAGTAACTGCGTAACAGACAAAAGGAGTATGCATATGAACCGAGTCTACAATTTTTCCGCAGGACCGGCGATGCTGCCGGAGGAAGTACTGAAGCAGGCCGCGGACGAGATGCTGGATTTTGGCGGCAGCGGCATGTCCATCAACGAAATGAGCCACCGTTCCAAAGCCTTTGACGGCGTGATTGAAACGGCGGAGAAGGATCTTAGGGAGCTGCTGCAGATTCCGGACAATTACAAGGTTCTGTTCCTGCAGGGCGGCGCCTCGCAGCAGTTTGCCGCGGTGCCCATGAACATGATGAAAAACAAAAAGGCGGCCTACATCGTCACCGGCCAGTGGGCAAAGAAAGCCTTTCAGGAGGCGCAGATCTATGGGGAGACCGTGAAGGTCGCGGACAGCTCCGACCAGACCTTCTCCTATATCCCGGACTGCAGCAACCTGGATATTCCGGAGGACGCGGATTATGTTTACATCTGCGAGAACAACACGATCTACGGCACGAAGTTCCATACGCTGCCGGACACGAAGGGACATGACCTCGTGGCGGATGTTTCCTCCTGCTTCCTCTCGGAGCCCGTGGACATCAGCAAATACGCGGTGATGTACGGCGGCGTGCAGAAAAACATCGGTCCCGCGGGACTGGTGATTTCGATCATCCGCGAGGACCTGATCCGGGACGAGGTGCTGCCGGGCACGCCCACGATGCTCAAATGGAAGACGCAGGCGGACAACGGCTCGCTTTACAACACGCCGAACTGCTGGAGCATTTATATCTGCGGCCTCGTGTTCCAATGGCTGAAGAAGAACGGCGGCCTTTCGGAAATGAAGAAGCGCAATGAAGAGAAGGCAAAGATTCTGTATGATTATCTTGACAGCAGCAAGCTCTTCAAGGGCACCGTGCGCAAGGAGGACCGCTCGCTCATGAACGTTCCCTTTGTCACGGGTGATGATGCACTGAATGATCTCTTCGTGAAGGAAGCAACGGCGCAGGGCCTGGTTTCCCTGAAGGGACACCGTACCGTCGGCGGCATGCGCGCTTCGATCTACAACGCCATGCCGAAGGAAGGCGTGGAGAAGCTGGTCACATTCATGGAAGCGTTTGAAAAACAACACGGCTGAGCAGCCGTCAGGGGAGGGGAAAACCATGTTTCAATACAAATGTCTGAACAACATCGCAAAGGTCGGCTTAAACGTCTTCACCAAAAACTACAAGCAGGTGGAGGATGCGGACAAGGCGGACGCAATCCTCGTGCGCAGCGCCAAGATGCATGACATGAAGTTTTCGGACCGCCTGCTTTGCATCGGCCGCGCCGGTGCGGGTGTGAACAACATCCCGGTGGAGGCCTGCGCGGAGAAGGGCATCGTCGTGTTCAACACGCCGGGCGCCAATGCCAACGCGGTGAAGGAGATGACGATTGCCGCCATGCTCCTCGCCTCCCGTGACGTGATCGGCGGCGTGGAATGGGTCCGGAAAAACGCGGGGGATCCGGATATCGCCGCACTGACGGAAAAGAACAAGAAGAAATTCGCCGGCAATGAAATCGCCGGAAAACGTCTCGGCATCATCGGCCTCGGCGCGATCGGCGTGCGCGTGGCGAATGCCGCAAAGCATCTCGGGATGGAGGTCTGGGGCTATGATCCCTTCCTTTCGATCGATGCGGCCTGGCAGCTGTCGCGTGATGTCAAACATATTGATAACATCGATGACATTTTTGCGAAATGTGACATCATCACCCTGCATATCCCGGCAACCAAGGATACCACGGGCATGATTGACAAAAACGCCATTGCGAAGATGAAGAAGGGCACCATCTTAATCAATCTCGCAAGGGATGTGCTGGTCAACGAGACCGATCTCTTCGCGGGCATGGGGAAGGGAAAGATCGGCATGTACGTGACGGATTTCCCGACACCGACGATCGCGGGTCATGATAAGTGCCTCGTGATTCCGCACCTCGGCGCCTCCACGGAAGAGTCCGAAGACAACTGCGCGGTGATGGCGGCGCATGAGCTGCGCAACTATCTGGAGAACGGCAACATCAATAACTCCGTCAACTATCCGCAGTGCGACATGGGCATCTGCCGCGGGCCGCGGATTGCGATCTTTCATAAGAACAGCCCCGGTATGCTGGGCCAGTTCACGAAGCAGATCGGCGACGCAAAGTATAACATCTCCGACCTGTCGAATAAATCCAGGGGCGAGGTGGCGTATACGCTGATCGATCTGGAAAATGACGTGACGGCGGCGCTTGTGAAGAAGCTGGAGAAGATCAAAGGCGTGTTCCGCGTCCGCGTGGTGCGGGACAAGGTATAAAAGGAGGCTGCATGGCAGACATCAGACCGTTTCGGGCCTACCGTCCCGTCAGGGAAAAAACGGCGGAGATTGCTTCGCTTCCTTACGATGTGTTCAGCAGGGAGGAGGCACGCACATACGTGTCCGAACATCCCGGTTCCTTCCTTGCGATTGACCGTCCGGAGACACAGTTTCCGGAGGATACGGACATGTATGCGCCGAAGGTGTATCAGGAGGCGCATGACCTCTTGTGGAAACGGATTCACGACGGCGATTTTTTACAGGATGACGTGCCCTGTTATTACCTGTATGAACAGACCTTCGGGGAAAGAACGCAGTGCGGGATCGTTGCCGTCAGTTCCATTGATGATTACGAAAACGGCATTATCAAAAAGCACGAGAACACGAGAGAGGAAAAGGAACAGGACCGGATCCGTCATGTGGATGTCTGCAATGCGCAGACCGGTCCGATCTTTCTGTGTTACCGCAGAAACGAGGCGCTCACGGAGCTGATTGCGAAGGTCCGCGCGGAGGAGCCGTTTGTGTCCTTTGACGGACCAGACGGCACGAAGAACCGGATCTTTGTCATCAGCGATGAAATGAGGGTCGAAGCGATCCGCGAGGCCTTTGCCGGCATGAACGCCATTTATATCGCGGACGGACATCACCGCACGGCCTCCGCCGTCAAGGTGGGGCTTGCGCGGCGCAGCGGCGCAAAGGAAGGCGCGGCGCTTCCCTCGGATTACTTCTTAAGTGTTCTCTTTGCGGACAACGAGCTGGAGATTCTGGATTACAACCGCGTGGTGAAGGACTTGAACGGCCTCAGCGCACAGGAGTTTCTGCAGGCGCTGCGCAAGGGCTTTGATGTGGAACCCGCAAGGGAAGATGCCAACTGCTTTGTCATGGCGGACGGCTGTCCGAAGCCGACGGCCAAGGGCTGCATCTCCATGGTCCTCGACGGGCAGTGGTATCTCTTAAGCGCCCATCCGTCCATCCGCTCGATCGACGCGGTGGAGGGACTGGATGTATCGCTCCTGCAAAAGCATGTCCTCACGCCGATTCTCGGCATTAAGGATCCGCGCACCGATGCGAGGATTGATTTTGTGGGCGGCATCCGCGGCTTAAAGGAGCTGGAGCGCCGCTGCGAAAAGGACTGCCGCGTGGCCTTTGCCATGTGCCCGACCTCATTGCAGGATCTGTTCCGCGTGGCGGACGAGGGAAGGCTCATGCCGCCGAAATCCACATGGTTTGAACCGAAGCTGTTAAGCGGACTATTTATTCATTCGCTCGCTTAGATTTTCCGAGTGCGCGTCTGCTGTGATTTACAAGGGGGTTATTGATGAACAACAAGCTCTACAAGCTCATGAACTGGCCGGAGATCGAGGAGATCGTTTATTCCGACGGCAATGACCCGCACCGGATTCTGGGTGCGCATAAGGTCGGCTCCTCCTACCTGGTGCAGGCCTTCCGTCCGGATGCGACAACGCTTTCCGTTATCACCGGAAGCGGCGCAAAGGAAAAGGCCTATGAGATGGAGGTGGCGGACGATGCCGGCTTCTTTGCGGCGCTGATTCCTTATCAGAAGGAAAAGAAGTACGAATATGAAATGCTGACAAAGGACGGGGATATCATCCGTTTTCGTGATCCGTATATCTATGAGCCGGTTGTCGGCAGGGAGGATGCGATCAAGCTTTCCGGCGGCGTGCATTATTCGATCTATGAGCGGCTCGGTGCGCATCCCGTCAAACACGAAGGCACCAGCGGCGTGCAGTTTGCCGTCTGGGCACCGCATGTGTCCCGCGTGAGCGTGATCGGCGCCTTTAACGGATTCGACGGCAGGATCCACCAGATGCGCCAGAGTGATTCCCGCGGCATCTATGAGATTTTCATTCCCGATCTGAAGGCGGGCGCGGAATACCAGTATGAGATCAAAACGATCGACGGCCACGTCTTCGTGAAGCCGGATCCCTATACCATCCGTTTCGGCAGCGTCCACAAGCGCGTGCAGACGAGCGTGGTCTGCGCGGAAAAGGAATATGAATGGGAGGACGAGCGCTGGATGGAGAAGCGCAGACGCTATCAAAAGGCATCCGCGCGCCTTTCCATCTGTGAGCTGTCCCTGACAAAATTTGCCGCGGATCACGGTCTGGAAAACGCCACCTATAAGACGCTTGCCCCCTATGTCGCGGAGTATCTGCAGGACGCGGGCTTCAACACGCTGGAGCTGATGCCGGTGATGGAGCATCTGACGGAGGATCCCTATGCCGTGACCGGTTACTTTGCCGTGTCGGACGAGCTCGGCACAAAGGAGGATTTCCGTGCCTTCATGGAGGAAATGCATGCGGCGAATATCCGCGTGATCATGGATTTCCCCGCGACCTTCTTCGCGGAGGAGAACATGGCGCTCCGTCAGTTCACGGGCAATGCGCTGTATGAATACGGCGATGCCAGGGGCTTCCGCCCGAACTCGAATTATATCGTCTTTGACTACGGCCGGAAGGAGGTGCAGAACTATCTGTTGAGCTGTGCCCTGTACTGGCTGGATACCTTCCATCTGGACGGCCTGCGTCTGCCGGATATTTCCAAGATTCTCTATCTGGATTATGACAGGGCGCCCGGCGAATGGACGCCGAATATCTACGGCAGCAACGAGAACCTGGAGGCGGAGGAATTCATCCGCAGCCTCAACGCGATGGTCTATAAAAAGGATCCCGGCCTTCTCATGATCACGAAGGAAACGGCCTGTTATCCGCAGGTGACCGGACCGATCGCGGACGGGGGCCTGGGCTTTGACTACAAATGGAACAACGGCTGGTCGCGTGATTTCTTCCAGTACATGCGGAATGATCCGATCTACCGTTCCTCGCATCATAATGAGCTGACCTTCTCCCTGATTTATCATTACTCGGAGCATTTCATCCTGGCCTTCTCGCATGAGGACATCGGGGGCTTCAAGCCGATGCTGGAGATGATGCCGGGCGCCGCGGAGGAAAAGGCGGCCAACGCGCGCTTTGCGCTGGCTTATCTCTATCTGCATCCGGGGCGGAAGATGGTGTACCGCGGCATCAGTGATTTTCAGAAGGAGGACGGAAAGAACATCGGCCGTCTCATCCGCGCGCTGAACAGCATGTACCTGAAGCACAAAGCGCTCTATGTCGGCGATGACAATCCGGAGGGCTTTGTCTGGATCAATTCGATTGCGGCGGAGGCCTGCTACATGGCCTTCCTCAGGAGAGACACGAAGGGTGAGGAAACGCTGCTTTGTGTCTGCAACATGGCGGGCATCGAACAGGAGCTGACGATCGGCGTGCCGGAGGACGGGAAGTACACGGAAATCCTGAATACGGACGATACGCGCTTTGGCGGCAGCGGCAGGGTTTACGGGGAGGATGTGATCCTCGAACCCGTGCACCAGGAATGCGACGGACGGGAGTACATGCTGACGGTGAAGGTTGCGCCGCTCTCCATCGTGGTCTTTTCGCATCAGGCCTACACGGAGGAGGAGAACAAGATCCGCGCCATCCGACATGATTCCCATGACCGGATGGAACAGGAGCGCAAGGAAACGCGCAATTCCATGGAAGAGAAGCTCCGCATGGAGGAAGAAAAGCTCTTACAGGAGCTGCGCAGCAGATACGAACAGGAAATCTCCGCGCAGGAAAAGGCCATCGCGGACAAATACCATGAGCAGGAAGAGATGAAGATCAGGGACGTCCTCTCCGGGGCGGAGCTGATGGATCCTGCGGCAGCGGACGAGCTGATTCCGCTCAGGGAAAAGAAGCCGTCCAAACCAAACGGCGGAAAGAAAAAGAAGTAAGAAACCGGTCCCGACAGTGAAACGACAGGAAGTACGGCCCCTGCAAAAAAACGATATCAGAACCTGCGAGATCACCGATTTCGGGGAAAACGGCGAGGGCATCGGACGAGCAAGCGGCATACCCGTCTTTGTGTCCGGTGCCCTGATCGGTGATACGGTCAAAATCAAAATCACCAAGGTCAAAAAGAAGATGGCATACGCGCGTGTGGAGGAGATTCTTTCCCCCTCCCCCGACCGCGTCGCGCCTGCATGCCCGGTCGCCGCGCAGTGCGGCGGCTGCCAGATCATGTCCTATGCCTATCCCGCGCAGCTGAAATATAAGGAGCAGAAGATCAGGTCCCTGCTGCAGCGCATCGGACACTTTGA
>JAFSPF010000081.1 GCA_017443065.1 Lachnospiraceae bacterium
CTTTCTCTGTGAATGGCGATGTGGTAACTCCATTGTACAGGAAAAAGGGGGTCATTGCTCTTTTTATATTTCAGAGTGGTGAATTCCCGATAAAATCAAGGTTTTGAACTAAAAACGTAACGAAAAACGTTACATTACCCAAAATACGAGGAGGGTACAACAATGAAATTCTGTGGAAATTGCGGCAAACAAATCGATGACAATGCCAATGCATGCCCCTTTTGCGGGACAATGCAGGGCGGCGGGGCTGCGGGGCAGTTCAGCCAGACCATGAACCAGTTCGGAAATCAGATGTCGAATCAGTTCAACAACCTCACGGCCCAGGTGAAGCAGGCGAAGAAATCCGGCGGGCTGACCCTGTCGAACATCATCATGCTGGCGGGGTTCGGCATCACGCTCGTGTTCAGCTTCTTCGCCTTTGTTAAAATCAAGGTCGAATTTTTGAACATGTCCGAGAGCATCAGTCTTCTGGGCTGCGGAATTCTCGGAATCCTCGGCTTCCTGATCATTATCGCGGGACTCGTTCTGGTGATCATGGACAGCTTTGTCAAGCCGATGGGCATGGTTCCGCTGATTCTCGGTGCGGTGCAGGTTGTCTGGATGATCATCATGGCAATCTATGTGTCGGTCTCCCTCGGGGGCGAGTATGCGGAGCTTCTGGGTGATACGGTCTCCAAGGGCATCGGCTTCTGGTTCTACATCATCGGCTCGATTGTCGTTGCGGCCGGCACGGTGATCGGCTTCCTTGGCAAGCGGAAATAATCCCGCAGTCTGAAGGGGAGGAGCGAAAAGGACATGGCTTTTTGCATTCAGTGCGGCACACAGCTGCCGGAGGGATCAGGGTTCTGTCATGTGTGCGGCAGCGCACAGCGGCAGGCGGCGGTGCAACAGCCGCCCGCACAGCAGGCTGTCATGCAGCAGCAACCCATGCAGCAGGCTGTCATGCAGCCGCCCGCACAGCAGGCTGTCATGCAGCCGCCCGCACAGCAACCGATTTACCGGCAGCCGGTGCAGCTGCAGGCGAAGAAGAAGAGCAGGGCACCGCTCGTCATCACCATCGTGTCTTTGCTGCTGATGGTGACGGCCGGTATCCTGTTGTGGCTCTTCCTCCTGGGGCCGTTATCCTACACAAGAAAAATCACCGTGCCGGGAGACTGGGAGGGCGTGGCCCATTATACCGGGATCAGCGGATTAAACGATAACAGCGACCGGACGGTGAAGGTGTACGGTTATTTTGACAGGGACGCGACGGGTGCGTATTTCCAACGGTATGAGGATCCGCAGATGCAGGAAGACCTGCTGCTGACGATGTACATCAATGACAGTGACCTGTCGCGCTTCGTGCCGGATCTGAATAAGGGCGGCGCGGCCCTGATGGATATGGAGATGGACGCGTCTGCGCTGCCGGGTCTTACCGCGGCGCTGGATCACGGCGAGCTGCGTCTGAAATGCAGCTATGCTTCGGCGGCGGAGGTTTCCTTTGACTGCGAATTTGTGCTTCATCAAAAAGAGTGAGCAAGGTTGAAATTACTTCGGTGAACCGTTATAATGTTGATCGGAGGATTTCATGGCATGCTGATTAATGACGAGCTGAAAAAACAGAATATGACGAAGTACCGGCTGAGCAAGGAAAGCGGTGTACCGCAGGCCACGATTAACGATATTTGCAGCGGCAAGGCTGAAATTGAAAAATGCGCCGCAGGTACGCTGTACAGGCTTGCCAAAGTTCTGGGGCTGACGGTGGAGGATATTCTGAAGTCTGCGAAGGGTGATTACAGAGAAAGCTTTGAAACCTTCAAGAGCAATATCTGCCACCGTGTGAAGGACATGGGGGATCTTGACTTCATCGTAGATGTTCTGGAATCTGACCGTATTCAAATATTGTTTGACAAAAAATGGTATCCGGAAGCGCTGTATCTGCTTGCGATGCTGGATTACCTATCCGAAGAAAACAACATTCCGCTTTGTACAAAATACAATGATATCAGGACGCAGAAGCTGGAGAAACCGGTTTTTCCCATAGGTGTTCTTCTTGCCGGGGAGGTGTTGAAATCTGATGAGCCGGTCAGAAAAGCCGAACAGGAAGCGATTCCTGCGTTTCGCAGATTTAATATCATTGAAAGCGAGATAAGAAATGTCGTTTGATAAGGGATTTACAAAAGAGAACCTGGATGTATATCTCAAGGAACTGGCAAAGGAATTCAGAAAGCTGAACGGCAGATCTATGCCGGCGGAAATCATCCTGATCGGCGGTGCTGCAGTTGTTATCAACTACGGCTTCCGTGAAATGACGTATGATATGGACGCCATCATAAATGCCGCATCTTCCATGAAAGACGCGATAGGCCGTGTCGGCGACAAGTACGATCTCCCTGTCGGCTGGTTGAATGCCGACTTCATGAAGACCTCTTCGTATACGCCAAACATCGTACAGTATTCCCGTTACTACAAAACCTTCGCAAATATAGTGACGTTCCGAACGGTTACGGGAGAATACCTCCTTGCAATGAAGCTGATGGCCGGCAGGCAATATAAATATGATCTGTCAGATGTGATCGGTGTTCTGTGGGAGCAGGAAAACAAAGGTGCGCCAATTTCTGTGGCGATGGTAAAAGAGGCTGCAGAAAACCTTTATGGTTCTTATGAGCTTCTGCCGGAGGATTCAAGGTTATTTATCGAACGGGCCATTGAGGAAGGCCAATATGGGCAAACCTATCAGCAGGTGCGTCAGATTGAGGCAGAGAATAAGGATATCCTGCTTCAGTTCCAGGAGGCATATCCCGGTGTGACAAACAAAGATAATGTGAACGATATACTTGCAGCAATCCGTAGGAAAAAAGAAGGAACGTAAGCACCTAAAAACCCTACTTTTGGAGGATAGGAATACAGAGGCAATGGTGATATCCTGTCAGTATCAGAACTGGCAGGATATCATTTTTATATGGAGGGAAGGATCATGGCATTTTGTATCAATTGCGGGGCACCGTTACAGGAGGGTGCAGGATTTTGTAACAATTGCGGGACGGCGCAGAATGCAGGCGGACAGCAGGCATCGCAGCCGCAGATGCAGCAGCAGTTTCAGGCGGCTCCGCAGATGCAGCCGCAGATGCAGCCGCAGTTTCAGGCGGCTCCGCAGTCGCAGCCGCAGCCACCGAAGAAGGGCAAAACGGGTCTCATCATTGGTCTTGTCTGCGGCGGCGTGGCGCTCGCCGCGGGAATCGTGGTGCTGATCCTTTTCCTGACCGGCGTGATCGGCGGGGAGGGGGATCCCCGGGCACCCATGGCAGTGGATCTTACGCAAAATCCGGGATGGGAAACGACAGGCGGGAACGCGTCGACGGATACCTCCTATACCGGCAATACGGGAAACAGCGGCAATACCGGCAGCACGGAAGAACCCCCTCAGCCGGAAAATACGGGGCGCCTGAGCGCGGACGCCACGCCTGAGGAAATCGAGGCATTTCTTGCGGGCGGCAGCTGGTCGATGGTCAACGGCGGCTGGGGTGAGGGTCCTGCAACGGCGGAAATGATCTTCGGAGAAGACCGCAGCGTGACCTTTCGCATGCCGATGGACGAAGCAGGCAGTACATATGCCGAAGCGAAGGGCAGCTATTCTGTATCCTATGAAACGGAGGAGCGTCCTTATCCCGATCTGCTGACCCTGTCCTTTGACCGCATTCCCGATGAGCTGCCGGCGGATTACGCGCAGCTTGCCGTCGAAGATGCGCCGACGGAGGACTTTACTTTTTATATCGCCGCAAGTTATTACGGGTCTGATTATCTGAATCTGTACATCACCGGCAACTCCGGGTACAGCGTGATTGCGGACCGTCTGTTCAAAGAGGAAAACCAGACCTCCGATACCCACTGGAACAACGAAAATGCCGGACTGTATCCCGTCTTTGATTCCGGCTGGGTCTTTTACCATAACACGGAAGGAAGCGCCCCCGATCCGGAGAATGCGCCTGCGCTGAGAGCGAATGACGACGCCTACGTCATGATCTGGTCGGACGGAAACGGCATGTCGCTCTCCTATATGAAGATGGAGGAGCATACGGATGTCTTTGCGGAGGGAGACCGGTATTATTATTTCAGCTATGACGGTGCACCGGAGTTGATCAGCGGTGATCTGGTGGATTTCGATAACGTTACCGGACATGAGCACGGCAACATGCCCTACTACACCGGCATGGGACGCATGCCCTGCGTGATGGCGCATATCACCACCGGCCCCGATGCGAAAATCACCTCCTTCGAATACTTCACCTATGCCGGCTTTATGCACTGGGAGAAGTGGACGGGCGGCGCATCGGCCGCGTCTGCCGACAACGCGACCGAATTTACAAGCTTTGACGAAGTGCTTGCGTATTACCGGGACGTGCTGCCGACGATCAAAAACGTTGAATATGACGAATCCGTGGAGGGAACGCTCGCGGCCGATCTCTATACCTATTATGTAGGTTACTGGCCGGAGTTTCCGCTGACGTACTTTTATTACACCTTCACGGACTTAAACGGTGACGGAGCCGATGAGATGCTCATCGGCTCCCATGACGGCACAACCGCGACCATCCACCAGATTTTTGCGATCGGAAAACCGGACGGCAAGGTGCATCTGATCGCCAGCGCCGGCTACCGTACCTGGCTCATGGTCTATACGGACGGCAGCTTCAACTGGGGCGGCAGCAATTCCGCATCCAGTTATTCCAACTATATCTACCGCTTAAACGATCTGAGTGACATGCGGGAATTCTATGAGGGCTTTAAATACGACGATGCCGAAGTGACTGCGGGCGGCCCCTGGTTCCGCGCGATTGCGACCGGTGAAATGTATGAGGGCTTTTATGACATGATTTATGAGCCGATCACGGAGGCGGAGGCCGATGCGATGCTGTCAAAATACACGGAGCAGACGTTTCAATGGAAGATGCTTGCGGAATAACAAAAGAGGAGAAGGATGATGCGTGACATTACCGAATTCAAATGCCCGAGCTGCGGCGGAAGGATGGAGTTTGATCCCGCCCTGCAGAAAATGAAGTGCCCCTTCTGTGATTCCGTGTTTGATCTGCCCAAGGAGCAGCCTTCACAGGAAGCGGCTGAAGCGATTTCGGGAGAGGAGACCGTCTTTCAGCAGGGAGAGGAGCAGCTGGAGCTGCAGGCGGAAGGCTGGGCCGCAGGCGAGGATGCCAACATGCGCATATACGGCTGTAAAAGCTGCGGTGCGCAGATCATCGCGGAAGCCACCACCGGCGCGACGAGCTGTCCTTACTGCGGCAACGTCGTCGTGATGCAGGGGCAGTTTTCCGGCGATCTGCGTCCCGATCTGGTGATTCCGTTCAGGATCAGCAAGGAGCAGGCGATCGAACAGTTCAAAAAGCATATCAACTCACAGAAATACGTGCCGGACGTGTTCTCCGCACAGGGACATCCGGAGGAGATCAAGGGCGTCTATGTTCCCTTCTGGCTCTTTTCGGCGGATGCGAAGGCGGATATGACTTTTGACGCGCAACAGATCAACAGCTGGAGTGACTCGGAGTATGAATATACGGAGACGGAGTATTACCGTCTGCGCCGTGCGGGCACGATCCGCATGGAGAATGTTCCGGTGGACGGCTCCTCCAAAATGGAGGACGAGCTCTCGGAATCCATAGAGCCCTATGACGCCTCCGCGGCGGTGCCCTTCACGACGGCCTATCTCGCGGGCTATCTTGCGGACCGCTATGACGTGGATTATACGGCGTGCAAGCCGCGCGCGCAGGAACGCATGCGGCAGACGGCGGAGCAGAGCATGCGCGCATCCATATCGAATTATGTCGCGGTGACGACGGCCGAGAGTCATCTGACCTGGGACAAGGCCGAGGTCCGCTACGCCCTTTATCCGGTCTGGATGCTCTCGACGACCTGGGAGGGAAAGCCCCACCTCTTTGCGATGAACGGACAGACCGGCAAATTCGTCGGCAATCTGCCGCTTGACAAGAAAAAGTTTTCCCGGGCGCGGATCAAATTCGGCTTTGCCTTTACGGCCCTGATGTTTGTCCTGATCCTGATACTGGGTGTATCCGGTTCCTATCTGTGAGGAGGGGTGGCTGATCATGATCAAAAGAGATGGTAAAAAGAGAATCTTCGGGCGGACAGCTTCGTTTCTTCTGTTCTTTCTGCTGCTCCTGACGGTTTGTACGGTGAAGGTGCATGCCGCACCGCCGCTCCTTCTGGATGAAGCGGATGTGCTCACCCCGGAACAGGAGATCACGCTCAATGCAAGACTGGAGGAGGTGAGCGATACCTATCAGATCGATGTGGTGCTGATCACGGTACCGTCCCTGGACGGCAAGGATGTGCTTGTTCTTGCGGAGGACCGCTTCGTCTATGACGGCTACGGCAAGTCCTACGGCTCCGAGCAGCTGAACGGCGTGATCCTCTTGCATTGCCCCGCGGAGAGAAAGTATTCCGTGACCGGCACCGGTACCGTGCAGGACCATATGGATCCGGAGGATTTTGACAAGGTCATGGATGACATGATCGACGGGATGCGGAAGGGTGCCTTAGACGGAAATTATACGGAAGCCTACAATACGTATATTGACGGCATCGAAAAGAATATGGAGGGACTGATCGGACGGCTCCTCCGGATGTCGGCCGGCAGTGTCTTTCTTTCGCCGATCGCGGGCTTTCTGCTGTCCTTCATTTACATGCGCAGACAGAAGAGAAAGCTGACCAGCGTGCGCAGGCAGTCCGGTGCGGGTAACTATGTCAATCAGGCCGCATCGCATCTGACCCTGTCCCGCGATGTTCTGGTCAACCGCACCGTAACAAGGACCGCCATTTCAAGAGACACGGGTTCCTCCGATGACGGTTATTCCTCGACGCATGACCATTCGTCCGGGACCTCCTTTACCGGCGGCAGCCGTGATTATTAAGAGGAGAAGGGGAAGGTGAAACGAAGGTCCGGATGCGGCATGATGGTTGCGCTGCTCATATGCTGCTTCTCCGTGGGCTGTGCAAAGAAGGCGCCGGAGCCCGCGCTCCGCGGGGAGGGCATCGCGAAGGAGGTCTATTCCATCGCGAGCTTTCCCGCGCCTTCGGAGACGAATCTGCGGCCGCTGTTTTCGATGGCGGATGCGCCGCCGGATACGCCTGTGGTGGAATATCCCTATCACCTGGAAGCGGTTTCCGATGAGGACCCCGATCTGATCAAAAAGATCATTGTGCCGGAGGGGGAAATCCCGCCTGCGCTTGCGCGCCGGCTCAGTGCGCATAAAAAGAATCAGAACGATATTTACCGCGGCAATCCGAATCTGTGGGAGATCGTGTATGACAGGGATAGCGGCAGGCTTTTACGGACAGAATCCTTTGAAGTCATCTGCATGAACAGCAGGGTGGTTTCGTTTCTTGAATGAAATCGCGGACAAGCTCTTCCTTTCGGTGGCAACGGTCAAGGATTACGTCAAAAGCCTGATGACCAAAACCGGCTTCCGCACACGCACGGAGCTTGCGGTACGCGCAAGGGAACTGGGACTGGTCATTCCGGAGTAAGGGGGAAGGAATGCGGCTGTCAAATATTCCCCTTTCCCTGCAGGAAGAGATTCTGCAACAGGCAAAGGAAGATAGGACGCGCTGGAGCAGCTGTGCGCAAAGCTCAGGGGCATGTCGGATTCCGCGCTGGAGGGCGCAGAGATCAAATCCTCCACGGAACAGCTTCATGAACAGAAGGCGCAGTATCTGGCGCAGAACGCATTATATGACAGGATCGGGCAAAAGATCCGCGGAAGACTGGAGGAGATGGAAACGCTCCTCATGAAAGATCCGGACAGTCCGGAGGAGGTGGATGCCGCGCTGGTCCGTCTTGCCTTTCTTGGCGTCTTTGTCAAACGCATTTCCAACTGGATGCTCTTAAATGAAATGCAGTACAGGACCGGCACGGGGGAGCTGTATCTGTCCATCCGTGAGGTGCTGGATGTGTACGGCATGTCCGGCGCTTTCTGTGAGGTCCGGGGAGATGAGGAGATCGAGGCGGATACCAGACATCTGATGCTGGCCTTTGAGATCTTTGAGCTGGCGATCCGCGCGGTTTACGATCAGCGCGCAAGCGTTCTGGTGAACATCGGCACAAGGAAGGGCTTTTCTATGCGGATCTCCGTGGACGGGGCGCCGCTGCCGGGGCTGGATGCGCTGATGCCTGCGGGCAGGAGCCTGCGCGGCGGAAGACTGAAACGAAGCGAAGAGGATGAGGTCTGTTATCTGAGCTTAAGCTATGAAAGGGAGGAGGATGAGGCGTGACGGCGCAGGGGGAGCTGCAAAGGGAGCTGGAGACGCTGCCGTATGCGGTGTGTCTGACGGAGGAACAGAAGGAAAAGCCTCTGATTAATAATGCCGCGATGCGCGCGCTGTTGAAAACCGTCGAGCGGGAGAGTATACTGAAAGCAGCCGCGGAATCCTTCCTGCAGACGGAGGACGGCAGGATCTTTTTTTTGACGCTGCATAAGTTTTTTTATCTGGGGGAGACGCTGCTGCTTCGCTCCCTCATTGATGTCAGCGACCGTTATTCCGCTTACGCGTCGATCGCAAAGGAGGCGGAGGAGAAGGTTCTTGCCGGAAAGGGCATCCGGGAATACAACGCGATGATCGACGATGTCATCGTACAGCGGGAGGTTCTGACGGCAAAGACCAATATTCATGCGGATATGGGAAGTGTGCTCCTTTCGACAAAGCGTCTGCTGATGGAGCTGCGCCTCGAAAAGAGAGTGCCTTCGCCGGAGGAAAAAGAATCCCTGCGGAAGCAGTGGATTCAGGTGATCGGCTTTCTGAAGGGCCGCGAGCGTGCGGAGGAAAAGACGGATATCGGCGCACAGCTCATGGACGCGGCGAAGGCGGCGGGCATCACACTGACCATCCGGAGCGCCTTACCCGAGGAACAGGAAACACTCCGCCTGTTCGTGCGCGATGCCGGGAAAAAAATCATGGAGTGTGCCCGTTCGGGAGTGAAGGAGCTTGTGCTCTGAGGAACGGGGAGAACAGGAGCAAAGAGGCTTATGTCGAGAGCAGAGGAGCTGGCCCGCTACGCGGAGCTGTCGGACTGGATCAAGGAATTGTCTTCCCCCTCCACGGAGGATATTGACAGCGCTGAGGCGTATAACGAACGGATCATCACCAATTACAACCGGATGCGGGAGCTCAACGGCAAAAGCACGGGCATTCTGAGCGAATATGTCTATCCCCTGCTCGGGGAGAGTGAGGACGCGCCGGCGGATGCCGCGCAGGAGGAGGAACCGTCCTTACGCGCCCTCACCACGGAGGAGTGGGAGGATCTTTTTTTCTTTTGCGGAAGACTGTATGATGCGGAAAACCGTGAGAGCGTGGATGACAATCTGCGCTACCGCGTGGCGAAGCGCCTGCTGCAGGATGCGGAGGAGAAGGGGGATGAGGCAAAAACCATCCGCGCCCTCGGCCTGATGGCGGAGTGCTGCGCCTGTATGGTGATGGTGACGGTGAAGCTGTATCCGGAAAGCGACGCGGTGGTTTCCTTCCGCAAAGAGGGGCTTTCGGCCGCGAAGCGTCTGCGCGCTTATCTGGAGAAGGACGCGTTTACCGCGCTGACGGACCAGGACCTGCGCGAGATTGTCTTAAAGAGCGCAAGAGAGCTCTGGACGCTCTTTGTTTTTTGCAAGGAGCCCCGGGGCAGGGAGGAAAACGAGGAGCATCTCCGTCTGCTGAAGGATGCGCTGGCGCTTTCGGCGGATTCGTTTTATATCGACCAGGCGGCCAAATACAACTGGAAGAATCACCGCTACCGCATCCTGCAGGGCATCACGAGCCTGACGGAATACCATAACGCGGCGGGGATGGACGAGGCGCAGCTGCGGGAGATCAGCGCCTATTCCCGTCAGCTCCTTGCGCTTTGGAAGGAGGACCGGGTGCTGCAGGGTGCGCTTTCCTCCTCCGCGGTGCTGCATCTGAACCTCTACCGCAACGCGCATCTGGCGGGGGAACTGTCCCTTGCGGAGTACCGGAAGGAGCTGCTGCAGCTGATGGACGAGGCGGATGATGAGGATTACACCTACGACGGCAACATGCGTCTGGTGATGACGCTCTCGGAGTATCTGCTGACCTTTGACCGCGACGGCCTCACGGCGGAGGACGAGGCGCGGATTTTCGGGCTCTTTGAGCGGCTCATTCGCTACGTCAGCAGCATGCCGAAGCTCGGCAGCATCACGGCGCTGATCGTATTTCTGACCTTTGCCCTGGAGGCGTTTTCGGCACTCGGCCTGTCCATGGGGATGGCGGAGCTGTGCATGAAGCTTCTTGCGGCGATCAATCCGCCAACCTTCCGTCACTGCCTGACGGCCTCGCGTCTGGCTTCCTGCATCACGGGGCACCTCTTTGACCGGGAGCCCTCCCTCTTTACGGAGATCGCGGGCTATCCGGAGAAGGACAGGATCGTTTCCTTTATGGAGGAGGCGGCTTTGCTGCATGACTGCGGCAAGATCTGGATTGCGGAGGCGGTGACCAATTACGCCAGGGGCTATTTCCATGACGAAACGGAAATGCTGATGATTTATCCGGATGTCGGCGCTTCCTTTCTTTCCCGCTTTCCGGATACCGCGGCCTATGCGGAGATCATGCGCCATCATCGCGAGGAGCGCTGGGATCATGACATCGCGACGCAGATCGTCTCCTATGCGGATTACATGAGCCGCAGGCCCAAGGACAAGGAGGACGATGTCCGGGCCAACATTCCCTTTATCGGCGCCCTCTGCAGGGAGGAGCCGGTCAAAACCGAGCTGCAGCAGATCGTCGCGGATGAAAGCGAGGTCTGCGCCAGGGAGATCTTCCGGATCCTGTCGGAAGCATGAACGGGCAGGCGAAACGATCCGGCGTATTCCCGTCCCGAAACGACGTTTGCGATGTTGCAGAAATGTGACATCATCCCGTAAAATAAAGAACGAGGCACCGGCTGACACATGCATGAAAGGAAATGAGATATGCGTCGAACCGTACCCCGTTCTTTATTTCTGATTCTTTTCTCTGTTTTTTTCCTGCTGTCCTGCGGCGGTAACGCAGAAGACCGCACGCCGGCCGTAAAAGATGCCACCGTTTCCGAAGAAGATCATACGGTCACATTGGAAAACGCCAGCGTGCAGGGGATGATCCGCCTGGACCGGATCGACCGTCTGATGGGCGTGTATGACAGGGAGGGCAACTACTGCGCGGTCGGAGAAAAGGACGGCCATCCTGTGGTGGTGACGCTGAAAGCAGACGGTGAGATTCTCAGCGTGGAAGACCTCGAAACCGTAAAGGCAGGCGAAGAGGAGGACGATGCGCCTGCGCTGTATGCGGCGGCAAACGCTTCGGACGGGACGCTGGCGCTCTTGTTTGGCCGCGTGACGGGGGACCGCAGTGCCGCCTATTATATCGGGCTCTACGACAGCAGTCTGCGGTTGAAGGAGGAGCGTTTTCTCTGCGAAAAGGACGGCATGCTCTACGGCATGTGTGCGCTTCCGGACGGCGTCGTATGCGTTCTCTGGCCGGAGGTGATCTATGTCAGCGCCGGTTCTGCGGAGCCCCTGGAAGTCAGGGCGGATAATGATTTGTATTTTCATGGTATCACACCGTATGAAAACAGCCGCTGCCTCGTCTTTGGCTCATCCGCAAACGGCGTTGAGGTTGTGGAGCTGCTCCCGGAGGACGGCACCCTGCAGGGCAGCGTCAGGGCTGGCAACGTTTCTACATCAGGCACCTGTGCGCAGCGTACGGAGGACGGGCGTTTCTTTTTCTGCTCAAATGAAAGGCTGTACGAATACATCCCGCGGGAGGAACGGTTCCGGGAGCGTTTTTCCTTCAGTGTCCTGCCCTTTCAGGGCAACATGGTCCGGCAGATCGCATCGACTGCGCAGGATCACTTTGCCCTTGCGACAAGACAA
>JAFSPF010000082.1 GCA_017443065.1 Lachnospiraceae bacterium
CCTTTCTCTGTGAATGGCGATGTGGTAACTCCATTGTACAGGAAAAAGGGGGTCATTGCTCTTTTTATATTTCAGAGTGGTGAATTCCCGATAAAATCAAGGTTTTGAACTAAAAACGTAACGAAAAACGTTACATTACCAGTACGGAAAAGGAGAAACAAGAATGAAGAGAAGAGTAATGGCGATGATTCTGCTGTGCGTGATGGCCTTCAGCCTGGTGTCCTGCGGCGGTTCCTCGGGCGGCACCAATGCCTTTGTGGGCAGCTGGAAGGTCGAGAGCATGTCGGCAGAGGGCATGGAGTTTGGTAGGGAGATGCTGGACTCGCTCGGGATGGGTGACTGGACCCTGGATATCACCGCGGACAACAAGGTGACGATGAACATCATGGGACAGTCCGAGACGATCGACGGCAAGATGGACGGCGACAAGCTGACCGTGACGCAGGACGGTGAGAGCATTTCCTTTGTCATTCAGGACGGCAAGCTCGTCTGGGATATGGGCGAAGCGGGCAAGGTCACCTTCACGAAGTGACGAAGCAAAACAGGAACTGAAGAGACGGGGCGGTGCGCGGCGCGGAAGGCGCAACGCACCGCCTTTTAGTAAAAACAGGACGAAGCACGAAAGAAAGGAGTAGCCATGGCTTTTTGCAGTAATTGCGGAGCACAGTTGCCGGAAGGCGGCGCGTTTTGCGCCAACTGTGGCACGCCTGTACAGATGCAGGCGGCACCCGGTGTCGTGACACAGGCAGCGGAAGAGGTACAGCAGGCGGCGGGAGAAGCCGCGACACAGTTCGGACAGGCGCAGGAGCAGGTCACGCAGACCGCGGAGCAGTTCGGACAGGCGCAGGAGCAGGTCACGCAGACCGCGGAGCAGTTCGGGCAGGCAGCACAGGAAACAGCGGAACAGTTCGGTCAGACAGCACAGGGGACGGCGGAGCAGTTCGGTCAGGCGGCACAGGAGACGGCAGGACAGTTCGGACAGCCCGCCATGCAGATGGCGCAGGACCCGATGCAGCAGCAGGCGTTTCAGCAGCAGGGACAGGCCTATGCCCAGGCAGCGGCGGCAGGTGCATACGCGCAGCCGCAGCAAAAGAGCAAAAAGGGCCTCATCATCGGCCTTGTCGCCGGCGCCGTGGCCCTAATCGCGATCGTTGTTGTTCTGATTATCGTCCTGTCAGGCGGTCCAAAGGGCCCGCAGGCCTTCGTCGGCACATGGAAATTCGAGAGCATGGACGTGATGGGCATGACGATCACCAAAGAGACGCTCGGCATGTTCATGGGTGACTCGGCGGACTTTGATATGCAGATCGTGGTGAAGGAGGATGCCTCCGTGGAGATGAGCCTCTTCGGGGAAAGCACCTCCGTGCAGGGCGCCTTCAAGGATGATAAGCTGAGCATCACACAGTACGGGGAAACGATTGATTTTGTGATTGAGAACGGCAAGCTTGTCTTTTCGATGGAACAGGACGGCATGAACGCGAAGATGGTCTTCAGCAAATAAGTAACAGGGAGAACCTTTCATGGGACTGCTCACAAAACTCGTCGGAACCCATTCCGAGCGGGAATTAAAACGGATTGAGAGCATTGTGCAGGAGATCGAGTCGAAGCGCCCGTACATGATGTCGCTTTCGGACGCACAGCTGCGCGCGCAGACCGCCTCCTTCAAGAGCAAGCTCGCCGGCGGCAAGACCCTGGACGACATCCTGCCGGAGGCCTATGCCACGGTGCGTGAAGCCGCCAGGCGCGTCTTCCAGATTCAGGATCCGGAAAATGATGAGATGTACGGCAAGCGCCGCGCATCGGATTATGACTCCGAGGCGCACGGGATGGAACACTTCCGCGTGCAGCTGATCGGCGGCATCGTCCTGCACCAGGGCCGCATCGCGGAGATGCGCACCGGTGAAGGCAAGACGCTGGTGGCGACGCTCCCCGCGTATCTGGACGCGCTGGAGGGCAAGGGCGTGCATGTCGTCACGGTCAATGATTATCTGGCCAAGCGTGACGCGGCCTGGATGGGACGCATCCACCGCTTCCTGGGCCTCACCGTCGGCGTCATCTTAAACAGCATGACGCCGGACGAGCGCAGGGAGGCGTACAACTGTGACATCACCTACGTCACGAACAACGAGCTGGGCTTTGATTACCTGCGTGACAACATGGCAATTTACAAAAACCAGCTCGTGCAGCGCGGCCTGCATTACGCGATCATCGACGAGGTGGACTCCATCCTGATCGACGAAGCCAGAACCCCGCTCATCATTTCCGGACAGAGCGACAAGTCCACAAAGCTGTACGAGGCCTGCGACATTCTGGCCAAGCAGATGAAGCGCGGCTCCGGCAGCGGCAAGTTCTCCAAGATGGACGCCATCATGGGCGCGGTCCCGGAGGAGGACGGTGATTTCATCGTCAACGAAAAGGACAAGATCGTCAACCTGACGGAGCAGGGCGTCGCGCGCGTGGAAAATTATTTCCATATTGATAACCTGGCGGACCCGGAGAACCTGGAGATCCAGCACAACATCATCCTGGCGCTGCGCGCGAACAACCTCATGCACCGCGATCATGATTACATCGTGCGTGACGACGAGGTGCTGATCGTGGACGAATTCACGGGCCGTGTGATGCCGGGCAGACGTTACTCCGACGGCCTCCATCAGGCGATCGAGGCGAAGGAGCATGTGAAGGTGAAGAGAGAGTCCAAGACCCTCGCCACGATCACCTTCCAGAACTTCTTCAACAAGTTTGACAAGAAATGCGGCATGACCGGTACGGCGCTGACGGAGGAACAGGAATTCCGTGACATCTACGGGATGGACGTTATCGAGATCCCGACGAACCGGCCGAGCATCCGCAAGGATTTACAGGACGCGGTTTACAAAACGAAAAAAGAAAAATTCATGGCCATCGTTTCCGCGGTGGAGGAGGCGCACGCGAAGGGGCAGCCGGTCCTCGTCGGCACGATCACGATCGAGACCTCGGAGCTCTTGAGCGCCCTCTTCAAAAAGGTGGGACTGCCGCACAACGTGCTGAACGCCAAGTTTCACGAACAGGAGGCGGAGATCGTCTCCCATGCCGGCGAACACGGTGCCATCACGATCGCGACGAACATGGCGGGCCGCGGTACCGATATTGTGCTGGACGCGGAGTCCAAGGCCGCGGGCGGCTTAAAGATCATCGGCACGGAGCGCCATGAATCCAGACGTATTGATAACCAGCTGCGCGGACGTTCCGGTCGTCAGGGTGACCCGGGCGAATCCAAGTTTTACATCGCCCTGGAGGACGACCTGATGCGCCTCTTCGGACAGGAGCGTCTGATCAACATGTTCAACGCGCTCGGCATCCCGGAGGGACAGGAGATTGAGCACAAGATGCTGACAAGCGCGATCGAACGCGCACAGAAGAAGATTGAGGAAAACAACTTCGGTATCCGCAAAAACCTCCTGGAATATGACCAGGTCAACAACGAGCAGCGCGAGATCATTTACAAGGAACGCCTGAAGGTGTTGAACGGCGAGAGCATGCGGGATACCGTGTACGGCTTCATCTCGGATTTTGTCGCGGACAAGGTGCGCGGTGTTGCGGCGGAGACGGATCCGGAGCACTGGGATCTGGATGAGTTGAATGAAATCATCCGCCCCGTGATTCCGATCAATCGCATCAACAACGGCCGCATCAAAGAGCATACGGCGGAGGGGCTGGAGCAGCAGCTCAAGGAAGAGGCCGTGAAGCTTTATGAGATGAAGGAAGCGGAGTTCCCGGAACCGGAGGCGATCCGCGAAATCGAGCGCGTGATTCTGCTCCGCGTCATCGACCGCAAGTGGATGGATCACATCGATGACATGGACCAGCTGCGCCAGGGCATCGGCCTGCAGGCCTACGGCCAGCATGACCCGCTCGTGGAATACAAGATGGCGGGCTTTGAGATGTTCGACGAGATGACGCGCGCCATCAAGGAGGACACGATCCGTCTGCTCTATCACGTGCAGATTCAGGAGAAGGTCGAGCGGCAGCAGGTCGCGAAGGTCACGGGGACGAACAAGGACACGACGGCCAAGCGGGAACCGACGGTGCGCAAGAACATCGAACCGAGACCGAACGATCCCTGCCCCTGCGGCAGCGGGAAAAAATACAAGGCCTGTCATATGCGGATGGGAGGCATACAAGCCGGGTAATTATGTTAGTATTGGATCAGATGAAAAGTGAATTGACCGCGCAGAAGGAAACGCTGCGGGAGGTGACGGCTTCCATGGATGTGGAGAGCCGTAAAAAGCGGATCGAGGAGTTGTCCCGGGAAATGGAGGAACCGAATTTCTGGGATGACCCCGATGTTGCCAACAAGAAGACAAAAGAACTGAAGACCATGCAGGACATTGTCTCAACGGTGGCGTCGCTGAACACACAGTATGAGGACATCCTCGGCCTGATCGACATGGGCAATGAGGAGGGCGAAGAGGACAAGGAGCTGGCGGACGGCATCCGCGCGGACCTCGACAGCTTCACGGAGACGCTGGAGCGTCTTCGCATTTCCAATCTGCTCTCCGGAGAATATGATGACAACAACGCCATCCTGAAGCTCGCCGCGGGCGCTGGCGGCACGGAGAGCTGTGACTTCTGTCAGATGCTCTTCCGCATGTACACGCGCTGGGCGGAGCACAAGGGCTATACGCTGGAGGTGCTGGATGAGCTGGACGGGGATGAGGCCGGCATCAAGTCCGTCACCTTTGAGATCAGCGGCGAAAATGCCTACGGGTATCTGAAGTCCGAAAAGGGCGTGCACCGTCTCGTGCGCATTTCGCCCTTCAACGCGCAGGGCAAGCGCCAGACCTCCTTTGTGTCCCTGGACGTGATGCCGGACATCGAGGAGGACGTGGACGTGGAGATCAATCCGGATGATCTGCGGATTGACACCTACCGGTCCTCCGGCGCGGGCGGACAGCACATCAACAAAACCTCCTCCGCCATCCGCATCACGCACCTTCCGACGGGAATCGTCGTCACCTGCCAGAACGAGCGCAGCCAGTTCCAGAACAAGGACAAGGCGATGCAGATGCTCAAAAGCAGGCTTTATATGATGAAGCAGGAGGAGAACCAGGCGCTGCTGGATGACATCCGCGGGGAGGTGAAGAAGATTGATTTCGGTTCGCAGATCCGCTCCTATGTCTTACAGCCTTACACGATGGTGAACGATCTGCGCAGCGGCTTCAAATCCTCCAACGCCCAGGGTGTGCTGGACGGGGAGCTGGATCCCTTCATCAACGCCTATCTGAAGTGGAAGGCCACGGGCGGTAAGCCCGTCGGGGAAGACACGGATGCGTAATTCCCTGTTTACGTTTGTCAAAACGCATTCCCTGAATCTGATTGTTGTTGCCGCCGCCTGTGTCCTGATACAGGGGCGGCTTTTGTTACAGCCCTCCGTCGGGATCGACACGGAGGTGATGCTGTACAATCCCGAATTGCAGTACCGGGCCTGGGAGAGCATCGGCAGAAACGGCCTCGTGCTGCTGTCGCGCCTGTTTCAGCCGGGCGCCTTTTCCCTGATGCGGGCGGGCATTCTCACGCTGGTGTTTCTGTTTCTTGCGGCCGTCCTCTGGACGTACCTGTTTTCCTCCTTCCGGAAGGAGACGGGCCGGCTGCAGGTGCTCATTGTTTCGCTGGTGCTCGTCTGTTCGCCGCTTCTGACGGAGCAGTTTTATTTCCGTCTGCAGTCCGCGGAGGTGGCGCTGACGATGTGCCTTGTCGCCGCGGCGCTCCTGTTGGTGCGGCACTTTGCGGAGGGCGGAGGATGGGCGTTTCTCTGCGTGGCGTCGCTGCTGTTCGGCTTTTCTGTTTCCGTCTATCAGTCCTTTGTCGCGCTCTTTCTGACGGGCGCGGCGATACTTTACGTGCAGGCGGTGCTTGCGGAGGAGGAAAAAGTGCTGCGGAAGCGTCTGCTGTCTGCGTCCCTTGCGGTCTTTGCCGCGGGCTTTTTGCTTTGCCGGATTGCCGTCCGCGTCCTCAGCCCGGCGGGCATGTTCGCCGCGGGGGACATCTTCTGGACGAGCCGTCCCTTCGGGGAAAACCTGTATGACATCCTGCGCGCCTATGCTTACGTGTACGGCGCGAGAAGCATGGACTTCACGCCGGCCATCCCGCTGACGGCGGTGCTCGTTTGCGTGATTGCGTGGCGCTTCGCAAAGGAGCGCAGGCATCTGCGCGGGGCGCTGTTTGCGGGGATGTTTGTGCTGCTCTTTGTTGCGCCCTTTGCGGTGCATCTGTTTGTGGGCGGTTCGCTCCCCGCCAGGGCGCGCTTTCCGGTGAGCTTCCTCTATGCCTTTCTGGCCTTTCTTGCCGCGCGGCGGATGGAGGAATTTCTCTTTACGGAAAAGGAGGAGGCCGGTCCCGCACAGATGCTCGCGGGCTATCTGACGGCCCTCGTCCTCTTCGGCGGCATCGTGCACAGCGGCTATGTGTCCTTTTATCTCGGGATGACGGATCTGACGCGTTACCGGGAGGATGTGGCATTTGCGCAGGAGCTGTGGGAGGAGAGCGCTTCTCTCAGAACGCAGGCGCCGGATGCCGCCGCGCTGACCTATGCCTTTTACGGCGTGCATGCGGCGGAAACGGAGGAGGTATCGGAGGTGATCGGGAAATCCGTCTTCGGATGGGACGCGGCGGAAGAAGCGGGCTGGCGCACGGCCCCGCGCATCCGTTATTTCTTCGCTTATCTCGGCATGCCCTATGCCGCGCCGGAGGCTTCCCGCATCAAAGAACACGCGCCGGATGCCGCCGCCATGCCGTCCTTTCCCCTGGAGGGCAGCATGATCTTATCAGACAATACCGTGTATATCAAGCTGGGCGCGGAGTAAGCGCCACGCCCGGCAGCCCGGCACCGGCCTGCTTTGCGCCGGGCGGGCACAGACTCCTTTTCCCCTGCTGCGCCCTGCGCATTTCGCGCACGGCTCCCCTACAGTTTATTAACGCATCGGCCCTGCGCTGTCTTACACGAGCGCAGCCTCTTCCCTGGCCAGGATGGCGGAAAAGCCTTCGCTCTCCCCCCGCGCCTGTCTTTCATTGCGCGCGGAGCGCAGCTCCTGCCGCCCCTGATAGCTCTCCGTACGGCCCACGGCTCCGACCCTGGTATAGGACGGCTCCGCCGGCATACGGAAAAAGTCCGCCATTTCCATCTGGATGTAGATCATCATGCCACCTCCTTGTGTGTGTGCGCACGGATGCGCCTTTGCTACACCCCTATACCAAATCAAGTGTCTGCTTCTGCCTTTCATACCATATATCGGAAAATGCCGGTTCAGAATTAACAGTATTTAGTTTTTTTTTATATTTTTTTACGCACAGGATGATTTGCCTCCCTTGCGTCCGGCAAATCTGTGAACGTAAGCCCGCCGGAGCGGGCTGTTTTGCGCCTGTCATTCATGCAATGGCAGGCAACCGCGGAAGAACGTAAATACGAATAAACAATAACATAATAGCGAATAAACATAATGGACAAAATATAAAATAATAGTTGACAAAATATAAACTACATGTTATATTCCATGCACGGGGATATAAAAACAAGACCTTGCACAGGGAATCATCCAAATCATAATGGGGAGGAGTAATGAATGGGGAGAGCAGACAAGTTACAAAAGGCCTATATGTCATCCAACGAACGATTTGCGGATCTGTTCAACTACTTTTTATTTGGTAGTGTAACGCGATTTATGAAAAACTGAGCCAAAGAAAAAGGCTCAAACGAACCTTGAAAACTGCAAATATATC
>JAFSPF010000083.1 GCA_017443065.1 Lachnospiraceae bacterium
ATTCATATCCCGTGCGGTACAGCACCTCGCGCAGGGGAAACTCCGTGCCGGTTGCGGAGCGGTTGATGCTCCCCGCGCCGGTATTGTAATGATAGCCGTAATACGTCAGCTTCTCCTTCAGGGAGATCCGGTTCTTCTCCATTTCCTTATAACAATAGAGGAGATAAGGCGCCTTGATGACGGAGGCGATATAAAAGCCCCTTGTGCTGTTGTAGCTGATGCCCTTACTTCCGTCTGTCGTCACGGCCTTGACACCGACCCCCCCCGGCAGGGAGCGCAGCACGGCGGTCAGATCATCCAGCTCCTGCTTGTTTGCGGAAAGCAGACCGAGCGCAACGGCGTGGTCCGTGTCATCCGGCGCCTTTGCGTAGATCATGTTTGCGGCGGCCGGCTCCGGTGCGCACTGTCTGCCCTCTTTTTTCCCGGTTGTCCGGTAATGCTGCCAGAGGGCGGCTTCGTTGAGGCCGTACTTATCCAGCAGGTCCGGATAGCGGTTGGCATAATAGACAAAGTCAAAGACGGTACCGTCCTCCTTGACGACCGCTCCGGGAGGCGCGGTCTTTGGAATAAGCGATTCGTCAAAGCCCGGCGCGACATTCAGATATCCCTCCCGGATGCCGAACAGGCGGTAATGACGATAGAGTGCCTCCTCCTCCGTGCCGTAGACCTCCGCCACGTCCGGATGACAGGCCGCATAGTATTCCGCATCAAAGACCGTGCCGTCCGGCATGCGTTTCGGCTGGGCGTTCACCGGAAGCGCATGAACCAAAGGCGCTGTCAGGAACACCAAAACAAGAATGAAACGAAGCAGTCCCTTCGCTCTTTTTTTAAAGTGCTTCGGCCACCGCATCCAGAAACGCTTCCGTGTTGACCGCGTTGACCTTCTTCAGGGAGGTGATCAGCGCGAGGTCCTTTGTCATGGTACCGCCGGCTATGGTCTTTAAGGTCGCCCGTTCCAGACGTGCGGCAAAACGCACCAGCGCTTCGTTTCCGTCCAGCTCGCCGCGTTTTTTCAGGGCGCCCGTCCAGGCAAAGATCGTGGCAACGGAATTCGTGCTGGTCTCTTCCCCCTTCAGGTGTTTGTAATAATGACGCTGGACCGTTCCGTGCGCGGCCTCGTATTCGTACACGCCCTCCGGGGAGACCAGAACGCTTGTCATCATGGCCAGCGAACCGAAGGCGGAGGAAACCATGTCGCTCATGACATCGCCGTCATAGTTCTTGCAGGCCCAGATCATGCCGCCCTCCGATTTCATGATGCGGGCAACGATATCATCGATCAGGGAATAAAAGTACGTGATGCCCGCCACCTGGAATTTTTCCCGGTATTCCTGTTCATAGACCTCATCGAAGATGGCCTTGAAGCGCCCGTCATAGGTCTTGGAGATCGTGTCCTTGGCACCGAACCACAGATCCTTCTTTTCGGAGAGCGCATAGGTGAAGCAGGCGCGCGCAAAGCTTTCGATCGAGCGGTCCGTGTTGTGAATGCCCTGCAGGACGCCGCTGCCCCTGAATTCGTGGATCAGCTCTTTTTTGCTTTCACCGCCCTCTCCCTCCAGGACAAGATAGGCCTTTCCGGAGCCGCTTGCCCGAAGCTCCGTGTTCTTATACACATCCCCGTAGGCATGACGCGCGATCGTGATCGGCTGCTTCCAGTTCCGCACACAGGGACGGATTCCCCGGACCGTGATCGGCGTGCGGAAGACCGTGCCGTCCAGAATGGCGCGGATCGTGCCGTTCGGGGACTTCCACATCTCCTTTAAGCCGTATTCCTTCACGCGGTCCGCATTCGGCGTGATCGTGGCGCATTTCACGGCGACACCGTATTTTTTTGTGGCATTCGCGGAGAGCGTCGTGATCTGGTCATTCGTCTCATCCCGCTTTTTGAGCCCGAGATCATAATACTCCGTCTGCAGATCAATGTACGGCAACAAGAGCTTTTCCTTGATCATCTGCCAGATGATGCGTGTCATCTCATCGCCGTCCATTTCGACCAATGGCGTTGTCATATGTATTTTGTTCATGCTTTTCTCCCTTCGGTCGAAAGCATGAATCGCATTCGACAGTTCAAATCACTTCGTGATGGTCGAATGCGACCCTCGCTTTGCGATACATTTTATTACGGACTCAGCAGCAAGGTGCTTCGTCCTGTTTCTACACCACTACGCCTGCGCATTGATGCGGTTAATCAGCCCGCCGGCGTCGATGATCTCCTGCATAAAGGGCGGGAAAGCCTGCCCCTGATAGGTTTTTCCCGTCGTCTCGTCCGTGATGATGCCGGAATCAAAATCCACGGACACCGTATCGCCGGCCGCAATTTCCCTTGCCGCCTCCGCGCACTCGATGATCGGCAGACCGATGTTGATCGCATTGCGGTAAAAGATGCGGGCAAAGGTCTCCGCAATCACGACGGAAATGCCGCTCGCCTTGATGGCGATCGGGGCGTGCTCCCTGGAGGAGCCGCAGCCGAAATTCTTTTCCGCCACGATGATATCGCCCTCCTGTACCTTCCCGACGAACTCCTTGTCGATATCCTCCATGCAATGCGCGGCCAATCCCTTGGGATCGGTGATCGCCAGATGCCTTGCGGGAATGATCACGTCCGTGTCCACATTATCTCCGTATTTGAATACGCTTCCTCTTGCGTTTACCATTTCAGCATCTCTCCTTTCAGACCGGACTTGCCAGCCGTCCCGCCACAGCGCTTGCCGCGGCCACCGCCGGGGAGGCGAGGTAGATCTCGGAATCGATCGCGCCCATGCGGCCCACGAAATTACGGTTGGTTGTCGAAACACAGCGCTCCCCGGAGGCAAGGATCCCCATGTAGCCGCCGAGGCAGGGGCCGCAGGTGGGGGTGGAAACCACGCATCCGGCCTCGATGAAGGTCTTCACCAGACCCTCCTCCAGCGCTTCCAGATAAATCTTCTGCGTGGCGGGAATCACGATGCAGCGCACGTGTTTCGCGATGTGCTTTCCGCGCATCAGCTCCGCCGCCATCCGCAGATCGGAAATATGACCGTTGGTGCAGGAGCCGATCACCACCTGGTCGATTCGCAGCTCCCCGATGTCATCAAAGGTTTTGGTGTTTTCCGGCAGATGCGGAAAGGCAACCGTGGGCTGAAGTGCGGAAAGATCGATCTCATGGACCGCATCATATTCCGCATCCGGATCCGCCTCATAAACCTCAAAGGTTTTTCCCGGCGCATGCGCCGCAAGGTATTCCTTTGTTACCGCATCCACGGGGAAGATGCCGTTCTTGCCGCCGGCCTCGATCGCCATGTTCGTAACGGCCATGCGGTCGTCGATGTTCAGATACTGCACGCCCTCCCCGCAGAATTCCATGGAGCGGTACAGCGCGCCGTCAACGCCGATCATGCCGATGATATGCAGGATCAGATCTTTACCCGTGACATATTTCGCGGGCTTTCCCTTCAACTCAAACTTCAGCGCGGCGGGCACCTTGAACCAGGATGTTCCCGTTGCCATCCCCGCCGCCATGTCCGTGGAGCCGACGCCGGTCGAAAACGCGCCGAGCGCGCCGTAGGTGCAGGTATGGGAATCCGCGCCGATGATGAGATCGCCCGGCAGCGCCAGTCCTTTTTCCGGAATCAGCGCGTGCTCGATGCCCATCTCGCCCACATCGAAAAAGTTGGTGATCCCGTGACCGGAGGCAAAATCACGCACGCATTTGCAGTTCTCCGCGGATTTGATATCCTTTGCGGGAACAAAGTGATCCAGGATCAGCGCAATTTTCTCCCTGTCAAACACGCCCTCCTTTTTGAACTTCTCCATTTCCTTAATGGCGACGGGAGAAGTGATATCATTGCCGAGCACCAGATCCAGCTTCGCCTCGATCAGCTGACCGGCCTTTACTTCGGATAGTCCCGCATGCTTTGCCAGAATCTTCTGGCTCATCGTCATGCCCATGTGCATTCCTCCTTTTAAGGATTTCGACGCTGCCTAATATTATAAAAGGTTCCGAAAACGAGCGCAATGAGCACGCCGAGGATCGAAATCAGCCTGCCCGCGCCCCGGAAGGGCGGACGGTACACCGCTTCCACCTCATGCGTGCCGGCAGGGACCTGCACCGCCATCAGACCGTAATCCGCGATGATCATCTCCTTCTCCTCTCCGTCCACATACAGCGTAAAACCCTCCGCCGCCGGAACGGAAAAGAACAGGAGACTCTCCTTCTCCAGATGCGCGGTCCGTGCGGTAAAGCCGTCGGTATCCGTTTCAAAACGGATACAGGCGCTTGCGGCGCGTGCGGCGCAGAGATCATCAAACTCCGCATTGCTGACAAAGGACGTCAGCTGCTCCTCCGGAAGCTCCTCCATCAGATGGCCAAACCTTGCCGCATCCTCATCCGAAAGAATCAGGGCCTTCACCAGGATCTTGTCCCTTGCGGATTTGTTCTGTTCGTCAAAAACGGACTGCTTCACGTAATACGGAAAGGGAAAGCCCGGCGGAATGAAGTTTTTATTTTCATACACGGTCAGGCCGTGGTCCTCATAAACGATTTCATCATAGCCGTAAACGCCTTCGCCCTTGCCGAATTCCCCGTCCCCGTAGATGTCGCTGTTCCAGATATAGTAACGGCAGGAAAGCAGGGCACGCAAGCCCGGCCTGTCGAGGGACAGCTCCGATTCCACCCAGCGGGAAATCCCCGCCGTCCCGTTATAAAAATCAAAGATCTGCGAGGGCACGGTGGACAAAAAGCAGTGTACGGTCGGGAAGCCCCAGACCATCTCGTAATTCGTTGCGGTATCATCCGTTTCCGTGCGGTAAAAGCCCTCCGCCGGAAGCTTGGGCACGACCTCCAGCATCTGCTCCCGCCACTTCTCCATGCCGTAATTGCTGATGAGGCTTTTCCCCTTGCCGAGCACGTTCATCGTCATGGCAACGGATGCCGCAATCGTGACGATAAACAGGACCTTCATGCGCAGCGCCCGCCGCCGGACCAGAAACACGATCAGGATCAGCAGCAGCGTCAGCACGCCGGAGACAATCGCATCCACGATAAAATAATTCGGATTGTCCGACATGTTGAACATGACAAGCTCGCCCTCGTCGTTTTTGGAGGGCAGGAAGTACACCAGAATCATCAGCAGAAAGAGCGCCGTCTGGATGACGGTGCCGCGCTTTAAGTCCGCATATCTTGCGCTTTCCAGAACCTTTGCCGTTGCGAGCGCCGCAAAGAGACAGGGCATGTAATACCACCTGGCGTAATAGGTATTGTTCAGCATCACAAAGGCCGCATTGAAGGCCGGGATCAGCGCAATCACGGCGCAGGATACGAGCACCTTTTTGACGAGATCCTTCGTGCCGCGCGTCATGCGGAAATACGCGGCGATCCCCGACACGCCGAACATCGGCAGATAGAAGGCCAGCGAGGCGTTTTTGACATTGCCCGAATAAAACAGCGTCCCCCGGCCGATGATATCCGGCGTCATCACCATGCTCTTGAGAAAATCCGGATACATCCGCGGATTGTTATACACCAGAAGGTCGTAGCCCGTCAGCGTGCTGGACAGTCTGCTGTTTCCGGCCACCCCCTCATAGGCGAGGAAAAGATAAAAGGAAACCATCATCACGCCGCAGACGCCGGCGAACAGGGCAAAGCCCGCCATCTTCGGAAGGTGCTCCAGATACCTTCTGTTTCCGTAACGAAGCACGCCGTACAGGAGCAGAAAGACCACCATCCCGAAGAAGAAGAAATAGTTGATGACCGCCAAAAGCGCCACGGTCAGCGCAAAAGACAGCCAGCAGGAAAACAGGCCGCGTTCCTTTTTTGCCCGGTCCGGCAGGGCCGGATGG
>JAFSPF010000084.1 GCA_017443065.1 Lachnospiraceae bacterium
AGCCAGAACTACTTCAACCACCACACCAACGTGGACTCCACCAACCGCATCATCTGCTTCGACATCCGTGATCTCGGCAATGCCTTAAAGGAACTCGGGATGCTGATCGTACAGGACGCGGTGTGGAACCGTGTGTCGAAGAACCGCGAGCGGCATGTGGCAACGCGCTACTACTGCGACGAGTTTCATCTGCTGCTGCGTGACAAGCAGACGGCGCAGTATTCGGTGGAGATCTGGAAGCGTTTCCGTAAATGGGGCGGTATCCCGACCGGGCTGACACAGAACGTCGGTGATTTCCTGCGTTCGGAGGAGATCGAAGGGATTCTGGGCAACAGCGATTTTGTCTACCTGCTGAACCAGAACGCGAAAGACCAGACCATCCTTGCGGACAAGCTGGGGCTTTCGGAAAAGCAGCTCAGAAGTGTTACCAACGCGGAGGCAGGCAGCGGTCTGATCTTATTTGACAACGTGGTCATTCCGTTCATCGACCGCTATCCGCAGGATACGGAGACCTTCCGCATCATGAACACGAAACCGGAGGAAGCAAAGGAAGACAAGGGGGAGGATGCAGATGGAGATCGGTAACAGGGAGATCAAGACGCTTGCAAGGGGACAGCCGCAGGAGACACGCGCTCCTGCGCAGGATACGTATCAGGGTGAACGCAGCAAGGGGCGCTATCTCGGCAGGCATTTTCAGCGCAGGAAGAACGCGACCAAAGAGAAGTATGACTTTTCCAATGCGGACACGTCGTTTACGGAGCGCATCGGTGCGGAGGCGGCGGAATTTGAAAAACCGGGAATGGAGAGCGCAAAGCTAATAAAACTTCGCACAAAGGCGGAACAGGCCGGTGAAAAGACCGCCAAAGCCAAAAACAGAGCACCGCACAAGAGCGAATACCGTCTTGTCCGCCAATATGACGAAAAGACGGGAAAGACGACGCATGTGCTGGAAACGACGAACAAGCCGAAACCCGTGAAGCATGAGGGGGTTGTAAAGCGCACGAAACGCCAGATGACGATGGAAGCAAACAACTTCGTCCACAAAAAGGTCGCGGAGAATGAAAAGGACAATTCCGCGGTCGAGGGGACGCATAAGATCGAATCCCAGGCGGAGCGTGCACACAGCTTCATTAAAAGAAACCAGAGGAATCGCGGGGTACGGAAACAGTCAAAGGTACATGCGCTGGAAGCGCGTCAGTTCAAGGCGGAGACCGCCTACCGTTACGAGAAGTATCTGGAAGAGAATCCCGACATCCAAAAGAAGTTTTTTCAGAAGCGCATCCAGAAGCAGCGCATCAAGCGCGAATATGCCAAAGCCCTCCGTGCACAGAAGGCGGCAGGGGGTGCTAAAGCTGCCGCGTATGCGCAGAAAGCCGCTGCGGAATTGCAGCAGACAACGGTCGTTACCGGAAAACTGAAGCAGATCATCACAAGGAACAAACACGCCCTCATCGTGATGGGCGGCATGGCGCTTCTGATGATCACGCTGATGACGATGATGATGAGCTGTGTCGCGATGTTCGGGGGCGGTGTGTCGACAACCATGGTGGGAACATACCAGAGCGATCCGGACGAGATCGAAGCGGTTGCACTGAACTTCACAAAGATGGAGGCGGACTTAGCGGTCAGTATTGCGGGCATCGAAACGGACAATCCCGGTTATGACGATTACGAGTATGATCTCGGGGATATCGGGCACAATCCGTTTACGCTGATCAACTATCTTTCCGCAAAATACGGAGAGTTTACGGCGGCGGACGTGGAGGCGGAGCTGACTGCGATCTTTAACGAGATGTACACGCTGACGACAGAGGAGAAAACGGAAACAAGGACACGAACGGTACATAACGAGGAGACGGGGGAGGACGAGGAAGAAGAGTACGAAGCCAAAATCCTTGTCGTGACGCTGACAGTGAAGCCGATGGAGGACATCGTAAACGAAAAGCTTGCCGGCAACACCGACGCGCAGGAGCTGTATCAGGTCTATAACGATTCGCACGGTGCGATGCAGACTTTGGAATCGCCCCTGCAGATGGATTGGTACAGCCGGATTACGTCGAACTACGGCTATCGTGCAGACCCCTTCGATGCCACGTCCATGGAACTGCACAGGGGACTGGATATCGGTGTACCGGAGGGGACACCCGTCTTTGCTTCCCAGAACGGCACGGTCATGACAGCTGCCTATGATCCGGACGGGTACGGCTACTACGTCATCATCGAAGACGCAGAGGGTGTGAGCACGCGGTATGCGCATTTGAAGACGCTGAACGTCACGGCAGGCCAGCCGATTGCGAAGGGGATGCAGATCGCGGAATCGGGAAATACCGGTAGCAGTACCGGGCCGCATCTGCATATCGAGTGCTTAAAGAACGGCGTGTACTACAATCCCATCTTTTATTTCGAGAACGGAGGTGTGATATGACGTACCACAAGATTTGCCGCGAGGTCGATAAGGTCGAGCGCCAGATGGCAGAGCTTGAGAAAAAGCACGCGGCGCTCGTCGAGGAACGCGATCAGATGGCGGCAGTGGAGATGCAGAAATTCTTCAAAAAACTCAACATTTCAGCCTCACAGGTCATGAGCATGCGCAGGGAGGACGCGGAGAAGATGAAAAAGCTGTTTGAAGAGACCGGTGAGATAACGGAACCAAAGGCAGGCAAAAAGGAGAAGGAGGCAAAGGCCCATGAAAAAAGTACAGATCAAAAGAGTGCTGGCATCGCTGATATTGACCCTGATGGTGGCGGTGCTGCCGATCAGCGCGGCGCTGTCGAACAGTGATAACGCGGCAACCGTGCACGCGGAGGAAACGCCGGGCGATTTCCCTGCGGAGAATCCGGAAGGGACACCTGCGGAAACCTCGACGGAAACACCTACAGACGAACAGCCGGCGGAGGAGACACCGAATCCCGTGGAAGACATCCCACAGGTGATTAAGGATGAAAGCGGCATCCCCGAGGACGGCTTTCCGGAGGAAGCGACAACCGGCGATACGACACCGACGGATACGACACCGCAGGAGGAGGATACCGGCAGCGAAGACGGAGGAACCGGTGACGGCACAGAGGGAACAGGAGACGGCACTACAGGAGACACGCCGCAGGAGGGGGATACCGGTGAGGAACAACCGGAACCGGAAAAGGTCTGTATCTGTGATGACAAGTGCACGCAGCATTCCTATAACCCGGACTGCGAAGTCTGTGCGGAAGACCATACGAAGTGTGCTTACAAGGTGCCGGATGTATTGATTACGATTACGTCGCCGCCCGGATGGTACAGCGACAAGGCGACCGTATCCGTGAGCGTGAGGGATATTTCCGATACCGGAAACTTCATCATCAGGGAGGTGCGCACGCGCATCGGAACGAACGGCACATGGACGGAGATCACGGACACGATGAGCGTGGATATTTCCGAAAACTGCGTGATCTATGTGGAAGTGACGGACACAAAGGGCAAGACCTATGAGCGGAACCGCGCGGTAGTCTGTTTTGACCGGACGAATCCGACGATCAACGCGTCTGTCAGCGACGGGCTGCTTTCGATTCACGCGATTGATTCTCATTCCGGCATCAAGGTGATCTATGTGAACGGTCATGAATTCACGGAGGGTATCACGAACGGTACGCTCAACATCCGCCTGCAGGAATTTGATTCCAACTATGAATATTTCACGATTCAGGCGATGGACAATGCCGGCAACATGTCCGAAGTCTACCGGACACAGAATCCGTATTACAAAGATCCGGAAAAGAAAGATGACGGAACGACCGAGAAGCTTCCGGAGAACGCGACACCGACGGAACCGACGACGGCGCAGGCAAATGTGACAGAGCATGTTACGACCAACGGAAACGGCAACGCGATCACACCGTATCCGTCCTCGGGCAGTTCCTCGTATTATTCCGGGTCTTCCGACAGTTCGTCGGAGGACAGCGATGATGAGGATGCAGACAGTTCCTCTTCATCCGGAACATCGTATATCGAAAACAGGGAACGCGGAAAAGAGTTCTATACGATTCAGACGGAAAGCGAGAAGGTGTTCTATCTGATCGTTGACCGAAACGGCGAAAACGAGACAGTGTATTTCCTCACGGAAGTATCGGAGCGTGATCTTCTGAACGTAACGGAGACGAGCGAGACGCTGCCGCAGAACACGGCGGTACCGGAGAGCGCAATTCCGCAGCCGGAAGGTACGGTCACAATCACAAACAACACACCTGCTGAGACAGAAGAACCCGCAGAGGAAGAACCGGCAGAAGAGGAAAAACCGGAGGAGGAAGAAAAAGAACCGGAGGAAGAAGAGGAGCCTGAAGAAAAAAAGAAGGGCGGTATTCTTTCCTGGATCATCATCATCCTGCTCGGTGCAGCCGCAGGAGGCGTTTACTACTTCTTCAAGTTCAAGGCAGGCGGCCCCGACGGCGATTATGTCGAGGACGAGGAGAGCGAAGAGGACGAGTATGAAGACCAGACACCGGTTTCCGAATCCGAAGAGGACGAGCGTGCGCAGGTTCCGGAGGATTTTGCAAACAACTTTGACACTGATGACGTAACAGACACCGTAGAGTAAAAGGAGGGGCATTATGGAAATGAACAACATGCAGGGCGTACAGGAAACAAAGGAAGCGGTACGGGACGCGCTGGAGGGGATCGCCGAAAGACGGGAAGAAGCGATGGCGCAGGAGGCGTCACAGGCACCGCAGGCGGAAAAGCCGGTGAGCGATCGCACGCCGGAACAGGTGGCAAAGGAAGCGTTTGAGAAGCTTGCAGCCGCGCAGGAACAGGAACAGAAGGAATACAAGGAGATTACGCTGAAGTTCGGCAAGGGCTGCGTGAAGGACACCTTCACCGCGAAGGACGGCAAGGACTACACCTGTATTCTGATTCCCAATCAGGACAAGGGGGACAAGAGGCCGTGGCAGACCTTCGTGGTGCGTGCGAACCACGTCCACGAGGACAAGTTCGGTAAGGGTATGTGGATCAAACTCCCTGCGGAGGGACATACCACCCTGCACCGCAACATGATCGTCGGCGAGGGCGAGGACGGCAAAAAGATCTGGGAGACGCAGAAGGAAAAGGTCACGAACGTGGATCTGAAAAAGATGGTCGAGGCGTACAAGACCAGAGGACAGGGGCGTGACGAACAAC
>JAFSPF010000085.1 GCA_017443065.1 Lachnospiraceae bacterium
GTCTCGGCTCCATGGCACACAAGCCGCTCACCGGATGCCATACGCCCGCCGGGCGCGGCGGATGTACATCACGACAAGCTCTCCGGCACCACGGATATCTTTATCTACCCGGGGTATCGGTTCCAGGTCATGGACGGGCTCATCACCAATTTTCATCTGCCGCAGTCGACCCTGCTGATGCTGGTAAGCGCCTTTGCCGGCAGGGAACAGGTGCTGAAAGCATATGAGGAAGCCGTGCGCGAGCGTTACCGCTTCTTTTCCTTCGGGGACGCGATGCTGGTGATTTAGGAGAAATCATATGGAAAAATCCTGCGGGGCAGTTGTCTATACCGGAAGCAGGGAAGACCCGCGCTATCTGATCATTTATTCGCAGAAGGGCTTCTACGGTTTTCCGAAGGGACATGTTGAGGGAAAGGAGACGGAGGAGGAGACCGCACGGCGCGAAATCCGCGAGGAAACGGGGCTGACGGACATCCGCTTTATCGAGGGTTTTCGTACCTCCGTCGTCCGTCCGGTGAATCACCGGCTCGAAAACGCACCGCTCAAGGAGGTTGTCTATTTCCTTGCGTACTGCGAAAATCCGCAGTGGGAAGCGCAGGAAGCGGAGATCGCGGACATCCGTCTGATGACCTATGAGGAGGCAATGGAGATTTTCCAGTTTGAAACCGCGCGGAAGGTGCTGCGGGAGGCGCACGCCTTTCTGACGGGATGCTGACAGAAGGGGACGATGCACGGATGCGCGACACGCGGGTCTTGTGGTACAATGAGAAGTCAATATTCCACTGAGAGGTGAAACATATGGCGCAGTTATGGGGCGGCAGATTTGAAGGAAAAACAGATGACGCGGTGTGGGCGTTCAACGCCTCCATCGGTTTTGACATCCGTCTGCTGGATGTCGATATCGAGGGAAGCATCGCGCACGCGAAGATGCTCGGGAAGCAGCAGATCATTCCGCAGGAGGAAGCCGACGCGATCGTGAAGGGGCTGACGGAGCTGCGGGAGGAGCAGGCGGAGGATGCTGGCGCGTACGAAGACGTGCATAGTTTTGTCGAGGCGAAGCTCATCGAGAAGATCGGCGACGCCGGCAAAAAGCTGCACACCGGCCGCAGCCGCAACGACCAGGTGGCGCTGGACATGCGTCTGTATACGAGGGAGCAGATCACCGGCATGCGTGCGCTGCTGCTTGAGATGCTTCGGACGCTGCACGCGCTGATGAAGGAGCATCTGCATACCTGCATGCCGGGCTTTACGCATCTGCAGAAGGCGCAGCCCGTGACGCTAGCCCATCACCTGGGCGCGTACTTTGAGATGTTCAAGCGTGACGCCGACCGCTGCGCGGATATTTATGAAAGAATGAATGTCTGCCCCTTAGGGAGCGGTGCGCTCGCCGGAACAACCTACCCGCTGGACCGGGACTATGTGGCGGCGCTCCTTGGCTTCGACGGCGTCTGCGACAACTCGATGGACGGCGTCTCGGACCGGGATTATCTGATCGAATACCTTGCGGCGCTTGCGACCGTCCAGATGCACCTGTCGCGTTTTGCGGAGGAGATCATCCTCTGGAACAGCGATGAATACCGCTTCATCACGATCGACGATGCCTTTGCCACCGGCTCCTCCATCATGCCGCAGAAAAAGAATCCGGACATCGCGGAGCTCGTGCGCGGCAAAACGGGGCGCGTTTACGGCGACCTGCTCAGCCTGCTGACAACAATGAAGGGGCTGCCGCTGGCGTACAACAAGGACATGCAGGAGGACAAGGAGCAGGCCTTTGACGCCTTTGATACGGTGAACGAAAGCCTTGCGCTCTTTACGGAAATGCTGAAGGGCATCACCTTTCATAAGGATGTCATGGAACGCAGCGCGGTGAAGGGCTTTACGAACGCGACGGATGCCGCGGATTATCTTGTGAAGAAGGGCGTGCCCTTCCGTGATGCGCACGGTATCATCGGCAAACTGGTGCTGCACTGCATTGAGAAGAACTGCGCGATCGACGATCTGCCGCTGGAGGAGCTGAAGACATTTTCGCCGCAGTTTGAGGAGGATGTCTTCGAAGCCGTCAGCTTAAAGACCTGCGTGGAAAAGCGCCTCACGCAGGGCGCGCCGGGGACGGAGGCAATGGAGAAGGTCATTGCGCTGCATGAGCGTACGCTGCGTGAAATAGAGATCAGCATGATTGCACAACAGTCAGGACGATAAAAAAGGAGCAAGTATGAGCGAGAAATTAAAAGTCGCCGTTCTCGGCGCAACGGGCATGGTGGGACAGCGCTTCGTGAGCCTGCTGGAGGACCATCCCTGGTTTGAAGTGAAGGTGGTGGCGGCAAGCCCGCGCAGCGCCGGAAAAACCTATGAAGAAGCGGTCGGCGAGCGCTGGAAGATGGATACGCCGATGCCCGCCGCGGTGAAGGACCTGCAGGTCATGAGCGTGCAGGAGGTCACAAAGGTCGCCTCCCAGGTGGATTTCGTCTTTTCCGCCGTGGACATGACAAAGGAAGAGATCCGCGAAATCGAGGAGGCTTACGCGCTGACGGAGACGCCGGTCGTCTCCAACAACAGCGCGCACCGCTGGACACCTGATGTGCCGATGATCATCCCGGAGATCAATCCGGAGCACACGGCCGTCATCGAGGACCAGAAAAAGCGCCTCGGCGTCAGCCGCGGCTTTGTGGCGGTGAAACCCAACTGCTCCATCCAGAGCTACACGCCGGTGCTCGCGGCCTGGCAGGAGTACGAGCCGTATGAAGTGGTGGCGACGACCTATCAGGCGATCAGCGGCGCGGGCAAGACCTTTCAGGACTGGCCGGAGATGCAGGGCAACATCATTCCCTTCATCGGCGGCGAGGAGGAGAAGTCGGAGCAGGAGCCGCTCAAGATTTTCGGGCATATCGAAAACGGCGTGATCGTGAAGGCGGAGCTTCCCGTCATCACGACGCAGTGCATCCGCGTGCCGGTCTTAAACGGCCACACGGCCGCCGTCTTTATCCGGCTGCGGGAAAAGGCGACGAAGGAAGAATTGATTGAAAAGCTGCGCACGTTTAAGGGTGTGCCGCAGGACATGAAGCTGCCAAGCGCCCCCGCGCGGTTCATACAGTATCTGGAGGAGGACAACCGGCCGCAGGTGGCGCTGGATGTGGATTACGAAAGAGGCATGGGCGTTTCGATCGGAAGACTGCGCGAGGACAGCGTCTATGACTGGAAGTTTGTGGGGCTTTCGCACAACACCCTGCGCGGGGCCGCGGGCGGCGCCGTGCTCTGTGCGGAGCTCTTGAAGGAACAGGGATATATTTCAGCGAGGTAAGCATGAGTAAGGGAAAAACAAAAGTACAGGATATGATTAACATTGCGGAGGACGCGCCCTTAAACGGGAACCTCCGGATCGCGCTTCTGATCGACGCGGAGAACGTGCCGGCGAAGTATGCGAACACCATCATGGCGGAGCTGAGCGAATTCGGCTTCGCGACCTACCGCCGCGTGTACGGCAACAATGAGGTCTGGAAGGTGAAGGGCTGGCGGGAGGCCATGCGCACGCACGCGCTGGCGCCGGCTTATCAGGAAAACAACTCCAAGGGAAAGAGCGCCACGGATTCCGCGATGATTATCGACGCGATGGACATCCTGCATACGGGAGACGTGGATGCCTTCTGCATCGTGTCTTCGGACGGCGATTTCACAAAGCTGGCGATCCGCCTGCGCGAGGGCGGCAAGATGGTGATCGGCATGGGAGAGGTGAACAACTCCACCTTCGCCCTGGCCGCCGCCTGCCGCGAATTCAAGTGGCTGAACCTCTTATACAAGGGCGGTGACGCCGCGGCGGAGAGCAAAGAGCAGGAGCCGGAGGCAAAGAGCGGAACGGCCTCCCGCGCAAAGAAGGGAGGCGCAAAGAAGACGCAGAGCCGGAAGACAAAGGCCGCGCAGGAAACCGTCGAGGCGCCGGAAGCGGAGCTGCCGGAAGAAAACCATGCGGAGCAGGAGGAGCCGGTCGATGTTTCCTCCCGGAAGAAGGTGGAGAAGACCATCCTCGATATCATCGACAGCCGCGAGGAGGACGAGGTCATCCTCTCTAACATCGGCATGCAGCTCGGCCGCCGGATCCCGGGCTTCGACCCGCGCAACTATGGCTTCCCGACCAAGAAGCTGCGCAGCTTCATCGAGGAGTTTTCGGACGTGCTGGAGATCCGCGATGTGGAGCATCCGAACCAGCCGGGACTGAACCAGACATTTATCAGAAGACGCATAAAATAAGAGTTTTGCACCTGTTTTTATGATGAACCGCAGAATGAAACTGTGCGAAATCGAGAGAATATTCCGACTATTTTAAAATAATCAAAAAGTATATTGACAACTTTAAAACAGCGGCGTATAATGACAGTAAATCAAGAGATTGAGAGACGGTACCGGCGAAACGGTGCCGGGGGAAACCGCAGGAGGTAAGGAAAGCAAGACTTTACATAGGAGCGGTTCCCCAAAAAGACGGATCAAGGGGCGAAGAGAAAGCCCGGCGGTTCAGAAAGGAAGGTACGGTCCGAAAAACAACTGAATCACCAAAACCGATCCACAGATTATGACGACCCGGAAGCCTGAGACATCACAGCGGGAGGAAAACGCGGCGGCCATCATGGAATGGGATTCGCCGGACTCCACAAACGGATGAGACGACAGGATGCGGAGGGTAGAAGGAGAGTCAGGAAAGTACGGAGGTATGGTCCGTTGGACAAGGAGTTCTAGAAGGGGCGTTTGCTGATACAGCTGACGCCCCTTCTGCATGTGCGGAAACACGGTCCGCGGAAAAGAAGAGGTTGAAAACGGGCACCGCTGTATTATAATGAATGATGTAACACGATTTCTTTTTTTTTGTATTCAGGAGGTAAGAAAATGAGTTTACAAGCGATTGTCACGAAAAACGCACCTGCGGCGATCGGGCCGTATTCGCAGGCGATTGCCGCGGAGGGAAAGACGGTGTATGTTTCCGGCCAGCTGCCGATCGATCCGGCGACGGGCGCGTTTGCGGGTGATGATATCGCAGCACAGACGAAGCAGAGCCTGACCAACATTCAGAACATCCTCAAGGAGGCAGGCGGCGACATGAAGAATGTCGTTAAGACAACGGTGCTGTTAAAGGACATTGCGGATTTTGCGGCGATGAACGAGGTTTATGCGACCTTTTTTGCGGAGCCGTTCCCGGCACGCGCGGCCTTTCAGGTGGCGGCGCTTCCCAAGGATGCCCGTGTGGAGATTGAGGCGGTGGCAGTGTTATGAGCAAGGAGATCATGGTCAGCGGCATCCAGCCGACGGGCACGTTTACGCTTGGCAATTACATCGGCGCGGTGCGCGGATGGGCACGCCTGCAGGATGAATATGACTGTGCTTATTTCATTGCGGACCTGCATTCCCTGACGGTGCGCATGGATCCGGCGCAGCTGCGCGCCCAGTCCCTGGAGGCCTATGCGCTGCTCCTTTCCTGCGGCCTGGATCCCGAAAAGACGCTGCTCTTTGTGCAGAGCCATGTGCCGACCCACGCGGAGATGGGCTGGATCATGTCCTGCTATACGCAGTTCGGCGAGCTGTCGCGCATGACGCAGTTCAAGGACAAATCCGCCGCGCATGCGGATAACATCAATGCGGGGCTCTTCACCTATCCTTCCCTGATGGCGGGGGACATCCTGCTCTATCAGGCACACTACGTGCCGGTCGGCGAAGACCAGCGGCAGCATCTGGAGATCACGCGTGACATCGCGCAGCGCATCAACAGCGTCTGCGGTGATGTATTGCGCGTGCCGGAGGCCTACATTCCCAAAACCGGGGGCCGCGTGATGAGCCTGCAGGATCCTTCGAAAAAGATGTCCAAGTCGGACGAAAACACGAATGCTTGGATCACGATCATTGAAGACCCGAAGGTGATCGTCAACAAATTCAAGCGCGCGGTCACGGATTCCGAAAAGGAAGTCGTCTTCCGCGAAGGAAAGGACGGCATCAACAACCTGATGGTGATCTATTCCTCCGTGACCGGAAAGACGATGGAAGAGATTGAGCGCGAATTTGAAGGAAAGGGCTACGGCGACTTTAAGGTGGCGGTCGGCGAGGCGGTGGCGGAGGAACTCGCGCCCGTCCGCGAAAAATACAATGACCTCATGAAGAACAGGGATTATCTGAACGAGGTGATGAAAAAGGGCGATGAGGCCGCCTATAAGATCTCCGTCCGTACGCTGTCCAAGCTGAAAAAGAAACTCGGTCTGCTTGTGTAAGCGCATGGTTTCCCTGACGCATTTTCCGCAAATCTCCCTGACAGACGGCAAAACCGCTTACGGCGGTTCGCAGGACTGGTTCCGCAATCCGTGGCGGAAGCTTTCGGGCTGTGCCGCGGTGAGCGCGACGAATCTTGCCGCGTATTACGGGATCGGCATGGTGCCGGATCTGCCGGCGCCTCCTTCGGAACCGTCCGGGGAAGGCGCGTCCGCAAAGGCGGAGGTCTTTTCCCGAAAATATTATCTGGACCATATGACCGCGATGTTCCGGCAGCACATGACGACCGGCATGATGGGCTTTCCCGATCCGGATAAATACATTACAGAATTTACCGCATATGCCAAAGAGCATGATGTGAGCGTGACGGCGCAGAAGCAGTATGAACGCGCTTCCGTGGAGGAGGCGACATCTTTTTTGCGTGAGCGTCTCGGTCTTGACACACCCGTGGTGATTCTGATATTGAATCATAAGGCGGACGAGCTGGATGATATCCGCTGGCACTGGATGACGATCACGGGATATGACGAAGAGAGCGGGGAGATTGTTGTCTCGAATTACGGCAGATGCGAGCGCTATGCGGCGGCAACCGTGTTTGCGCCGGAGGAAGGGAACCAGGTGTACCTTATTTCATTTGACAGGACTGCCGCGGATGGAATGCGGCCTGAGCAGATGGAACGGTCGCTGCGGGGCGGAAGCGGATTGCAGGAAAGAGCATCATCAGAAGAATGACAGAACGGCATCATGCAAAAGAGCACATCATCAGCGGCGTGGAGGCCGGTTCGATTGCGGAGGAAATGGGCATCGAGGCCGGTGATGTTCTGCTGTCCGTCAACGGCAGGGAGATCCGTGATATCTTTGATTACCGTCTGGCCTGCCAGCAGGAGGAGATCGTCGTCCTGATTCGCAAGGGAGACGGGGCAGCAGGAGCGGCGGATGCGGAAGCGGAAACCGCGGAGACGGAAGGAAGTGCGGGCGAAGAGTGGGAGCTGGAAATTGAGAAGGACCCGTATGAGGACCTGGGCCTGGGCTTCGAGCGCGGCCTCATGGATGATTACCGTTCCTGCTGTAACGGCTGCGTCTTCTGCTTCATCGACCAGATGCCGAAGGGCATGCGTCCGACGCTGTATTTCAAGGATGACGATGCAAGGCTCTCCTTTCTGCAGGGCAATTACGTAACGCTGACGAACATGACCGACCGCGAGATCGACCGCATTCTGGAATATCACCTTTCCCCGATCAACGTGAGTTTTCATACGACCAACCCGGAGCTTCGATGCAGGATGCTGCGGCATCCGAAGGCGGGGGAAGCGCTGGAAAAGGCGAAGCGCCTTGCGGCCGAGGGGACCGGCATCGAGCTGAACGGGCAGATCGTGCTTTGCAGGGACTGGAATGACGGCGAAGAGCTGGACCGCTCGATGCGGGAGCTGTTTGAGGATTACGCGCCCGGCCTGCAGTCCGTTTCCGTCGTGCCGGTCGGCATCACGAAGCACAGGGAAAGGCTGACGACGCTGGAGCCGTATACGCCCGCGGAGGCAAAGCGGGTGTTATCGCAGATTCATGCCTTTCAGGAACGCGCGTTACGGGAACGCGGGAACCGTTTTGTTTACGCGGGAGACGAGTGGTATCTGCTCTCCGCCAGAGAGGAAATCCGCGCTGCGCTTGCAGCGGGCGAGGAGAGCGGGGATTACGGCGAACTGTGCGGCATCATCGACGGCCTCATCCCGCCCGCGGAGGCCTATGACGGCTTTCCGCAGATGGAGAACGGCGTCGGGATGACGCGGCTTCTGATCGATGAGTTCCGGGAGGCGCTGCGCCGGTATAAGGCGCCTGCCCGGATGTCTGATGATTCCGCTTCGCTCCATTGCGCCGGACATTCCGCCGGGCCCGGGGTCCCGGCTCCATGGCGCACAAGCCGCTCAGCGGAAAACATGCAGACATCGGACGCGGCGTTTTGCACCGGCGAATTGATCTTCCCTGTTCTCCGCATGCTCTTTGCGGAGGCCGCCGCCCTTGCGCCGGAACGCATGGTGCACCTCTATCCCGTGCGCAATGATTTCTTCGGGGAACACATCACCGTCTCCGGTCTTCTCACCGGGGGCGACATCATCCGGCAGTTGAAGGGAAAGCCCCTGGGCGATACGCTGTATCTTCCCTCCAATGTCCTTCGCGCCGGAGAAAGCGTTTTGCTGGATGACGTGACAGCGGAGCAGATCGCGGAAGCCCTGCAGGTGCGGGTCACATCCTGCGGCCCCGCAGGCTGCGCCCTCGCCGCGGCTTATCTCGGCCTCCCGGAGGACGCCCTCGAACCATCGTACACACAGCACGTACCGGACACGGAAATCAACCCGTACGAATTGCCGGATATCAAATCGTAATTTGACAAATCATGATTTGACAAATCTAAATTTGACAAATCGTGATTTGATAACATGACAATACATGTAAAGAAGAATGAAAGTCGTGGAAGTGAAGGGGAACAGACAAAAACCAAATTACCGCAGGCAGATGGATGAGATTGTCGCGGGGCTGGAAAAGGAGGGCGTACGGAAGCGTCTGCTGCTGCATGCCTGCTGCGCGCCCTGCTCCACTTCCTGCCTGGAGCTGCTGACACGGTTCTTTGACGTGACGGTGCTGTTCTATAATCCGAACATTACGGAGGAAGCGGAGTACCGGAAGCGCCTGGAGGAGGAGAAGCGGCTCATCACGCTTTTCAATCAGGAAATCCTTCGCGAGGAGTCGCAAATGGTGGATGCCAAAGACTACGGGATGACGGAAGGACTCTCCGCCGGAGAGTCGCAGGCGGCGGTACTGCCGGATAAAAGAACGCTAATTCAAATCCTCGAATCCCGCTATGATCCGGAGGCGTTCTTCGCCGTGGCGAAGGGATACGAGTCCGCGCCCGAGGGCGGCGAGCGCTGCAGACGCTGCTTTACGCTGCGCCTTCAGGAGGCGGCACGGGTTGCCGCAGGCGGATGCGTTTCGCCGGAGGCCCCTGTGCACGGGGGAGGCGGAACTTCCGATGTGGCAGGGAACACGGAATCCCTGCGCCCTTTCGATTTCTTCACCACCACCCTCACGATCAGCCCCCTGAAAAACGCGGACCTGCTCAACGAAATCGGGCAGGCGGCGGGTGCGGCATACGGCGTTCCTTTTTTGCCTTCCGATTTCAAAAAGAAGGACGGTTTTCTGCGCTCGATTCAACTCTCCGAACAATTCGATCTCTACCGCCAGGATTATTGCGGCTGTATCTATTCCAAAGCGGAGCGCAGCTGCGCAAAGTGCCGCGCCTGCTGAATATGCTGGACGTCGGGATGAACCGCCCGCCTGTTCCGGAAAGACCTTCGGGTCTTTTTTTCTCACACGCGGACTGGATTCGGGTGTATAATAGGGAAGATACGCAGGAAGACGCGCACAGACAGAAAAAAAGGATGCGGAATCATGGAAACCATCATCAAACAGATTGAAGCAAACGTCGCAAAGGCCTTTGAGGAAGCGGGATACGACGCCGCGCTAGGCACGGTCACGGTGTCCAACCGTCCGGATCTTTGCGAGTTTCAGTGCAACGGCGCGATGGCGGGCGCGAAGAAATACGGCAAGGCGCCGATCGTGATCGCGGAGGAGGTGGCAGCGCGGCTAAAGGAGAGCGTGACGGCGGATGCGGCGCAGGCGGACGGCGATGCGGCTGCGAAGACGGACAGCGCTGTCTTCGCAAAGGTCGAAGCGGTGAAGCCGGGCTTCCTCAACCTGACCCTGACGGAGGATTATGTCGCCGCATACATCGCGGCATTGGCAAAGGACAAACGCTGCGGTGCGGAGGAGCCGTATCAAGGAAAGAAGATCGTGCTGGATTACGGCGGCCCGAACATCGCAAAGCCGCTGCATGTCGGGCATTTGCGCTCCGCCGTCATCGGCGAGAGCCTGAAACGGATTCTGCGTTTTGCGGGGGCCGAGGTCACCGGCGACATTCACATGGGCGACTGGGGACTGCCGATGGGACTGGTGGCGACGGAGTTAAGACACCGCCATCCGGACTGGCCGTATTTCGACGAGAGCTTTACCGGCAGTTATCCGAAGGAATCCCTCTTCACGGTGGCGGAGCTGGAGGAGGTGTACCCGGCCGCCAGCGCAAAGTCCAAGGAGGACGAGGCCTACAAGGCGGAGGCCATGGAGGCGACGCGCAAAATCCAGGACGGCGACAAGGGCTACCGCGCGCTCTGGCGCGAAATCATGCGCACCTCCAAGGCGGATCTGAAAAAGGTCTATGACCGCCTGCATGTCAGCTTTGATCTCTGGAAGGGCGAAGCGGACGTGCATGAGATCATCCCCGGCATGGTGGAGGAGATGAAGCGCAGGGAGTACGCGCACGAATCCGACGGCGCGCTCGTGATTGACGTTGCGGAGGAGACGGACAAAAAGGAAATCCCGCCCTGTATTATTTTGAAGTCTGACGGCGCCGCGCTCTATGCGACAACGGACCTCGCGACGATCGAGGACCGCATGAAAAACATCCGCCCGGACGGGATGATTTATCTCACGGACAAGCGGCAGGAGATGCATTTCGTGCAGGTCTTCCGCGCGGCCCGAAAGGCAAGGCTGGTGCTGCCGGAAACGGAGCTTGCGCATATCGGCTTCGGCACGGTCAACGGCAAGGACGGCAAGCCGTACAAGACCAGGGACGGCGGCGTGCCGCGCCTGGAAAACCTGCTGGATGAGATTGCGGCAAGGATGCAGGAGCGCATTGCCGAGGGCGACAGGGATTTGAGCGAAGCGGAGACGGCGAATGTGGCGGAGCAGGTGTCCCTGGCGGCCCTGAAATACGCGGATCTCTCCAACCAGCCCGCCAAGGACTATGTCTTTGACCCGGAAAAATTCACGGCCTTTGAGGGGGATACCGGCCCCTATCTGCTGTACACCATCGTGCGCATCAAATCGATCTTAAGGAAATACGGGGAGGGCGGCGGAAGCGTGAAGGAAGCGCGGATCCGCCCCGCGGGGAGCGCCGCGGAAAAGACGCTGCAGCTGACACTCACCGGCTTCGGCGAAGCGGTCATGCGTTCGGCCAAGGAGCTTTCCGCACACGGGCTCTGCGCCTTCCTGTATGCGCTGTCCAATGATTTCAACAGTTTTTACCATGAAACGAAGATCCTGACGGAGGAGGACGAGGCCGTCAAGGCGGGCTATATCGCCCTGCTGGCCCTGACCCTGAAGGAGCTGGAAACGGGCATCGGCCTGCTCGGCTTCGAGGCCCCGGAACGCATGTAATAACAGTTGTTTTGATTCACAAACCTTCTTTCTTATGTTATAATATCTCGTAATTTACAGTTCGAGGGCAAATACATGGGAAACAAGGCTGCCGTCAGACGCGGCCAGAAAAATCGTCCTGCGGGAAAAGCGCAGGCGGATTCTGCACGGGAAGCGCAGACAGGGCAGCGGCAGCAGGAAACGGACGCGGAACGCCGTGCACGCGAGGTCGCGGAAGCGCGGAAGCGTTTGATGTCGGAGCAGCAGGAGGCTGATGCCCGCAAACGCAGGGAGGCGGAAGAGGAAGAGCGTCTGAAACGCGCGGAGGAAGAGGAGCGCCGGAAGCGGGCGGAGGAAGAGGAACGGATCCGCCTGGAGGAGGAAGAGGAACGGCGTCTTCAGGAAGAGGAAGAGGAGCGTCTTCGTCTGGAGGAAGAGGAAGCGCGTCTCCGTGCGGAAGAGGAAGAACGCGAATACCGCAGAAGACAGGCGGAGGAGCGCCGCAGAAAGCAGGAAGAAGAGCGGCGCCGGATAGAGGAAGAAGAAGAACGCATCGAAGCGGAGGTGGAGCGCAGGCTCTACAGATTGCGGGAGCAGGAGGCGGCAAAGGTCGTCGTTTCCCCGAAGGCCGTCAGGGCGCGCAGGGGGACCGTGCTCGCAGCGATCGCGGCGGTGCTTTTGCTGGGAGTGCTCAGTGTCATTCTGGGCATACGCTATGACAAGGTCCGGAAGGAGCGCGACGCCGCCATGGAAGACCTGGCCCGCTACCGCTCGCTTGTCAGCAGTGAGGTGCAGGAGGAAGAGAATCCGGAGGCGGGCACCGCACCTTCTCCGGAGCAGGAAACGGCAAGGGTTGTCCCGAAGGACGGCATCCGCCGGGTGTATCTCACCTTTGACGACGGGCCGACGGCCGTGACGGGAGAGGTGCTGGACATCCTGAAGACCTATGATGTCAAGGCGACCTTCTTTGTGCTCGGCAGGGAGGACGAGGCCTCCAAAGCGCTGTACAACCGCATCGTGGATGAGGGGCATACCCTGGCCATGCATAGCTTCGATCATGATTTCACGAGGCTTTACGCATCGCTTGACAGCTTTTCCGCGGACACGCTGCGCCTGAGAAACTTTCTTTACGAAGTGACGGACGGACGCGTCTGGGCAAAGATTTACCGCTTCCCGGGCGGCTCCTCCACGACCACGGCGCGCGCGGAGATCCCGGAACTCATCGACTGGCTGGGCCGGGAGAACATCACGTATTTCGACTGGAATGTTTACGGCGGGGATGATATCGCACCGGAGGTGATCGTCTCCAACGTGAAGGCGAATGTCGAAAAATATGAAAACGCCGTCATTCTCATGCACGACGGCGCGGATAAAGACGAAACGGTCGAGGCACTGCCGGAGATCATCGAATACCTGCAGGGGCTGGAAGGGACAAAGCTTCTGCCGATCACCGAAGAAACCGCACCGGTACAACACGGTAACATGTGATTACCGTCAAGGCATAAAAAAAGAAAAACGGAGGAAAAGGGAATGGGATTTTTTTCTGATGTGGAAAGCGATCTGTCGGGACAAACGGCAGACGTGGCGGAAACCGCGGCCCAGGTGATGGCGGAGAGCGCGGACCTGGACAGCATGCTGAACACCATGGACGAAACCAGGACGCCCGCGGAGCCTGCCGCGGACAACATGGTGGTGACGGAGACCTTCTTCGAGACGGGAGATGAGGATGCTCCGGTGATGTCCGCGGGGGATGCGATGGAGACGGAGGATACGGATGACGAATTCCTCTCGAAGCTTTCGGAGGCCCTCGGCACGACGGTACAGGAGGATGCCGCGCCCGAACCGGAACCGGTGTATGAAAGCGCGGCGGAGGAGGTACCGGCCTTTGAAAGCGTGCCGGAAGAACCCGTGATGCCGGAAGCACCGGCGGAAGTGTATGCGGCATCCGAGCCGGAGCCCGCACCGGTGTTTGAAAGCGCACCGGCGATGCCGCAGTTTACGGCACCTGAGACGACACAGACAACATTTGCACAACAGGGGGGATATGCAATGGAAATGGATATGGTAACGGCACCGGCAACGGATGAAAATGCGGTCATCACCGCGGGCATGATTGTGCACGGCGATGTGCAGACATCCGGCAATCTGGAACTGATGGGGAAGGTCACGGGCAATGTCCGCGCGAACGGCAAGCTGACGATCTCCGGCGAGATCACGGGTGATTCCGTGGCCGCGGAAATCTATGCGGAGAACGCGCGCGTCAACGGCGAAGTGAAGAGCCAGGGCAGCGTGAAGATCGGACAGTCCACCGTCATCATCGGCAACATCCACGCGAACGGCGCGGTGATCGCGGGCGCGGTCAAGGGTGACATTGACGTGCACGGCCCGGTCATTTTAGACACGACGGCCATCGTCATGGGCAACATCAAATCCCAGTCCGTCCAGATCAACAACGGCGCGGTCATCGAGGGTATGTGCTCGCAGGTTTACGCGGAAGTCAATCCGAGCGCGTTCTTTGACAACCTTAAGGGATAACACACATGCGTTACATGCTCAAACTCAGCGGTGAGGCGCTGGCGGGAGAAAAGCATACCGGCTTTGATCTTGCGGTCATCCGCACGGTCGCTTCGCAGGTGAAGAAGCTGACAGAGGACGGCGCGGGGCTCGGTGTCGTGATCGGCGGCGGCAATTTCTGGCGCGGCCGCACGGGCACGGAGATCGACCGTGACAAATCGGATCAGATCGGGATGCTGGCAACGGTCATGAACTGCATCTATGTTTCGGACGTGTTCCGCGAAGCGGGGATGCGCACAAAAATCATGACGCCCTTTGCCTGCGGCACCTTTACGGAGCTCTTTGCGGTGGACAAGGCAAGGGAGTATCTGGCGGACGGTCAGGTTGTCTTCTTTGCCGGCGGCACCGGACATCCGTATTTTTCCACGGACACGGGCGTGGTCCTGCGCGCCGTGGAGATCAAGGCGGACTGCGTGCTGCTGGCCAAGGCCATTGACGGCGTTTATGACAAGGATCCCGCGAAGCATCCGGACGCAAAGCGCTATGACCGCCTGACACTGGATGAGGTGATTGAACAGGGCCTGCAGGCCGTGGACTTAACGGCCTCCGTGCTGGCAAGGGATGCGGGGATGGAGCTGCGCGTCTTCTCCTTACAGGAGGAGGACGGCATCCTCAAGGCCGCGTCCGGCAGGTTTAACGGCACCGTGGTGGTAAGCGCCTGAAATTACAGGACGAAGCACGAACGTACATGGGGGGATTGGATTATGAATGAGAGACTGAAACCGTTTGACGAAAAAATGCAGAAGTCCGTGAAGTTTCTGACGGACGAGCTGGCAACGGTGCGTGCGGGACGCGCCAATCCGTGCGTGCTGGACAAGATCCGCGTGGATTATTACGGCACGCCTTCGCCGGTGCAGCAGGTCGGCAACATCTCCGTGCCGGAGGCGCGCATCATCCAGATCGCACCGTATGACAAGAGTCTGTTAAAGGAAATCGAAAAGGCGATCCTTGCCTCCGATATCGGCATCACGCCGACGAACGACGGCAACATCATCCGCCTGGTTTTCCCGGAGCTGACGGAGGAGCGCCGCAAGCAGCTGACGAAGGATGTGAAGAAAAAGGGCGAGGACGCGAAGGTCGCGCTGCGCAACATCCGCAGGGACGGCGCCGACATGGTCAAGAAGCTCAAGGGGACGGAGGTCTCCGAGGACGAGCAGAAGGACATGGAGAACGAGCTGCAGAAGCTGACGGACAAATACGTCAAGGAAATCGACAAGGCGGTTGAGGAAAAGTCAAAGGAAATCATGACGGTATGAACGTACCGCAACATGTCGCCATCATTCTGGACGGCAACGGACGCTGGGCGAAGGAACAGGGAAAGCCGCGCACCTACGGTCATAAGCAGGGTGCGCTGGCAGTACACAGGATCTTAGAAGACGCGGACGCGCTGGGGATCAAATACCTCACGGTGTACGCGTTTTCCACGGAAAACTGGAAACGCCCGAAGGCGGAGGTGAGCGCGCTCATGCAGATCCTGAAAAAGGAGCTGGAGGACAACGTGGCGCGGTCGATGAAAAACAACATCCGCTGCCGCGTGATCGGGGACCGCGGCCCTTTGTCAAAGGGCATCCTCTCGGCGATCGACCGCCTGGAAGGAGAAACAAAAAACAACACGGGCCTGCAGTTCACGCTCGCGATCAACTACGGCAGCCGCGATGAAATCACGCGCGCCACACGGCTCCTTGCCGCAGACGCCGCTTCCGGCAGAATCTCCGCGGAGGAGATCACGGAGGAGATGATCGCGTCGCGGCTGGATACAAAGGACATCCCGGATCCCGATCTTCTCATCCGCACGATGGGAGACCAGCGGATCTCGAATTATTTATTGTGGCAGTGCGCCTACACGGAGCTGTATTTCACGGATACCGCCTGGCCGGCCTTTGACCGCGCGGCGCTGGAAAAAGCGATCGCGGCCTATGCCGGCAGGGATCGGCGTTTTGGCGGACTGAAGGAAAAAGAGGAAGACTGATTGAAGGAACGGGTCATCAGCGGAGCGGTCATTCTTGTTTTACTGGTGCTGATGCTGACCAGCGGGGGCTATGTGCTGGCCGGTATCCTGTGCCTGCTTTCGCTGATGGCTTTTTATGAACTGGTCAGGGCCTTCGGCATCCGCAAGGAGGGAAAGCTCTCCGCGATGGAGATGGTCGGATACATCGGCGTGCTGGCGCATTATCTGTTGCTGGCGCTTTCCAGGGCGAATGCGCGGTTTTTCATCGGCACGGTGATCAGCTTTGTGTTTGCGGAAACGCTCATTTATGTGGTGCGCTTTCCGAATTACAGCGTGTCGCAGCTGACGGAGATCATTTTTATGTTTCTCTATGCGCCGGTGATGATGAGCTTCCTGTATCTGATCCGCAATCTGTATTTCGGTGAATGGTTTATCTGGCTGCCCTTTGTGGCATGGGTCAGCGACACCTTCGCCTATCTCACGGGAAGGGTGTTCGGCAAACATAAGCTGTGCCCGGGACTCTCCCCGAAGAAAACGGTGGAGGGCGCGATCGGCGGGGCGCTGGGCGCGACGATTGTGGCGGGAATCTACGGACTGATTCTGCCGCATTACACCACCTATAACGAGCGCGTCGTCTGGGCCTGTCTGTTGATCGGGCTTCTGGGCGGCATCCTGTCGCAGCTGGGGGATTTGCTTGCCAGCGGCATCAAGCGGGACAAGGGCATCAAGGATTACGGCGCCCTGATTCCCGGACACGGCGGCATCATGGACCGTTTTGATTCCGTGATTTTTATGCTGCCGGTCGTGTACTTTATGATTGTATTCTTTTTACAGGGGAAACCGATTGTCTGAGAAGATTGTGATCCTGGGCGCGACGGGCTCGATCGGCACGCAGGCGCTGGAGGTCATCCGCACATACAATGCCTCGGAGGAGGGGAAGAAGAAGCCGCTGCGCGTGACGGGACTGGCGGCCAATGCTTCCGTGGAAGAACTGGAAAAACAGATCCGCGAATTCCGGCCGCGGCTTACGGCGATGTATTCGGAGGAGGCCGCCGCGGATTTGCGCACGCGCATAAAGGATTTAAATGTGAAGGTGCTGTCCGGCATGGAAGGACTGGAGGAGCTGTCGTCCATGCGGGAGGCGGATACGGTGCTGACGGCGGTGGTCGGGATGATCGGGATCAGGCCCACGATCGCCGCGATCAAAGCGGGCAAGGACATTGCGCTTTCCAATAAGGAAACGCTGGTGGCGGCAGGGGACATCATCATGCCGCTGGTGAAGGAATACGGCGTAAAGCTTCTGCCGGTGGATTCGGAGCACAGCGCGATCTTCCAGTGCCTGAACGGAGAGCGGAGAGAGCGCATCGACGAGGTTCTGCTGACGGCCTCCGGCGGTCCCTTCCGCGGAAGGAAGCGGGAGGAGCTGACGGCCGTCACCAAAGAGGATGCGCTGAAGCATCCGAACTGGTCCATGGGCGCGAAGATCACGATCGATTCCGCGACGCTCGTCAACAAAGGGCTGGAGGTGATCGAGGCGATGCATCTCTTCGGCGTGCCGGCGGAACAAATCCGCGTGGTCGTGCAGCCGAAGAGCATCATTCACTCCATGGTGCGCTTTGCGGACGGGAGCGTCATGGCACAGATGGGACAGCCGGACATGAAGCTGCCGATCGCCTACGCCTTTACGACGCCGGACCGGATGGTACTGCCCTCGGAGCCGCTGGATTTTGCGGCCCTGCAGGAAATCCGCTTTGAGGCGCCGGATACGGAAACCTTCCGTGCGTTGCCGCTGGCTTACGAGGCGGCGAAGACGCGCGGCACCATGCCCGCGGTCTTCAATGCGGCCAACGAGGAAGCGGTCGCGATGTTTTTAAAGGATCAAATCCGCTTTTTGGAAATTACGGAGCTGATCGAAGCGGCGGTTTCGCATCACAGGGTGAAACAGCAGGCTTCACTGGAAGATATTTTTGCGGCGGAAGAAGAGGCGCGCGCCTTTGTGCGCCTGAAGGGACAGGGGAAATGAGTACGATCATCAGCATTTTGATTTTTGTTTTGATTTTCGGTCTGCTCGTGGTGGTGCATGAGGGCGGACATTTTCTGATTGCGCGGGCGAACGGCATCCGCGTGAAGGAATTCATGGTCGGCTTCGGGCCGAAGATTTTCCAGAAAGAAAAAAAGGGAACGCTGTATTCCGTCCGCCTGCTGCCCTTCGGCGGTGCCTGTATCTTTGACGGGATGCCGGGTCTGGAGGACGAAGAGACGGAGGAGGACGAGAGCCTGATGCCCACGGGGCAGATCGCGAAATCGCAGCTGACGGAAGAAGAGGAGGAGGCACTGGGCGTGCCCTTCAAGGACGCAAAGGTCTGGGGGCGGATCGCCACGGTCTTTGCGGGACCGCTCTTCAACGTGCTTTTGGCCTTTGTGGCATCCATCATCGTCACGGCCTTTTCCGTCTGGGATTATCCGATTGTCACGGGCTTTTCCGAAGATTCCCCCGCAATGGCGGCGGGGCTTCAGGCAGGCGACCGGATTCTTTCCATGGACGGCGAGCGGATCCATCTTTCGAATGAAGTGCGCATGCTCTCGCAGTTCAACGAGGGAGAGGCCATCCGCATCGTGGCGGACCGGAACGGGGAGGAGATCACGGCGGAATTTGTTCCGAACTGGAGCGAAGAGGACGCGCGGTATTACATGGGCGTTTATCTCGGTGAGTACGGGGAGGTGAAGGGAGCGCAGATTCTTCCCTACGCCTTTCATAATATGAGCTATTACGTGAAGTGGACCTACCGGAGCCTCTGGCTTCTGGTCACGGGACGCCTCGGCATGGACGCGCTCTCCGGCCCTGTCGGCATGGTGCAGATGGTGGATGAGACCTATGAGGCCTCCAGTCAGTACGGCGCGAGTGCCGTGCTGCTGTCGATGACGGAGCTTTTGCTCCTGCTTTCCGTCAACCTCGCGATCGTGAACCTCCTGCCGATCCCGGGCCTGGACGGCGGAAGACTGCTCTTTCTGTTCATCGAGGTGGTGCGCGGAAAACCGATCCCGCCGGAGAAGGAAGGCTATGTGCACATCGCCGGCGTGATCGCCTTGGTGGCGCTGATGGTGTTTGTACTGTTCAAGGATATCGTTCGTTTCATCGGATAGGATGCTTGCCATGGCATACAGGAATCACACAAGAATCGTCAGCATCGGGGACGTTACGATTGGCGGGGGGAATCCCGTCGCGATCCAGTCCATGACGAATACAAAGACAGAGGACGCGGACGCCACGGTCGCGCAGATCGAAGCCTTGCAGGACGCGGGCTGCGAGATCATCCGCTGCACGGTGAACAACGAGGCGGCCGCAAAGGCATTGCCTGAAATTAAGAAACGCATCCGCATTCCGCTGGTGGCGGACATTCATTTTGATTACCGCCTCGCGATCGCGGCGGTGGAGGCGGGCGCGGACAAGATCCGCATCAATCCCGGCAACATCGGCGGAGAGGACAGGGTCAAGGCGGTCGCGGATGCCTGTAAGGCAAAGGGCGTGCCCATCCGCGTCGGTGTGAACGCGGGCTCGCTCGAAAAACAGCTCATCGAAAAATACGGCGGCGTGACGCCGGAGGGTCTGGTGGAAAGTGCGCTGGACAAGGTGCGCATGGTGGAGGAAGCGGGCTACGATCAGCTCGTCATCAGCATCAAGTCCTCGGACGTGCATCTTTGCGCAAGGGCCTACAGGCTGCTTGCGGAGCAGAGCACGTATCCCACGCACGTCGGCATCACGGAGGCCGGAACGGTTTACACCGGCACGATCAAATCCGCCGTCGGCCTGGGGATGATATTATCCGAGGGCATCGGCGATACCGTGCGTGTCTCGCTCTCCGGGGATCCGGTCGAGGAGATCAGGGCGGCAAAGACGATCCTGCGCACGCTTAGGTTGCGCCGCGAGGGGATTGAGGTCGTGGCCTGTCCGACCTGCGGACGCACGGAGCTTGATCTCATCGGTCTTGCCAACCGCACGGAGGAGCTGTGCGCAAGCTATGATCTGCCGATCAAGGTCGCCGTCATGGGCTGCGTCGTGAACGGCCCGGGCGAAGCGCGGGAGGCGGACCTGGGGATCGCAGGCGGCAAAGGGGAAGGCCTGCTGATCAAGAAGGGGGAAGTGGTGAAGAAGCTTCCGGAGAGTGAGCTTCTCTCCGCATTGCAGTACGAGCTGGATCACTGGGAATGAAACCATGGAAAAACTATTTTTTGATGTCTTTCCGACCCTCGAAGCGGAGGATCGGTTAAAACAGCTGCTTTCGGAGGCACAGGTCACGCGCGTCACCAAAACCCGGCGCGGGGATCTTCTGTGCGTCTATCTCAACAGCCCCGTCGTGATTGAAAAAACGGATATCCGGAAGCTGGAAAAGGCGATCGCGGGACAGGTTTCCCCCGATGCGCGGATGAACGTGCGGATCCGGGAATCCTTTGTGCTGCCGGGAGATGTCGGCGCGGAATCCTTTTTCCGCGGCTATGAGGAGAGCTTCCTGCTGGAGCTGAAGGAGGAGGATCCGGTGCTCTTTGCCATGCTCAAAAAAGCGGAGCTGGCCTTTCCGGACAGCCACAGCATCCATGTGTCCCTGCCGGACGGCCCCGTGGAGCGGCACGGCGCGGACAAGCTGTCGGAGGTGCTCCGGCGTCTGCTTGCGGAGCGCGCGGGGTTTCGGGAGCCACAGGTGAACTGTGAGTTTGTCCCGCGCGAGGAGCCGGAGGAGGTTGCGCCCGTGCCTTACGTGCCGGAGCGACGCATCGTCATGCCGCCGGCGAATGCTTCCTTCGGGGGACCGGAGCGCAGGAGCACGATCACGGTGAAGCCCGTGGATCCCGCGCAGGGAAAACGCAGAAAAAAACAGGAGGGGAATCCGGAGGACATGCTCTACGGCAGGCCCTTTGCGGATGCGCCGGTTGCGATCGAAACGATCGATGCCGGCACGACCTCCGTTGTCGTGATCGAGGGAGAGGTGACGGGGCTTGCCGACCGGAGCGTGAAAAACGGCAAGCGGATGATCACCTTCGGCGTGCATGACGATACGGATTCCATCGGCGTGAAATGCTTTATCGCGGAGGAGGACGCGGATCAGCTGATCCGGAACCTGAAGGAGCAGGGCTATGTGCGCGTCAAGGGAGAGCCGAAGTATGACACCTATGACCGCGAGGTTGCGATTGCCTTTCCGATCGGCATCGCGAAAGCGGAGAGGAGGCTGTCCAGCCGCGCGGACACGGCGGAAAAGAAGCGCGTGGAGCTGCATATCCACAGCACGATGAGCGACATGGACGCCGTGTCGGATGCCGCGTCCCTTGTACGTCAGGCGTATGAGTGGGGGATGCCCGGCATTGCCGTCACGGACCATGGCGTCGTGCAGGCCCTGACGGAGGCCACCAAGGCCTGGGGCAAGCTCTACGGCAAGGCCTGCGACAAGGCAAAGGAAGAGGGAAAGGAAAAACCGGACCGCCAGGACTTCTTCAAGATCGTGCCTGCCATGGAATGCTATCTCGTGGATGACACAAAGAGCGCGGTGACGAATGCCTCCGGACAGACACTGGCGGATTCCTCTTACGTCGTCTTTGACCTGGAGACCACGGGCTTTTCCCCGCATAAAAACAGCATCATCGAGTTCGGCGCGGTGCGGATTGAAAAGGGACAGATCGTTTCGCGTTTTTCGGAATTCGTGAATCCCGGGATCCCCATCCCCGCGCGGATCACGCAGCTGACCCATATCACGGACGCCATGGTGCGGGAGGCGCAGGCGGTGGAAGAGGTGCTGCCGCGCTTTCTGGAATTCGCAAAGGACGCGGTGCTGGTGGGGCACAATGTCGCCTTCGATGCCGCCTTCATTTATGAAAAGAGCGCGGCACAGGGCATCGATGTGCACTTCACGACGCTGGATACGATGGGCCTTTCCCGCATGTTCTTCCCGAAGCAGGGAAGACATTCGCTGGACGCCGTTGCGAAAACGCTGAAGGTCGAATTAAAAACGCATCACCGCGCGGTGGATGATTCCGAGGCCACGGCCGGCATCTTCCTGCGCTTTCTGGACATGCTGAAGGAACAGGGCGCGCAGACCGTTGATGATGTCGCGCGCTTAAGCCGCATGAGCATCGATGCCGCCAAGCATCTTCGCCCGCATCACGCGGTACTTCTGGCCAAAAACACGACGGGACGCGTCAATCTTTATACGCTTGTCAGCAAATCCCATGTGGAATATTTTCACCGCTACCCGCTGGTGCCCTTGAGTGTGCTGATGCAGCACCGGGAAGGGCTTCTTGTCGGCAGCGCGGATGCGAACGGCGAGCTGTGGCAGGCCGTTGCCGAGGGCAGGCGGAAAAGCGAGATCGAGGAGATGGCCGCGCGCTATGATTATTTTGAGGTGCAGCCGCCGGAGAATTATGCCTACATGATCGATCATCCGCGTTACGAAAGCATCGGGAGCATGGAGGATCTGCGGGAGATCAACCGCCAGATCATCGCGCTCGGCGCAAAGCTCGGAAAGCCAGTCTGCGCCACCTCCGACGCGCATTTCCTGAATCCGCAGGACGTGACCTTCCGCACGATCCTTCTCGAAGGCAAGGACATCAAGGGCGGCAAGGACGGCGTGAAGGCGGACGCCAGCAAGAACGTGAAAAAGGACGATGAGGCGGCGCCGCTGTATTTCCGCACGACGGACGAGATGTGCGAGGCCTTCTCCGATCTGGACGAGGAGACGGTGCGGGAGATTGTGGTGGAGGCGCCGCGCCGGATTCTTGACATGTGCGATGCCGTACCCTTTGTGCGGCCGGACAAGTGTCCGCCGGTGATCGAGGATTCCGATAAAACGCTGCGCGCACTCTGCTATGAAAAGGCGGAGCGCATTTACGGGAGTCCGCTGCCGCAGATCGTGGAGGCGCGTCTCGAAAAGGAACTGAACTCCATCATCGGCAACGGCTTTGCCGTCATGTATATCATCGCGCAGAAGCTCGTGTCGAAATCCCTTTCGGACGGCTATATCGTCGGCAGCCGCGGCTCCGTCGGAAGCTCCTTTGTGGCCTTTGCCTCCGGCATCACGGAGGTCAACGCGCTGCCGCCGCATTATGTCTGCCCCTCCTGCCGGTATTCGGATTTTGACTCCGAGGAGGTCAGGGCCTATGCCGGAAACTCCGGCTGTGACATGCCGGACAAAGCCTGTCCCGTCTGCGGAACGAAGCTGTACAAGGACGGCTTTGACATTCCCTTTGAAACCTTCCTCGGCTTCCACGGGGAAAAGGAGCCGGACATCGATCTGAATTTCTCCGGCGAATACCAGGCGACGGCGCACAAATACACGGAGGAAATCTTCGGCAAGGGACAGACCTACCGCGCCGGCACCGTTTCCGGCTTACAGGACAAGACCGCCTACGGCGTGGTGAAAAAGTATCTGGAGTACAACCACATCACGAAGCGCAAACCGGAGATCGACCGCCTGGTGCAGGGGCTTTCCGGCGTCAGACACGGCACGGGACAGCATCCCGGCGGCATCATCGTTCTGCCGATCGGAGAGGATATCAATTCCTTTACGCCGGTGCAGCATCCGGCGAACAAGTCGGACACGGACACGATCACGACGCACTATGATTATCACTCCATCGATCACAACCTGCTGAAGCTGGACATCCTCGGGCATGATGATCCGACGATGGTGCGCTTCCTGCATGACGCGACGGGCATCGATCCGACGCAGGCGCCGCTCGATGATCCGGAGGTGATGCAGCTCTTCAAGGATACGAGCTCCCTGCGGATTGATCCCGCACAGATCGGCGGGACGAAGCTCGGCTGCCTCGGGCTTCCCGAATTCGGCACGGACTTCGCCATGCAGATGGTGCTGGATGCAAAGCCCACGTCCTTTTCGCATCTGATCCGGATCGCGGGTCTTGCGCACGGCACGGATGTGTGGATCGGCAACGCAAGGGACCTGATCTTAAACGGCACGGCCACGATCGAAACCGCCATCTGCAACCGTGATGACATCATGAACTATCTGATCCACAAGGGCGTCGATCCGCAGCTTTCCTTCAACGCGATGGAACGCGTGCGCAAGGGCAAGGGCTTAAGCGATGAGATGAAGACGGCCATGATCAACGCGCAGGTGCCGGACTGGTACATCGATTCCTGCCAGAAGATCCAGTACATGTTCCCGAAGGCGCACGCCACGGCCTATGTGATGAACGCCTGGCGCATCGCCTGGTTCAAGGTGCATGAGCCGCTGGCCTTCTATGCCGCATGGTTTTCCATCCGCGCCAAGGCGGTCTCCTATAAAAACATGTGTCAGGGCGTGGCGCATCTGGCGGAGGTGATGGCGGATTATGAGCACCGCGAAAAGGAGCTGTCCAACGTGGAGCAGCTTGCCTACGGCGACATGCGCGTCGCGCAGGAGATGTACGCGCGCGGCTACGAGTTTGCGCCGATCGATCTCTTCCGTGCGCATGCGGAAAAGTTTCAGGTGATCGACGGAAAGATTATGCCCGCCTTTGTCGCGATCGACGGCATGGGACCCGTCGCGGCCGAGGGCGTTTATGCCGCCGCGAAGGACGGCGCCTTCCTCTCCCGCGATGATTTCAAGGAACGCACGAAGTGCCCGACCGCCGTGATGGAGACGATGGCGGAGCTCGGCATCTTAGGGGACATTCCGGAGTCGAATCAGATTTCGTTGTTTGATATGTTGTAAAAAAACGTATTGACATACCCCGACAGGCGTGGTAATATATACGACAGACGTACTACGACAGGCGAAGTACGACAGGCGTAATACCACGAGGTGCGGCGTATGATCAGTTCGGACATCATCAGAGGATATAACGATACCATCATTCTGTTTCTTTTGCTGGAGAAGCCGTCCTACGGCTATGAGATCTCCAGACAGATCCGGCAGATTTCCGAAGAAAAATATGTGATCAAGGAGACGACACTGTATTCCGCTTTTACGCGCATGGAGAAAAACGGATACATCGAATCCTTTTATCAGGACGACATTGACTCCGGCGGAAAGCGGCGGACCTATTACCGCATCACGGAGGCGGGACGCGCCTATTACCGCGAGAAATGTGAGGAGTGGAACCTGACGCAGGATGTCATCGCAAGGTTCATCAGATAGGGGGATTTATGGAAATTATACGGACGTATTTGGAAAACATGTTCCTCAGCCTGCCGGCGACGCCGGAGGTGATCCGCGCGAAGCGGGAGCTTCTGGACATGATGGAGGACAAGTACCGGGAGCTTCGTGCGGAGGGGAAGACCGAAAACGAAGCAGTCGGCACGGTGATCTCGGAGTTCGGTAATCTGGACGAGCTGGCGGAGACCCTCGGGATCGAGTGCATCATACGGCCGGAGGCGGCAAGGGAAACGGAGAGCGCAGCGTCCCGGACGGCATCCGAAGGTACGGAGCGCGCGGAAACGGAGGGCGCATGGCAGGACGGGAGCGCGACGGGCGCAGGAGCCGCAGCATCTTCCGCGGACGAGCCCGACGTCACGACGGACATCGCCAAGCAGTATCTCAAGGAAAGCACCAGGCAGGCGGTGCGTGTGGGACTGGGGGTTGCCCTGTGCATCTGCTCGCCGGTCTTTGTCATCGTGGCCTCCGCCTTTGATTCCCTGCCGGGCGCGGGCGTGCTCGAAGCGATCGGCGTCATCATTCTCTTCGTGATGGTGGCGGCGGCCGTCGGGATCTTTATCTTCGGGAGCATGCGCATGAGCGAGTGGAAGGATGTGAAATTCGGCGGCGTGCAGCTGTCCTTTTATACGATTGAGTACCTGCGGGAGCAGAAGACATTGTTCAAGCCGATGTACGCGCTCTTTCTTACGCTCGGCATCGTGATGTGCATCCTCTCTCCGGTGCCGGTGGTGATCGCCGAGGCGATCGGAAGTCTCCGCCCCGGGGCCTTTTCGGATGGCGCGGAAAACATCGGCGCGGCGATCCTGCTGGTGATCGTGGCGATTGGCGTCTTCTTCATTATCTATGCGACGAAGCGCTACGGCGCGATCAGGAACCTCTTAAAGCGCGGCGGCATTTCCATCGATGACAGCGCGCCCACGGGGGAAGAGGTGCGGGAGCGCACGGAGCCGGAGGAGAAGAAGAGCAAAAAGAAAATGAAGTCGGAGGAAAAGCGTTTCAAGGAGCTCTGGAACGATACCGTGCTTTGTCTGTATCTGGTGTGGAGCTTTTTGACCTTCCGCTGGTGGATCACCTGGATCATCTTCCCGATCGCAAACTGGCTGTACAAGATTGTGCGGAATTATAAATTCAGAGAGGAATGAGAAGGCTGCGGGAACGGAAACGATGAAGGGCATGGGAGGAAGATATCATGGACAGTAAAAAATATCTGCGGATTCTGGGAATTGTAACGGTACTGCTGATCGGCGTCGGGATTTTGAGGAATATCGTGCTGCCGATGTTCGGAAGCGGTGCGGTGACGGCCTCCCTGGCCTATACGCCGCAGGAGGAGGAAGCGGAATTCTCCGGTATCCGTGCGGATTTGGAGACGGCAACGATCACGATCCGTCCGGGCGACGGGTTTCAGGTGCTGACGGATGTGTACCGTTCGAAGGAACCGGTGATTGCCGTGCGGGACGATACCCTGCACATCACGCAGAAGGGCGGCGGAGGCTGGAATCTGTTCAATCTGATCGGTACAAAGAAATGCGATATCACCGTGACGGTGCCGGAGGGAATGATCGACAAGATCGAGGTGGATTCCGATGTGGGAGAGGTTTCCGTGGAGGGCCTGCGGCTGGAGGCGCTGGAGATCAATACCGACGTGGGTGAGGTCACGGTCCGGGATGTCGATGCAGAGAGGCTCATTCGCGCTAAGACCGCCGTCGGTGCCATCGACCTGCATCAGGCCGCGGGCGGCGACACGCTTCTGGAGAGCGATGTGGGCAGCATCACCGCGGTGTTTCCAGGCGCGGAGGAGGACTATGAGATCAGCTGCGCAACGGAGCTCGGGAGCGTCACGGTCAACGGACGGAGCACCGGGAGCTACACCTCCGCGGCGAAGGAAGCGGCCGCGAGAAGCGTGACGGCGCGGACGTCGGTGGGGAGCATTGCGTTGTCGTTTTCTGAGTGAAAGGGGTTAAGGTATGGAGACAATCAAGGTTTACTTAGATAACATGTTTATGAATCTGCCGCAGGAGGCGAAGGTGCTGCGCGCAAAGGAGGAGCTCCTGAACATGATGACGGAGAAGTATGAGGAGCTGCGTGCCGAGGGCAAGAATGATAATGAGGCGCTCGGCACGGTCATCATGGAATTCGGGAGCATGGAGGAGCTGGCGGAGGCGCTGGGGGTTACGCCGATCCGGCATCAGACGGCTTCGGAGGATAAGGGAGTTGTCGTATCGCAGGATACATCCGCGGAGGACGCGGAGCCGTCTGACGCCGAACTGGATGCCCTGGAGCAGGAGTTCCGGGAGCTGGAAGAGGATGTGTCCACCATCGGCACGGAGATGGCGGGCCTGGCCGGAGAGATCGGCAAGGCGGTGCGCGGCGCGATCAGCAGCTTCATGGACGGCTCGGGAGAGAATGCCGGAACAAAGCGAACCCGTGGAACGGCTTCCTTTGAGACGGACAGCAGTGCAAAGGAGGAGCGGAAATGGGCGGAGGTACGACCGCTTGATGCCTTTCATTCCATCGAGCTGCAGGCAAAGATCGCGGATGTCATCATCGAGGCAGGCGAGGGCTATTCCTTATCCCTGACGGAAAAGCTGGAGCCGGAGGTGTCCGTGACGGACGGCGTCCTGCGTCTCCGGGAGGAAACGGAGCATGCCTGGTTTTCCAGGGGCGGTGTCGGGAGCGTCTTTTTCGGCTTCGGCAAGGCCGGACGGATCAGAATTACGGTGCCGTCCGATGTGGCGCTGCAGAATTGTGATCTGCACGTGCGCGCCGGAAATGTCAGCCTGCAGGGCGTGGATGCGCAGGACTGGAAGGTGATCGCGAGTGCCGGCAACCTGAAGGCGGCCGGAATCAATGCAAAGAGCTTTCAGGTCAGGTGCAGCGCCGGCAACATCCGCGCGGAGCGTCTCAAAGCGGAGCAGCTTGTGCTCGACAGCAGCGCCGGCAATCTCAGGCTGGAGGATGTCACGGGTAACGAAACAAAGCTGCGCAGCTCCGCCGGTAATGTGAAATGCGCAGCCTCCTCGCTGGGCGAGCTGCAGGCGCAATCCTCCGCGGGGAATGTCAAGCTGGAGGACACGTCCGCAACGGCTTACCGGCTCAAGTCCAGTGTCGGGAACATCAAATTGGTGCTGCCGGGAGGCGAATCGGAGTACAGCTATGACCTGAAGAGCACCCACGGGGATGTCCGTGTCGGGGACGAAAAGCACGGGAAGTCCTACCGCACGGAGGATGCGGAGGGGAAGATCCCGGTGGAGGCCGTGAGCAGTATCGGGTCGGTGCGTGTGGAGTTTGCGTAGCGTTGAGGTGTGGTACGGCGTCTCTCAAAACAGTTCCCGTCCGGCTCCATGAGTTGCCGTGAGGAACCGGCAACAAATCGCCGTCCGGGAAGCTGTGTTTGAGAGCCGCCTGTAATTCACGCAATGCAAAGAAACTGTGTCTCACAACATCGTCCACGTAAGGAAAGGAACCATGTATGGAATCGGCACTTAGCACATTATGCTATATACGAAATAACGATAAGTATTTAATGCTTCACAGAATATCAAAAGATCAGGATGTGAACAAGGATAAGTGGATCGGGGTGGGGGGACATTTTTTGCCGGGAGAATCGCCTGAGGAATGTCTGTTGCGTGAGGTAAAAGAGGAAACCGGGTGGACGCTGGACGGCTGGCAGTTCCATGGAATCGTAACGTTTGTTTTGCAATCCGGGGATGAGGTGGAAAACCAGTCGGAGAGCGGATTGACGGAATACATGTTTTTGTTTACGACCGAAGAAGTCAACGGTGGAATCCCGGAAAAGCTGCCCGAATGCGATGAGGGTGTGCTGGAATGGGTGAGTATATCTGATGTTATGAATCTGAATCTCTGGGAAGGAGACAAGATCTTCTTCCGTCTGATCGAAGAAAAAGCGCCTGTTTTCTCATTGAAGCTGGTTTACAATCCGGACGGCGTTCTGCTGCAGGCCGTGCTGGACGGGAAGGAGCTTCCTCTCTCATGAATCCGCCGGCCGGACCGGCCAAAAACCCCCAAATAAAAGACTTGACAGAACTATCATAAAATGATATTATTTTTGCATAGCAACCCGTTTATATGATTTTCGATTTTGAGATCCGAATCGGAAGCGAGGGTAAAAAAATGAATATGCAAGTGAACAGACTGTCAGCAGAGGACTATGCGCAGCGGTTTTCACAACCGGTGAATCGCAGACTGCAGCAGGAAGCGGAGCAGCCGCAGCAGACGGCGCGCGCGGAACAGGCGGAAAGGACGGAACAGACGGCGCAAGCGGGTCGGTCCTTCTTGCGGGAGAATCCGACGCCTGATCCCAGGGAGGGCGTCGTCATGAACCTGAGTGCCGAGGGCAGTGTCCGTCAGGTGCAGGCGGAGGAAGGCAGCGTGCGTAAGGTGGAGGCTTCGAAGGAGGCCGAAAAGAAAGAGGGCGCGCAGAAAGAACCCGCCCGTGACACGGTGGAGGCTGTTCAGGAGCGCCGCGAGGAAAAGAAAGCGGAGGCTGCGGAGCAGAAAGCGGAAAAAGCAGAGGCAACGGAACCCGGCGCACAGCCCGCATCCAGCCGTGAGGCGGTCGAGGCCGTACAGGAACGCCACACGGAGCGGGCGGAAGAAGAGAAAGCAGCCGAAGCGAATCCCGCACAGCAACCCGCAACCAGCCGTGAGGCGATCGAGGCCGCTGGCGAAAAGAAGGAAGAGGAGCCGCAGCCCGAACGCATCGACATCCGGATGCAGAATGCGAACATGTCCCTCAACCGCATGCGCGACGAGATGATGCAGCGCCAGGCACAGCAGGCGATCAACCCTCTCGCAGCGGCGTAAGCCGCAGACAACCCCATCACGAACAGGATTACGACGGGCGGGAATGATCCCGCCCGTTCCCTTGTGTAAAATTCTTCTTGAAACATCCCGGCGTTGCCGATAAAATGAGTCCATGAACACAACAGCCTACGAAAGAAAAAAGAAAGAGAAGCAGCCGGTGCTGGCGATCTGTTATGACTTTGACAAGACGCTTTCGCCGGATGACATGCAGGCGCAGGGGTATATTCAGTCGGTGGGCTATGACGTGGCCGATTTCTGGAAGGAGACCAATGAGCTTTCGGAAGCCAATGACATGGACCGGAACCTGGCCTATATGTACAAGATGTTCATGGAGTCGCGCGGGAACTTCTATTTAAAGAAAGAGACGCTGCAGGAATACGGCAGCAAGGTCAAGCTGTTCCCGGGTGTCACGGAATGGTTTGAGCGCATCCGCGCCTACGGCAAGGAGCAGGGCGTCATCATTGAGCATTACATCATCTCCTCCGGCTTAAAGGAGATGATCGAGGGGACGAGTGTCGCAAAGGCGGGGGCCTTTGAGAAGATTTACGCGAGCTCCTTTTTCTATGACGAAAAGGGCATCGCGATCTGGCCCGCGCAGGTGGTCAATTATACGAATAAGACGCAGTATCTTTTCCGCATCGAGAAGGGCGTTCTGGACATCAATGACCCGGGCGTCAACACCTTCTTCCCGCCGGATGAAATCCGCGTGCCCTTCCGCAACATCGTTTACATCGGAGATTCGGACACGGACATCCCCTGCATGAAGCTGGTGCATGTCTATGGCGGTCACGCGATCGGCGTTTACAACCCGGAGGGCGAGAACAAGACAAAGGTTTACAACATGCTCCGCGACGGACGCATCCGTCATTTCGCGCCGGCGGATTACCGGGAGGGCAAGGAACTGGATCTTCTGGTCAAAGAGATCATCAACTATACCGCGAGCAACGAGGCGCTGGTGTCAAAGCACTTCGAACAGCAGAAAGAAATGAAGCAGGCGGAGTGAGGAAAAGACGGTTATACCGCGCATCATGACGAAGCTTCCGGCCGGGCATCCGCTCGGTTTTTTTTGGTCACAATGTGATAGGTAATAAAGAAGATAATCCCCTTCAAAACGGAGGTCACGGTCAGCGCCCACCAGAACGACGGGATGCCGACGCCCATTCTTGTGAGGAGGAAGGCGATCGGGATGCGTGCACCCGTGAGCGAGATGGAGATGATGCTGGAAAGCCTTGTCTTCTCCAGCGCCGCGAGGGCGCCGACGGTGAGGATCTCCACGCACATGAAGGGCTCGCAGATGCTGATGATGGTCAGATAGGAGACCATGATCAGCGTGACGGCTTCCTCATGGAAGAAGAGGCCGGCGATTCCCTGCGCGCAGAAATAGAAGGCAAGCGCCACAAGCGTCCCCCAGCCGAAGAGCAGCGCCGCGGAATAATCATAGCCCTTGCGGTAGCGCTCCGTTTTTCCCGCGCCGACGTTTTGTGCGGTAAAGGCATTGAGCGAAGCCGCAAAGCCGTCTGCGACATTCCAGGAGATCGCTTCGATCTGGCCGCCGATCCTCTGCACGCCGATCGCGCTGTCGCCGAAGGGAGCGATCATGCGCGCCAGCACCATGGAAAAGCCGCAGTAGCACATGGATTGTATCGCATGCGGTAAGCTTAAGCGCAGGATATTTTTCGTGTAGGGCAGCTTCGGAATCTGCCGCTCAGTTGCATTGTCTCCGTCCTGCGGGGGCCTGCGCAGCACGTTCTCCCCGCTCTTGTCGCGGTACAGCATCACCACCATCACCGTGAGCACCACCGCCTGCGCGATCACCGTCGCAAGCGCAGCGCCTGTCGCCTCCATGCGCGGAAAGGGCGCATAGCCCGCGATCAGGAGCGGGTCCAGCACCATGTTGACGACAAGCCCCAGCACATTGCAGATAAAGGGTGTGCGGCTGTCGCCCTGCGCGGTGAAGAGACCGGTGAGCACCTGCGAAAGAAAGGAAAGCACGACGAGCCCGCCGGTGATGCGGAGGTATTCCCAGGCATAGCGGTAAGTCTGTGCGTCGTTTAAACGGAAAAAGGAGAGCAGGGGGTCCGCCGCAAAAAAGCACAGGCAGCCGTACACGATCCCGAGAATCAGCGCCAGCCGGACGGCGGCATGCGCGTAGCCTCTTGCGCGCGCTTTGTCCCCGGCACCGATCGACTGCGCGGTATAGACCTGGCCGCCGGTCCGGGCCAGCACCGTGACGCCGCCGGAAAGCCAGAGATACATGCCGCCGGTGCCGACACCGGTCACGGCCGCGGCACCGATCGTGCCCACCCAGAAGGCATCCGTCAGGTTATAGGCGGTCGATAAAAACGCCGTCGCCATGATCGGCGCAGCGAGCTTCATTAACGTCTTTAAGATGGGGCCCTCGGTCAGGACCAGATGATGTTTTCTTTTCCCTTGCTGCATCGTTTTCCTCTTCGCATATGATATAATTCATAAGTGTAGTACCAGTTTCAGGGCTGAAGAAAGAGCAGATCAGGCAAAAACCTGAACTGCCCTGAAAGTGGTTCTACACAATTGTACCAGATCGCGCGGGGAGGGCGGTATGGGAA
>JAFSPF010000086.1 GCA_017443065.1 Lachnospiraceae bacterium
CGCGCACCGCAGCTGCGGTCTCCATACCGTCTGCTCCGTCCCCGAACGAAATATCCAGAAACAGGATGTCGATCTGCTCTCCGGACGTGCGAAGTGCCCGCACCAGACTTTCACCGGAGGCGTATTCCAGTACGGTCTGTTGCGATGACTGCTTCAGAATATATGATTTGATCAGACTCCTGATCGGAGCTTCGTCGTCACAGATTGCTATCGTCATATCTTTACTATCGTCGATTACGATGTGAAAAACAACCCTGATGTAACAGAAAGTCTTTATTATGTAATGAATAGTAGTCTATGCGATATCAAGCTTTTGGATTGTAAAAAGAGAGGGGTATTTCACCCTCTCCTTCCTGCCATAATCCCAAATTCTTTCTTCTTGCGTTTATGCCGTTTTAGGCGCAAGCAGTTCCATGACATATTCCTTGGTGACATTAAAGTTCTCGACAATCTTATCAATAATATCCTTATCTTCTGTTCCGGTGGCTCTTAATACCTTGATAGCACCGGACACTTCTCTCATCTTGTTGTTTTCCTCCATTCCTCTGCACACGTCGTAACCTCCTTTCCCGTCATCAACATACTCTAAGCCCAGATTTGCAACTCGATTGACGAATTCCGCCGTGTTTTTATCAATTCGCTTGGTTGTACTTAAAAAGACATCAGTAATTCTTTTATCTCGTTGATACTTTAGTGCGTTCATCGCAAAGCCTAAATCTGTATGAAACTTTGCAAATTCTTCATCCTCCATATTGACCGGCGCTATCAGGTTAATCGGATAATCAGGAATAAACCTTAACAGTCTCTTGTCCTTTACATCCAACATTTCATGTAATGATAGCGGTCCGTCCCACTTATCAGCCGAAAGATAAACAGTTGCAGTAATGATTGGAATTAGCTTGTCAGCCTTGCGAAATCCTGACAGAAACTCCTCACTTGTGAGCTTAATCTTGATGGCGTCACCTTCTACAAACAGCTCCGCCTCCTTTTCGTCCGTGGTTTTCTTAAATGATGCCCTCGCTTCCTCTACCTGTCTTGCATAGCCGATCATATCATAAAGCCCGTTTTTGACTGGCATTGCATAATGAACCTTGTCCTGCAGCTCTGCCCCAAGCATTACGTAAACGGCATTTTCATCCATCATCGCAGACCATATTTTCAGCAGATCCCTATACTTTTGCGTAGGAACCCGCGCGCCATTTCCATAAGGAATCGCAATCTGCGTCGTATCAAGCTCTTTTAAGCTATCTGCCTTTATAACCTCCTCGCCGTCATACAAAAGATAGTTGAATGCATCTGCAAATATCCGGCTAAGACCAAAGTAGTTCTTTCCTTCTGTGTCAATTACTCCCATATACTCAAATATCCCCCTGTTCTCACAATATATTATACTTGATTACGTCCAGCATTTCTATAGAGTCTTTCGATTTAAAGAAAGATAACATGTGAAATAAACATGCATGAAGAAAAACTAAAATTATTCGGTTTTCTATTCTTCAATGCGGTCTGGCGCGTGAAACGTCAGACCGCACCTTTTTGTAGCATCAGCAGAAAATAATCTCCTCCCTCACGATCTCTTCCGCCGCAGCATGGATGTTGTTCGTGAGTCCGACCCATTTCATCTGGTCAGTACGTTTTAACTCCTCGGTCACACCTGCGGATTTTGCCATCTGGGGGATGAGAGTATCCATTCTGCGTTGTGCCTGCTCCTGGATATCCAGACAGTGCGACTTCAGCGTACCCTCCAATAGCAACGTGTTATACGTGGCAGGGCGGTGCTCTTTCAGATAATTCTTTCGCATTCTCCCATACTTGGTGAGAGGTTCCTCAGGCTGCGGTGGCAGCCTGAGGTTCGGAATATAATAGTCTCCGCACTTGATATACTCGATGTTCATGGTGTTTCCCTCCGTTTCTTAAAGTGACATGTCGTAGGTTTTCTTCTTTCCGGTGAGCTGTTTCTGTCTCCGGACTTCTTCGTTGTGCGCATCCGCCCGGATCCTGGCTTCTGCAAGCCGCCGTTCCATGACACCCATTGGCTTTTCCTGCTTTGTCTGGCTGCTTCTTGTTTTCGCCTGTTCGGATCTCTTTTTGGCTTCCTCACCGTACTTCGCATCCCAGGCTTTAAACGCCTTGTCATATGCTTCGGATGCAGCCTTAGCCGTTTTGTAGGCTTTCATGAAGTCAGCCACCGTCTCATATCCGCTCTTCTTGACGATTGAACGGTACTCCGCGCGTTTCTCGGATATCTCGATTGTCTTCTGTGCGATCTGCTCTGCCAGCTTGTTGCGCTCCGCTCCCTTAAACAATCCGGTCGTTTTTTGAAGCTTCTTCTCCAGTTTTTCCTTGCTCTTTTCCGTCTTTTTGATATCTTCCTGGATGGCCAAAAGCTCCGTCCGCGTCAGGTGAAGAGAGTCGTACTTTTTGGCTGTTTCCGATTTGACCGGCTTCTCAGGTGTGACTGGCTTCGTCATGTTTTCCAGAAGCTCCCTGCGCCTTGCCTGTTTTTCCGGTGACGGCTCCTTCGGTGTGGTAACAACCTTCGCTGCAATCTCTTTTGCTTTGTCCCTTACAGCTACAATGATCTGGTACAGTCTGCTGATCGCCGCCCGCAGGATCAGGTTGAAACGTCCGGGATCACGTCCGTGCTCCCTGATGGATTCCTTCACCTTTTCTGTGATCTCTTCCTGCTTTACCTGTTTGATCAGCGCCTCTTCGACACCGGCGACAAGCGCTTCATCCGCCATCCGGTTCCAGTCTTCCCTGAGCGCGTTTGCGGCCTTGATCTCCGCTTCCTTCGGATTGTTCTTCCCGATCTTCTTCATCGGCAGATAGATCTCGCCGTCATCGAAAACCGTCAGCTTCGGATAGCCCTCCGGCAGAAGCTCGTTGATGTGCTCCATCAGATAAACCTTTACCTCTTTCAGAAAGGCCTCCGATTTGAAATGCTTGTCCTTTGGTGTGAAGACATCCCGCTCATAGACCTCGCCCTTCTTGATGATCTTGCATCCCTTCCGGATTTCGCCGTTCCCGTCAAGGATTTCTTTCTTCGTCCGCACATGCTTCCCGGTTTCGTCATAAAACATGTTTCTGGTTGCTACCTTTTCGACGATTTCTTCCAGCATCCTCCGTTCGGAAAAGATGAGATGGATGTGATAGTTGGTCTTGCGCTTGTTATGATGAAGCGCCGCGAGACAGTTCACATCATATTTGTCCTGAAAGCGCTTAACCGTCTCTTCCAGAAGCTTTTCCGGTACGAGATCGACGAGCGGTTCCGGCAGGGCGATGATCAGTTCCCTTGCTTCGATACACTTGCCGCTCGTTCCGCTTTCCTTAAACATCCGCCGGTTTTCCTTTGCGAGTTCTTTCCAGAAGGAGCGTTCTGCGGTGTCGTGCGTCGCGTAGAGAAACTCCTGCCGTTTGGGACTCGTGATATAGTCGATTCGTCCCATGAGATTCGGGAGCTTGCTCTCCTGAATGAATACATGTCTGTTGATAGGCATCACCTCTTTTCTGCAAATGACCGTTTCGGCGGTCGTTTATGAGCCAGCGCCCCTTTCGGGGCAAAGCGTTCCAAAAGCATCCTGTGGATGGTTTTGGAACAGGGCAGCGGTTGTATGCTGCCCGCCTTGCGACGATGTCCTTCCGTTGCAAGGTTTCGTTGCCGTGAATAGCGGATACATCATGTTCACGGCAACGATGGCGTTCGGCGCTTTGGAACATCCGGCGGATGTTTCAGTCGGACGCCGCGCACCGGCAGGTGCGCCTGCCCTCCGCAGGAGCGAAATACACAGAGTACAAAACGAAGTTTTGTGCGATGGGTGTATTTCGCTCTCAGACGGCGAGGCCTTGTGGCAAGTCCATGCTTTTGCGGTTCTTTGTCATTTGCCCCTGTTTTTTCGTCCGCCCTGCGGACTCGAGCAGCGTTTCCGCCGCCCTGTCCCTGGGTTTTTGGTACCATTTCGGTATCATTCCGGCACTGTTTTTGCGGCCTTCCCGACTGTCTCTCTGGTACCGTTTTGGAACCATTGTGGTACCGTTTCCGGTGCTTTTCAGAACGCATCGATGAAGTTCATCGCCTCTTCGGAAAGCTCCGTACCGTCTGTTCCCGCGTCAGGTTCTTCAGAATCCTTTCTGTTTTCCGCTTCCATGCTTTGCTCTTTTAACCCTTCGTCACCCGGTGGTTCCTGCCTGTTCAGACTGTACATGGTGTCTGTCACCGGCACCTCAACCGTCCCCGCGTCCGCACGCATCTCTGCAAGCTTCAGCTTTCGCAATCCCTCAATAACAAACGCGTTGATCGAGATCGTCTGGTTTTCCTCTTTGGTCTTTAACCATTCCCAGATATCACGGTCTGTTGCCTTTTCCAGGTTCAGGCGGATGTGGAAGGATTTTTCTCTCCGTTTCTTCATGCCGCCTCACCTTTCCTTCCATATTCCTTCCCTCTGCGCAGGTCGTTCAGCGCACACAGCTCGTATCCTTTTGCCGTTGCCCGGATGTCTTCGATGAAGTGGACATTTGCGCCCCTGTCATTCCAGAAGTGCTTCAGGATACAGATGCCGCCGCCCATGACGTGCAGCTTCATGATCTCCGGATTGTACTCATATTCGCGGAGGCGGTCGATGATCTGCGACGCGTACTGCCTTGCGATCTTTTCCATCGGTTCCGCGTACTTTTCCGGCAGGATGTCCGAGCCACCGTTCCACAGAAACGACTCCAGCAGTTCATGCGGCGCGGTGCTTCCGCTGATCGCCTGAAACTCGTTCTGCATCCGGATCACACACTGTTCGACACCCAGCTTGTCGGTGTAGCATTTCGTCGCGACCGGCTTGTGATGATTGATATACATCGTGTTCATCGTGCCGTTTCCGATGTCCGCCAGCAGGTTGATTCCGGAAAACTGGGCCATGTCCTGCGCGACACCGGCAAATCCCTGCGGGTAAACCAGCGCGCCGCGGATTCGGACTTTGAAATCTTTTCCCCGGTAGGAAAATGCCAGTTCCTCTTTTTGCAGGAGATATTCCCGGAAGCTGTCCTTCTGCAATGCGTTCCACTGCAGCGGAAGCCCCGCCGCGATGATCACGTCCGCTTCCCGCAACTGCCTGCTCACCATTTCCTTTGCAAGTGCCGCAGCGGTCAGGAGATAGTAGTCCTCATCCTGCGCCTTGTCCTGCAGGAAGGTCTTGTGCTGTTCGCCGATGATGTGATACCTGCCGTCATAGATCAGCAGGTCTCCCGATACCGACGGTTCCGTATCGCGTGTTTCCACGCCGGAGCGGAAGGTGTTGTACCTGGTCTTGATCTGACCAAATCCATGATCGATGCCGATGATTTCCATTCCCTTGTAGCTGTAACGTTCCGTTTGGTTTTTCATAATCTTTGTCCTCCGTTTCTTACATCTGTGTTTTGGTTTTCAGTTCCTTTGCTTCATACGCCAGTACATGGCGCTCGATCCGGTACCATTCGGTGCTTTTGCGATGTGCGAAGCGGTAATACGGTGATGAGAGATAGTCGATCAGATCTTCTTTTGTGACCCGGTAGACATTTCTGCATTTGAATGCTTTAAGCCTTCCGGACTTTACCCATCTGTCGACACTGTTTTTCCCGATCCCGCTGATCCGCGCCACGTCCTTCAGTTTCAGGACATCCGCCTCCGGTGCGAGATAGTCATGAAGTGCCTGCCGCCAGATATCGGTGACTTTGCTGTCCACCTCCGGCATGTGGGATGCCAGATAGCTGATGACATCCTCTGTCCGGATTTCGTAATGATGCCTGAATCCGACCCGCACCTCCCTGTAGGGGACTTTGCCTGTCCGGTTCAGCTTGTACGCCGTCTTCTTGCAGATGCCCGCGATCTTCGCAAACTCCGCCTGTGTGACATACGCAGGATACCGTTCCCGGATCTGTGAAAAATACTGTTCTTTGTGATTCATGTTTCCTCCGATGCGGGAAAGCAAAGATGAGAGACAGCCGAGAAACCGCACACCATCTGCGTTCCGGCATGTCAGGAGAGATATACAGGAGAGAACAAGCCCCGTTGTCGTCAGAATCGACCTTTTTACAGATGCGGTCAGTTCTCTCCTAATTCTCTCTTTTGTGCAAAAAATTTAGCTTTCCCGTGTTTCCTTGGAAAAGCCCGTCGTTTCAACGTTTTTTTGGATTTTGTTAGATTTCAGAATGCTTTGAGCTTGACAAGATGTTGTGAAATACTATATTATTTATCTTGATATTTCGGTAGTTTTCAATGGTGCGAAAACACTCGAAATGCTATAGGCCGGTCTCCGGTGCGTGGGTTCGAATCCCACCCTCTGCGTGACATCCCGGGTTTCCGGGAAGTCTTTTTTTTGCCAAAAACCGTATTTAGGTTGCAATCAAAGAATCTTAACGCCTTATCCCCTCATCTCTTACCCGGCTCACGAACTAATGGGCGGCATTCTTGATGAATATAAAAGAAAATGAACGTCTGCTTTCCTGATTCTTTCTGTGCCTTGTTATTCCGGCATTTATTCTGCCGGTTTTATCGCTGTTTTTTATCGCCGGTCTTTATCGCCAGTTTTTACAATTTCCCAATATCCCCCACGCGCTGTGCCATGACGTACAAGAAGACCAGTCTCCCTGAGATCCTTTATGTTTTTCTCAATCGCTCTGGTTGAAACTGACAGTTTTTGCGCCATTTCCGGTATGGTGACTCGAGCATCTTTTTCTATACATTTCAGTATATGAACCTGGGTCTTATTCGCGCTGTTTCCGGTACTTTTTCCCGAACTATTCACCGAACTTTTCACCGAACTTTTCACCGAACTTTTCACCGAACTTTTCACCGAACTTTTTCCAAAAATGCCTTTTCGGAAAACATTTACTCTGATTTCATATTCACCGCCAAGGACCTCCAAATCCGCCAATCCCGCTTTTCTAACCATCTCTATTAATCTCGGATGGCATTGTCGAGAATGCTCTGTTTTAATACTTGCTAAAGCCAACACCCCGCCGGCGTACCGGCGGGGTGTTGATTGATTAGGAGTTGGAATATATCGCAGCTTATTCCTGCGGTTTACGATGCATCATAAACTTCATAGTGTTTTCCATCACCACCTCACCTTTTTGGTTGATGACCTTATAGAGCCATATCTGTATGCCCTGGTGGGGTTTGCTGGTTTCCCGCATTTCTGTCACCTCTGCGAGAACATGCACGGTATCGCCGATGCGCACCGGCTTCAGCATTTTGATATCTGAGCCCAGCCAGGCAATGATGGCGTCATAATTGATCCATTCCTTCAGGCACATCTGCCCGACGGAGAGTGCAAAGAGAAAGGGGCCGTGCGCCACACGTTCCTTCATGACCGTGGTGGCGGCGTATTCGGCGTCCATATGCAGCGGATAAAAGTCCTGCGTGAGGCCGGCCCACTGCACCAGATGGCTTTCCGTGATGGTCAGGGATGCCGTTTCAAAGGTATCGCCGATCTGATAATCCTCATAGTATTTTCTTTGAATCATCCTTTTTTCTCCTCCTCAGACGACCTTAAACCGCACCAGCGTGATGTCCTCCGTCACCTTGTCGAATACCGGTGCAACCTCCGCGCCGATGCTGATCCGGTCAAAGGGCGTATCCACAATATTCGTGCACATCCTGACGCCCTCCTCCAGTTCCACGATGGCCACACAGAACGGAACATCCTCCGCCATAAAGGAAGGCGCGTTATTCTCGACGATGGAGTACGTGTAAATGGTGCCTTTTCCGGAAGCCTCAATCCACTCCATTTCCTCATCCATATCGTAGGGACTGTACTTCTTCGGATACATGATCAGTTTCCCGCTCTTTTTTCCCTTCTGAAGCATCAGCCGCCCCTCGCGCGTGCCATCCCAAAAAGGTTTTGTCCAGGGGCGGATTTCCGGTAACGGCTTTTTATATGTATCTGACATGATTTCTCCCTCCGTTTCTTTCAGCGTTTATTTCACGTTGCCAAGCACACAGACCTGTGCATCCATATAGGTGCCGCCGGTGCCGGTTTCCACCGCGTATTTCGCACCCTTCACCTGACGTTCTCCGGCCTTTCCGGCGAGCTGCCGGTAGGTTTCGACGAGAATCGCATGGCCGCCGCCGGCCGCCGTATGGCCCTGGGAGAGCATGCCGCCGTTGGTTGTGGTCGGATACTTTCCGCCGGGAGCGGTTTCGCCGCTTAAGAACAGTTTACCCGCTTCGCCGCGTCCGCAGGCGCCGAGTTCTTCGAGCGCAATCAGTTCAAACTGCGGGTAGGAGTCATAGATTTCCCAGAGATCCATATCCTCCGGACGTAAGCCTGCTTCGGCATAGGCTTCTTCCGCAGCCTTTTTGTAACTGAAGCGCGTCATGTCCGGTTCCTGCGACAGGGCAAAATGCGTGACGCAGGAGCCTTCGCCGAGGATCCAGACCGGTGTCTCGCATTTCGCGGCAAGTTCCTCATTGACAATCAGATAGGCCGCCGCGCCGTCTGCAAGCATATTGGATTCCAGGGAGCGCATGGGCGTCGAAATCATTTTGGAGCTGAGCACCTTTTCAATCGTCAGTTCCTTGTCCTTGAACATGGCATCCGGGTTCAGATTGGCCCACTTTCTGTTGGATACACAGACAGCGGCCATCTCCTCCTCCGTCGTTCCGGTTTCGTGCATATAGCGCTGCATGATGGTGCCGGAAACAGGGGAGAAATGCATGCCGTAAGGTGTTTCCCAGTCACTGTTGATACCGGTGGTGGAAAAGAAGTCTATGACGTCGGGGCCGGAAAGACCGGTTCCTGTTTTTTCGGTATGCACACACAAAACCGCCTTTGCCATGCCGGACGCAATATAAGCAACCGCCGTCTTCATCTGCATGGAGCTGCTGGCACCGCCGGAACAGCACATCATGTTCCCTCTCAGGGTTCCGGCCAGTCCCAATTCCTCCACAAGCCCGGAAAAGATCAGATCCGTGTTGAAACGTCCGCTTGCAAAATGAGACGTCGGGAACAAATAATCAATTTCACTCCTGTCCAGACCGGATTCTTTGATTGCCTGCATACAGACATCGATGGCCTGTTCCAGTGCGGTACGTTCCGGGTACTTGCCGGTCGGTACCTGCCCCACCCCCACAATGGCGGCTTTTCCTCTGATTGACATAAGCACTCACTCCTTTCAAAAGAATGCAACAACGCTGTTACTGTTCTCATTTAGCAACATTGATGCCAATCAGTCTTTTTTTCCGGAGGGTGTTCAAACACATGCCTTTGCAATTGTTCCCATGAAAACGGTAAGGGTGACAAATTATAAAAAATCCAGGATTCTGGACATAACAGTCTAAAATCCTGGATTTCGTCTTTTGTGGCGGTATTCGTCAGTCGCCGGTAATCTCTTCCGCATCCTTCAGCTTCTGGTAAAGACCGGATCTGGAGATACCAAGCTCCTTTGCTGCCTTTCTTGCATCCCCGTAATGACGGTTGAGTACCGCATTGATCTGATCAAATTCAAACTGTTTGACCTGTTCCTTCAGGGATCCTGTATACTGCCTGGTATCCTTCCCGCCTTCTTCCGGCTCTGTGCGGATCGCGTCGCCCAGAAAATCCGCGGGGGAACTGTCGAGCAGCTCCTCCGGAGACGTAATGACAAGCCGTTCGATAAAGTTTCTTAATTCCCGGATGTTACCGGGCCAGCTGTATTCGGTCAGCATTCTTTTCAGGTGATCGGAGAGCTTTTTATTCTGGTTTGTTTTCTTGTTTGCCGCTTCCAGGAACATTTCACTCAGCGGAAGGATATCATCCTTTCGTTTCCGGAGAGGAGGCAGGTGGATGGGAACCACATTCAGGCGATAGTAAAGATCCGCCCGGAAGGTTTCTTCCTGTACCATTTGTTCCAGATTCCGGTTGGTCGCGGCAATCAGGCGGACGTCTACCTCGCGCGGGGCCGTCGCCCCCACGCGGGTTACGGTTCCCTCCTCCAGCACGCGGAGCAGTTTTGGCTGCATATCCAGGGGGAGTTCCCCGATTTCATCAAGGAACAGCGTTCCGCCGTTCGCAAGCTCGAATACGCCGGCCTTCCCTGTTTTCTTTGCGCCGGTAAATGCGCCACCCTCATAACCGAACAATTCCGATTCGATCAGTTCCCGCGGAATGGCGGAACAGTTTAAGGGCAGCAACGCGGCGTCTCTTCTCAGGCTGTTCTGATGAATGAAATGTGCAATCAGATCTTTCCCGGTTCCAGTTTCTCCTCTTAACAAAATCGGCATTTCGCTGGATGCCACCCGCGCGGCGTAGTCAAATACGGTGCGGGCCGCACTGCTGTGCATGATGGGATGAACATTCCGGGTCAGACTCTTCTCCAGATAACGGATCCTTTCCTGCACCAGCTGGCTGTCATAATTCAATGTCTTGAGAAACATCAGAAAGTCGTCTTCCAGGATGGTATAGGAGACGGTCATGATGAGCTCGTTGTCTTTGTCAAACAGCGGTGTGCAGCGCCCCATACAGGTCAGACCGGTTTTGGGATAGGACAGGACGCGGGTGACGGTGGTTCTTTTATTGATTGCTTCTACTGTCAGGGATTGATTGATCAGACCTCTGGGTTCCAGATCCCAGCAGGTCATGTTCAATAGTTCCTCCACGCTGACGCCGATGCTCATGGCCGCACGCTTACTGACATAAACAATTTTTCCGGTACCGTCCGTGATAAAGATAAAGCCGAAAACATGCTCCAGTGCAGCGGGGAGCATGTCATTCTGAGACAGATCATCATATATTTCGCTCATATGCGGCCTCCGCAATCGTGGCAGTCACAGCATCCGAAGTGGACAAATTTCATCATCATAATAAATGATTCATAAGATTTGTGTCAAGATTCCCGCCAAAACGGTTTATGGATATAAATCAGTCTAAATTCCTGGACAAGGCGGTACAAAATTTTGGACTACACCGCCGGATTTCCATCCCGGCGCAGGAGAAAAGGAAGCCGAAATCAACAGGCAAATAAATTTTTTTTCCGTAGTATTCCTGTTCGGCAGAGACGAAAAAAAAAGTCGGCGGATGTTTGGCACACAAATTGCTCATTAGGGATGCAGGTGCATTAATCTATCATCTCGGGGGGATACCATGGATTGGAAAGAACAATACAAGGAAAAGATTGTATCATTCGAGGAGGCTGCCAATAAGGTACAGTCCGGAGATCACGTAATGTTCTCCCAGGCGCACGGGGAGGCAAGAACTCTGTTAAAGGCCCTGATCGCCCGTACCGATCTGAAGGATGTGGTGCTGATGGCGCATCTGCATTGGGGGCACAGTCTGTATGCCAGACCGGACATGGACAGGAATTTCATCATGTACTCCAATTTCCTGAGCGGCCCGGTCAGGGAGGAATACGCGAAGGGAAAGGTCGAATTCCTGCCGCTTTACTTCTTTGATACAGCCGCGTATTATGAAACGATACATCGCCCGGATGTGGCGTTGTTGACGCTGTCGGAGCCTGATGAGGAGGGGTATTGCAGCTTTGGTCTCAGCGCGGAGTATTCCGTTGCGCTGGCAAACGGGGCAAAAAAGATCATTGCCCACATTAATCCTTCCTACCCTTTTACCTATGGAGAGAAGATCCACCTGGATCGTCTGGACTGGATTGTGTATCAGGACGAGGAAGTATTTGAGGCACCGACGGTTGCGGTTCAGCCCAAAGAAGAGGATGTTGCGATCGGAAAGCTGATTGCCGGAGAGGTCGTCGACGGCGCGACGCTGCAGATGGGAATCGGCGCCATTCCGGATGCCATGCTGACGTATCTGAAGGAGAAGAAGCATTTGGGCATCCACACGGAAATGCTATCTGACGGAGCCATGGAGTTAATGAAACTGGGCGTTGTGGACAACAGCAGAAAAAAAATCGACGTTGGAAAGTCGGTGGCAAACTTTATCGCCGGCAGCAAAGAGCTGTTTGCGTTCAGTGACCGTAACCCGGATCTTCTGGTCAGGGGGGTCGGCTACACCAACGATCCCTATGTCATCGCGCAAAACGACAATGTCGTTTCGATCAACGCCTGTATCCAGGTGGATTTGTGGGGGCAGGTGGTGTCCGATTACATGAATGACATGCCCTACAGCGGTGTCGGCGGACAGGTGGATTTTGTCAGGGGAGCGAAACTCTCAAAGGGAGGAAAATCCATTATTGCAACACGAGCAACTGCGAAGAAGGGACAGATATCCACGATTGTCTCACGTTTCCCTCACGGAACGCCGGTGACCGTGAACCGTTATGACGTGCATTACATTTGCACGGAATACGGTATTGTCAATCTGCACGGGTTAACCGTGCGTGAGCGGATTAAGGCACTGATCGGCATTGCCGCGCCGCAGTTCAGGGAACAGCTGGAACGCGAGGCGTATGAATACGGGATGCTGCGCGGCTAACAAACGGTTGATTTGCGGAAAGGAGATTGTATATGTCATACATACTGACAGAAACAAAGGGCCCCGTCGGTATCATTACATTCAACCGGCCGGAAGTGTTCAATGCCATGAATTATGAGCTGCTGGCGGAACTGGAAGAGGCCGTTCTGAACATGGACCGGGATGATCATGTGAGTGTCATGATTCTTACCGGCGCGGGGAAAGGATTCATGGCCGGTGCGGATATCGCCTACATCAGGGATATTGATGTGATTGAAGCAAAGCGCTGGTGCAATAATATGAACCGTATCTTCAATGAGATCGACCACGCTTCTAAACCGGTGATCGCGGCCGTCAACGGTGCCGCCATGGGAGGCGGATGCGAGCTTTCTCTTGCCTGTGACATCCGCATTGCATCGGAAAAGGCAAAGTTTGCACTCCCGGAGGTGACACTTGGAATCACACCGGGTGCAGGCGGCACGCAGCGTCTTTCCCGCCTGGTCGGTCCGGGAAAAGCGAAGGAGCTTGCATTTACCGGAAGGGTGATCGATGCGGCGGAGGCGGAGAAAATCGGCCTGGTCAATCATGTGACGGCGCCGGAGCAGCTGATGGAGGCGGCGCTGGAGATGGGGAATAAGATTTCCGAAAACGGACAGTTTGCCGTGCGTCAGGTGAAACTGGAAATCGACCGCGGCCTGCAGATGGATGTCACCAATGCCGTCACCTTTGAAACGGAATCCTGCGTTCTGTGTTTCGGCACGTCCGACCGGACGGAGGGCATGACTGCGTTTCTCGAAAAGAGGAAGCCTTTGTTTACCGATTGTAGGGCCTGAATCGTCCGCGTCCGGACGAGAAAGGCGTTACGGATAGAAAAAGAAAACCATATTCACGAAAGGAGGCTTGTATGATCTTTGGATTACCACCGGTATCTTTCTTCATCATGTGCATCCTGTGGCCTGCAATTCCGATTGCATCGATTGTTATTGCGGTGATACAGGATAAAAAAGAAAAAGAGCAGAACGAAAAGAAATCGTAATCAACATAAAAGGGGGGTTCCATGAATATCACATTTATCATTATCATTATTTATTTGGTCGGCTGTCTTGGCGTCGGGTTCTGGGCCTCCAAACAGCAGACCAGCATGACGGAATTCTATGTTGCCGGCAGACGTCTCGGGCCCATGGTGGTCGGCCTCGCGGTTTCCTCCACTGTCATGAGCGGTTTCGGATGGGTCGGCGGCTTTGGTACGATGTATAATACGGGTCTGCACCTGTGGACCATCACGATTTCGGCAACGGCGGGTACCCTGTTTTCCTATCTTGCCATGGCAAAGCCCATCCGTGTGTATTCCGAAAAACACAACATGCTGACGTTGACGGACTTCTTTCACCTGCGTTACAAGAGTCCGGCCGCTTCCCTGGTTGCCACGATCGGTATCCTTTGCGGTATGATCGGTTATCTGATGACGAACATGCAGGCGCTGGGACGCGTCGGGGAAGCCTTGCTGGGCATTGATTACAACATCACGTTAACGGTCGGTACGATCATCCTCGCAGTCTATTGTATCGGTGGCGGAATGCTGGCAAGCGCCATCACGGATGCCTTCCAGGCCATCATGATGGTGGTGGCGTCCTTCATCTTCATCGGCGTTGCCTTATATCAGGGCGGCGGCTTCACGAATATCAACGAGACAGTTGGCTCCGTTGCGCCGGACAACCTCTACTTCTGGCATCAGTCCGGCTCCTTTAACACCGTATGGGCGCTGGGCACACTCTTTATCTATGTTTTTGGTGTGGCCGCGCAGCCGCACGTTGTGGCGAAGTTTTATCAGATTCAGAACGTCTCTAAAATGACACGTTGTATGGTGATCGGTGTTTGCTCATACTTCATTGTCGGCCTTGCGATGTACGGCGGTTTTGCGTCGCGTGCGCTGACGGTGATGGGAAAATTTGAAGATCACTCGGGTATGGGTGATCTTGTGAGCACACATTTCGCAATGCAGTTCATGCCGGGGGTGATATCGGGACTTGTCATGGGCGCGGTGGTTGCGGCCATCATGTCCACCACTGACGGCATTATTTGTTCGCTGAGCGCGATTCTTACCAAGGACATCTGGCTGCATTATTTTGACAAGAAGGAAAAGACGCCGAAGCAGGAAGTGTTTCTTGCACGCATGTTTTCCCTGATTGTCATCGTGGTCGGTTTCATTCTCGTACTGCGTCCGCCGACCGTTGTCACCTGGCTCGGAAACGGCGCCTGGGGGATGCTGTCTGCGGTAAACATTCCACTGCTCGTCATCGGCATGCGCTGGAAACGCGGCAACAAGTACGGTGCAATCGCAGCCTCCATTGTGGCGGTCTGTGTGTCGCTTGGGATGATCGTCAGCCGTTACGGTTTTGGCGTGGTGTTCCCGGTTGACTTTACCATCGTTGCCTGCGCATGTTCGATTCTTACCTATGTGATTGTGTCACTGGTCACGAAGCCAACACAAAATGATATCTTCCCGGTAGAGAGCGGCGGCAACTGAGCGCGGATGGAAACGAGGTGATCGTCATGGGAAACCGATTTGAAAATAAAGTGGTCGTGTTGACGGGCGCGGTTGGCGGATTAGGCATTGACTGGCTGAAAATGTTTGCCTCCGAGGGAGCGTCGCTTGCCATCAACCACCTGGACAACGACGAATTCAGACAGAAAACGGAAAGCATTATATCCGAACTGCAGCAGATACGGGTGGGAACCTATCGCGGGTATGGAGCTGATGTTACCTCGGAGGAGGCCATTTCCGGTATGTTCACCCGCATCCGCGAAGACTTTGGAAGGATTGATGTACTGGTGTGTGGTGCCGGCATTATGGCACCATACACCACATGGAAGCTTGCGCTGGAGAAATGGGAACGTACCATTGATATCAATTTGAACGGCACGTTCCTCTGCACGAAGTACGCGATCCCTTATATGAAGGAACAGGGATATGGCCGCATTATCTATCTGAGCAGTGTGGGCGGTTTGTCCGGCATCAAGGCAAATGCCGCGTATTGTGCGTCCAAAGCGGCCGTCATCGGCCTGATGAAGTCTGTCGTGAAGGACACCGCCCAAAACGGGATCACGGTGAACTGTGTGGCCCCAGGCTTTATCTCCGCGGGGATGATGGACGGTGTGGATGCTTCGTATATCGACAAGGAGCTGATCCCCTTTATCCCCATGGCGAAAATGGGAACCTCGCAGGATGTGGCCAATGCCATCCGCTTTCTTGCGAGTGATGATGCGTCCTATATCACGGGAGAAGTGCTGCGCGTGGACGGTGGTTATTCCATGTGAGGAAACAACATGTTATTGAAGGATAAAGTGATTGTC
>JAFSPF010000087.1 GCA_017443065.1 Lachnospiraceae bacterium
AGAGATAAGCAAGCCACTTTCAAAGCGAACCCGTCGTTGCGGATCGGGCTCCGTATTCTTTTGGACTTCAATAGCTACGATTCGACCATCTCCAAGCTTGCAAAGTGCATCCAGAGTCACCTTGCGACCCATCGGATTGGGGAGATGGTACTGCACAACTGGGTCGCCGATAAGCTCCACTGCAGGGTCATTTTGTATTACACGAAGTATTTCCTGACAAAATCCCCGATCACGCGCCATCATAGAAAACATGACGTCATGAATCGGATTCATTTTTACAGACTCTTCGCGTATTTTTGCCTTATTGCTCATTTGTACCCTTTCGTTCTGCAGCGCTTCCGTGCCACACAGCCATATTATAGCACAATCGGGGCGTGGATTGAACATCGGGAGCTGGATTTAATCATATTTTAATCATGTGTTCGATTCCGATCGCATCACATCTAATCAAATCCGGGCCGGTTTACTTGCATTTTTGCAAGTTTTCGCCATTTTCAGCCAAACTGCTTGCAGTTTTGTCGGATTTCCGCATTTTTTCCGGAAACCCGGTATAGAACTATAGAACCATTTAACAGATTCCGGCGAGTGCTGCGCGGTGGCCGTATGACCGGAATCGCAAAAACGGAAAGGAGGCACCAGACCATGAACGACACATCGTAGCAAAACCAGCACGGCACCACGGTAACCATCAACCAGATTTACACATTTGCGCGCAGGACACCGGAAGCAGCATCACCGGTGTTTTCTTATGCGCAAAAACAGCCAACGGATTCACACCCACAAAAGCGGAGAAAGGAAAATCTATGATCAAAAACAACGACGAACAAAAAGTGGAAAACGCGCAGAAGGCTTATGAGCAGGCAAAGGCAAGACTGGAAAAAGCCAAAAGAAAGCAGAGCGAGAAGCAGCGGAAGCATGAGACACATTACAAGTGCATGATGGGTGGTATCGTCAAGAAATACTTCCCGGAGTGCATGAACTACGAGGAGCATGAACTGAACGAAATCCTGTCCGCCGCGCTGGCAACGAACGAATGCAAGAGCGTGATCGCGCGTATCACGAGCGAAGCCGGACAGACAGCAAAAAGCGGAAAGGCATCTCCGCCGGCAGAACGGACGAACCGGATAACAGCACAGAAGGAACCGTCAGTCGCAGGCAGTCAGGAGCAGAGCCGTACCAATTCGGGAAGCATTTTCAGAAGAGCCAAAACCGAAAGTGAGGTCGAATCAGCATGAAGACAGTGGCAAGCTTTTGTTTTTCCCACCCGCGTTTAGCGGGTGCGCACAGATACACCCTTCGCAGGCGAAGGGTGTTGTGCGCCCTGCCGGGGGCGTCTCCCGACGGGCTCCTGCAGAGGGCTTGCCTGCGAAATGATGCAGGCAACAGGGGCACCTACAGTTCCCCTACGCCGGAAGTACACCGGCTACCCCTTCGTACCCGCTTCGTCCGGATACGTCGTGATGATTCCGTATCCTTCCGAACCGGCCTTGCTGTTCCTCCCGCCATCCTGCACACACCCTCTTCCGTGCGGAAAGCGTGTGTATCATGACGGCGGTCAAACAGCAATCGTCGCGTTTCTCCATCGTGAAGCGCAGTAAGGGACAGTCTGCGGTGGAGAAAGCGTCGTATATCAGCAGAAGCGTCCTGCACAGCGATTATGACGGAGTGACGTACAAACCGAAGTACGAGGAAGACCTCGTCCACTCCGAGATCATGCTGCCGGAACACGCTCCTGCTGATTACAAAGACCGTTCCGCGCTCTGGAACAGCGTCGAGGCAGCGGAGAAAAACAAAAACGCACAGCTGGCACGGATGCTGAAGGCGAACATCCCGAACGCGTGGGACACTGAGACGGCGATAGAGACCATACGCGATTACGTACAGCGCAATTTCGTCTCACGCGGGATGTGTGCCGATTTTGCCATCCACGATTCGGTGAATCCGGAGGGACAGCACAACCTTCACATCCATGTCATGCTGACGATGCGCCCGATTCTGGAAAACGGACTCTGGGGTCCCAAAAAGAAGAAAACCTATCTGCTGGACGAAAACGGCGAGAAGATCCGGAACAAAAACGGCAAGGGTTTCAAATATATCACCGAATTCACAACTGATTGGGATGACAGGGAGAACGCGAAGAAGTGGCGACAGGATTTGTCGGAAACGATCAATGCGGTAAACGAGCGCTTGGGAATCGATGAGCATTGGGAACACCGCTCCTTCAAAGATCAGGGACTTGAAATTCTCCCGACTGTTCACCTCGGTCCTCGGACAAACGCGCTGGAACGCAGAGGTATCCGGACTGAAAAGGGGGACTACAATCGCGAGGTTCTGGAACAGCGTTCAATCTTCCAAAAGGCGAAGGAGGCATTCATCAGCGCCTATGAAGCACTGCGGGCAATCAGGGCATCGGTGCTGAAACCGAAAAAAGCAGAACCGGAACCGGCACCCGCCCTCCCGAAAAAGAACGAAGTGTTGGAGCTGATCGAGCGTGTGGCTCTCGCAAAAGGGATAATTCCGGGACCGGAGCATTACGGACTCTGGAAGCGTTTTACGGATGAAGCGCAGAAAAGCCTGCAATCACCCGCCTTTTTGAAAAAGCTTGTGGCGGATAAGGAAATCGACAGCTTTGAGGCACTGAAGCGCGTTCACAGAGAAGCCGACAGCAGATATAACACGCTGATTGGCGAAAAGACAGCGGATGAAAGAACTGCACTTCATTTGGATAATCTCGTGAAGGCTTATGC
>JAFSPF010000011.1 GCA_017443065.1 Lachnospiraceae bacterium
AAGCCATCCTGGGGTGTTACCTGCACAATACGCCTTCGACCGGACAGATAGTACTCTGCCGTCTTCTGATCAAACCCACGCTCCAAATAGTAATGAATATCCCTGCCCATAGACGCCTCACTTCATCGGTTCTATCACAAACAATTCCTGACTCTTTTCAGCCAGATTCCAGTTTTCCATCAGTTCTTCCTGATGAAACGCAGCCCAGCCTAACAGCATCTTTAATTGTTTTGGAGGAATACTGCCCTCAAAGACTTCTAATTCATTAATCAGCACCAACACTTCCTCGCCGCCATAAGTTGCATGAAAATGAGGCGGCCTGTGTTCCCTCCAATGAATAAAAACCTTGATACCCCTGAAAGCCGAGATTGTAGGCATCTCCATTTCCCTCCCGCCATCGGTTATATAGATACTTCTTCAAAATCCTTTTCATTTACAAGAGATCTGACTTCCTGTAACCTGTCTTTCATATACAATGTCATCAATATCTTTTTTTATATCAGAACGCTCATCAGATGTCAATTATTGGTGCCGGGTTTCCAAAACAGGTCATTATAACGAGCATGCAACAATTGACTCATTCCGAAGTATTCCTCTTCTATTAAGACTATTCAACTAATATGAACTCTGTACCCGCTATCCAGATTGATTCACCCTCCATGGAAAAACTTGGTTTCCAGACCTGATGCCCGAGAAACTCATACGTCACTATGATTCTGCCGTCTTTGATTTCATAAGTACCTTCCGCACTTATGCCAAAAGCTGACATGATAATGCCGTTTTCTCCGTAGAAGGTGAACTCTTGGTAGAATCCATCCGTGGACAGATAGGTTCCGTTCGGTATTCCGTAAGCGGAAACATCTCTATTATCGCCGACATCTTCCTCTTCTTCATAAAAATAGTCTGCCCATACCAATTCCGCAGCCAAATCGCCGTTGTATAGCACAATGTAATCAATATCTATGATTTCAACCAGAAACACACCTGTTTCACCGTTTTCAAGACTCTCACACTCCAAGTACCATTCCCCGTTTTCTTCAAAAAAAAGGTATTCATCTAACGGACTAATAAGATTACAGTACTGACCGTCAAACATAATCAGTTCACCGGGAACAGTCTGCCCAAATCCTTCCTCCCCCACGCACACCCAGTCACCTTCAATAATAAAGGTATCATCATCGTATCCCGTCTTATCTTCGATTGGTTCTGTCGAAAACGTATTATTGTTCTCCTGCAAACCATAAACAGATGCATTATTGTTTGAAGATATTTCATTTTTGAAGTTCCCTTCGCAAACAGCATGATAATATCCTGCCATTTCATGGTTGGCATACATATCATCCCCTTTATCAAAAAAGAGCCTGTAATCAACTGGAACTATTAGAACGCTTCCATATCGATTATTCCATGTAATACTGCCATTTGCAGGCTTAAGCGGAAAGTCTCCGTTTGGCCCATATGAATCATAATAGTTAAATATATTCCATATATTGTTGTATGTATGCCGTTCGTCAGATTGTAATGAATTCAACGCGCCAAAAGTATATCCAAAGATTTTTTCATCATAATAATGAGACATTTCCATTGCAAAGAGATTTGCCGCAGCACCTCCGAGGCTATGACCGGATATCAAATAAACTGTTTCTTCTCCCTGAAACAAATACTGCTTCTGCTCCATATAGTACTCCAAGCCTTCCCTGATATCTTCAGCAAATAGTGTGAAACCGCTGAATGATTTCTGTCCATGCCAGTCACTTGTAAATAGACTCGGAAAAAAAGACTTAGCATCCGCATATTTCTCGTAATCGGTCTTTGTCCCACGAATGATTATTGCAACCAGGTCAAATGCTTTTTTTTCGGTATACATCGTTTGATGTGCAATTGAAAACACATAGTTATCATCTTCTGCCATCTTTATAGGTGCATTTAGGTCATTCCTAGGATATCCAAACAGCATAATATGATCTTTTTCAAAGCCCAACACGTTATATGCAGGAACAATATAATCAGCACATCCCAATCGTTCCGTACTATCACAAGCTGCAGCAGTCAGAGCAGCTGCAAGTATTGCGATCTGTTGGTTATACTCAAACTCATCTATCAGGAATAAATCAGCACCCCAATCCACTTCTGCGCGACCTTCATCATATTCCGAATAGTATAATATTTCTCTTCTATCCAAATTATCATTAATGATTTCTCCACCTGTGACAGGGTCAACATGTTGCGTCGCACATGCAGCTAAAACAAATATCAAGATCAAATACATTCTTATATCATTGATCCTTTTATACAATTGTGTTTTTTCTTTTTCCATTTCTTATCTCCTAAAAACTTATGAGATAATTATTACAAAACTATTCAAGCGGTTTCATATTCAGGCAAGAATACGCATCTCTTCTGCAATCACGACAAAAAAATCGCCCTCGGAAAAAGTATACTCCAGCAACGCGCCACTTTGGTCTCTTTTGGGCGGATTCAAAACCGGCGCATCGTAACTCTCGGCATTCTTTCTCCTGTAACCGATAAAGATTTCATTTCGTTGCGCAACCGCATCAATCACGGCATACAGATGCATGCGTTCGTCCGTGGGGACATAATGCCTGCATTCCTTAATGTATATTTCATATCCGTCACTCGTCAGCAATTCCTGAAATAACCCTGTGATCTCTTTTTTCTGGGCAATCTGTGCCATCAGCAACGAGGCCATGTGTCTGCTGATGATAAAATCATCCTCTCCCGTTGCTGCCACAAGACGCTGGTTGCGTGCCATATGGATCTCGCTCGTAATGCGAAAACCCGCCTGTTTGAAATGGCGGTACTCTCTGAGGTACAAAAGCATTTTCAGACTGTGTTCGTCTTCCTTTTCCGGTGTATCCGTCTCATGATTGGTCAATACGATGATACTTTCCGGCTGATATGTTTCCAGCAGACGGCCGATTTCCTCTTTTCCGTACCCCTCAGGCAGCTTTGTCTCGACCAGCTCCACCCCTTTTTCCAGCAATGCCTCTCTGGTCTTCTGACTGATCTCTTTCTTTCCGTTATTGTCATCCACCGCGATGATCCGTGAGCCCCGTTGTAAATACGAAACCTCTTCGCACAGAACATCATTTGCCAGCCGGTGAATACCAATCAGCATACAGTTGTTTCTTTCAATCCGAATCTGATCCCTGATGTCGTACAAATCCGCGCCATATGCTTCGGATTCCAGCACGAAAGGATCATCATCGCTTTGCAATACAATCAGGCGGTCTCCCTCCTCAAACATGTTCTTATCCGGCGCGTCAATCACAATCCCGCGCTCTTTCTTCCAGACTCCGATCGCGATTGCATTGTTAAGGACATGGTTGATTTCCCGTACGGATTTATGGTAAAGCTTCGGATACAACTCATCCCGGTCAATGATATAAAACTCGGAGCCCAGAAAACTGAATACCTCCGTAAATACCAGGGAAAGCCCGGGCTGTCTGGATGTGTGGACAATGATCCGGGCAAGTGTTTTTTGCAGGGAAAGCATTTCAACTCTTAAACCGTCGTTCCTGTCGGTCCCGGCGATCAACGCTGTCGCCTCATTATCCTGTTCATAAATCACGGCAACGGCGTACGTCTCTGTACTTTCGGATTCCTCACCGATGATGCGTGTACAGGCAAGAATCGCCTTCGTCGTATCGAAATCAGAAAGCGTATTGATAATGACGGACTTTGCCGACCGGATCGAGCACATTTCCAAATCCGCAAAATCATGGATGATCCCTTTTCTGCAGATGATCTTTGTGTTTTTGTAGCCGTCAACGTTTCTCAGTCTTCCCCTGATTTCATCCCCCATCAGGCTGACATCCATCTCGTCAAGTACGGTCACCGCCTGTTTTTTGGGCTGATTCCGGTTCGCTTCGATCAGCTCCCTCAGGATGATCAGCGCGTTGTCATTGTATCCGAGGATCACCGTATGATCCTGCTCCAGTACCCTGCTCCGTCCCTTTGCAAGTTCATTCATCTTTTTTGCGATCCCGTCACTGACAAGACCGATCAACAATGCCATGAAAAAAAGGCCGAACAGGGTTGCAATCAGCATCAGAACCAGAAAAACAGGTTTTACCTGATTGTCCAGCGCACCGAGATTACCGGTGTCCAGTGTGCTCAGAAGGGTCTCCCACATGGACCAGAGCGTAAAGCCGCCGGTTTCGCGCAACAGAAGGGTTGCGATGACACCCATGATGATAATAAAAAAGAGCAGTACCACGAACAGAAGAATGATTTTTGAGGTCATTCCCTGGGACATGATATTATCTGCCCTGTATTTCAGGCGGCTTTTCCAATCACCCCGGTGATCCTGATTCAATCCTTGCCCCCCGGTCATTTCTTTGTACGTGTTCTACGGCGCTTCTTCCCTTTCGGCGCAATCTCCTCTGCCGGCGGGGTTTCCTCCCCTGCCGACGGCGCTTCTTCCTCTGCCGGAGGCGTCTCTTCCTCTGCAGGCGGTGCTTCTTCTGTCGGTGGCGTCTCTTCCTCTGCCGGTGCCTCTTCCTCTGCCGGCGGTGCCTCTTCCTCTGCCGGCGGCGCCTCCTCTTCTGCATGCGGCGCTTCTTCTTCTGCTGCCGGCAACGTCTCTTCCTCTGCCTGCGCTTCTTCCTCTGCCTGCGGCGCCTCATCTTCTGCGGGCGGTGCTTCTTCCTCTGCCGGCGCTTCATCTTCTACCGGCACCTCTTCTTCTGCCAACGGTGCTTCTTCTATCTGCGCTTCTTCTTCTGCCGACGGCGCCTCTTCCTCTGCCGGCGTCATTGCGCTTTCCTCTTCCTCCCGTTTCTCCGGCAGCTCGGGAAGCAGCAGGCAGCCATCCTCCATATCGTAAAACGCACCGAAGATATCTAAAGCCAGCAGCTTACACTCGTCAATAATCAAATACGGATGTTTTTGATATACTATCTCCGGCACCGCCACGGGAATCCCGCCCCCCGGCCGCGCTTCCGGACGTTCCTCCGCCGGTGCCTGCGGTTCTTCCTCTGCGGGTTCTTCTGTGTTTTCCTCCGCGGGTTCTTCCGTATTTTCCTCCACGGGTTCCTCCGTATCATCCTCCGCGGTTTCTTCCGTGTTTTCCTCCGCGGGTTCCTCCGTATCATCCTCCGCGGTTTCTTCCGTGTTTTCCTCCGCAGATTCTTCCGTATCTTCCCCCGCGCGATCTTCCGGGCCTTCCTCCGCGGGTACCTCTGTGCTCTCCCCGAAAGGCTCCTCCGCCGGTGCTTCCGGGTTTTCCTCTGCCGATACTTCCGGATCTCCCTCTGCCGACGTTTCCGTATCTTCCTCCGCCGGTGCTTCCGGTTCGGGGAGAACGAAGGCTTCCGCCGCATCACGGATTTCCTGCATACATGCGACAAGGCGCGCACATTCCTCTCCCCGGAGATAACGCCTTTCCTTTTCCGCGATTTCCCGCATTCGATGATAGAGCGGTTCCTTCTGTATCACGTTCCCCGCATCAGTTTCATTTTCAAGCTTTTCAAGCTCGCTTTGGAATTCTTTTTCTTTCTGATCCAGAAACACCAGATTGCAAACCGTCTGCATATATACTCTTCTGGCATAGGGATCATCGGTAGACTCCGGATGAATCATCATGGACCAGTTGCGCAAACGGTTAAAATTTAATTCTCTCGGCGTAACGGAAAGCATGTTTTTGCTTTCCAGATGCTGTTCCGCCTTCTTTCTGTATTTGTTGATTTCTTCCCTGTATTCCAGTATTTTCTGCAATTGTGTCTGCAGCTTTTCGATTCTTTTTTTGCGCAGAAGCTCCCTGCCGTCTCCGTGCAGGATCAGTTCCTGTCTGGCCGCCTCATATTCGGTATACAGACGCTCAAGATATGCGCTGCCGTTTTCATAAAACTCCAAAAACCGGTTCATACTCATATTCCTCATGTCAGTCATTGCCGTTTACAGGGGCGGGAAATTATGAAACGGTGTCATCTGTGAGACGCTTCCGTCGGTCCGTATCCCGTATTTTTCCTTGTAGAGCCTGAAGCCGATGCCGTATTCATCTTCTCTGCACTCTAACAGCTGTTCCTGCTGATGCGCATATAAAGACTCTCCGATGATATACAGCAATTGTATTTCCGCCCAGCATGCCATCCCCTCATATACAATGAGGCGGTTCTTCTGGTCCCCGTACTGCTTGACGATGTCTTTGTCATTCCAATGCAGGTACTGCCAGATATGCGTCATTTCATGCGCAATCGTGGAAATCGTCGCCAGACGCGGACTGCCGTTCTCTATAAAAATGGTAAACTTTGTTCCTTTTCTCTGGGCAAAACCCAGTGCTCTTTCCGCAACACCTTTGGACGGCGCAAACACCATACCGCCATGCTTGGCGATTTTTCTGGCATCGGCCGTCTGAACGGAGATGCCCGCCTTGTAGCGAATATCATAGGTGTTTTCCATCATGTTTCTTGTCTGCAGGAAAACGTTTTTGAAATCCGATACATCCGAAATGGCGGACGCCGAACAGTCATTGCAGCGGATTCTGCCGTCGGGAAGCATATCATAGCTGATTCCCGTCAGCGGCAACATACAGAAATCGCAATGATTCTCCACCTCAACGTCCTGCAACGTATCCTTGAATGCCATACGTTTTCTGGCTTTGCGGAGGTCATTGTCACCGCCATATCCCCGGATCGTCAGATACGCCTTTGTTTCTTCGATCACGAGCGATTCATCAATTTCGTCAAAGCCAAACTTCAAACAGCACCGCTTCTGATACGAGGACTCATCCGCGGGAAGCAGGAGGTCCAGATCATCCTGAACGGCATTGTCCCGGATCAGATCATCCTCCTCGCTGCGCAACATGGACTGTTCCTCGGGAATGTCGATCGCCGTGTCACCCGCGTCCGTACCGGGAGCAGGCGCGGCGTCACCCGCCCTTTGTGCCGCCATCGGCTCCGCAGCTTTCACCGGTTCTTCCTTCGGCGATTCTTTCGACTCTTCTTCCGGCTTTCTCTGAATGATTTTACCCCGGTTTAAATGTGTCATGCGCCTCCGCAGCTTTCCGAAAAAGTGGAGGATCGCATTTCTTCCCTTGACGGCTTCGTCTACCGGCATTTGGATCTCATGCATTTCTTCCTCTTTCTCCGGAAGTGCACGGATCTGTTCAAAATGCCAGTCAAGATAATCCGCAATCATCTCGAACAGTCTTCCCAGACAGTTTTCAACAGCCTCCAGCAGTCCGAGATCCATATCGCTGTCTTCCATGATGTAGATGCACGTTTCATCCGTCATGCCGTCCAGATAATAATTCATATAATCCAGCATGCCGTTCTCTTTCGGGGCTCTGACGGAAAGCGCAGCAATATACTGCCAGGAATCCGGAAAAACCGTCCGCAGCAGTTCATTGAACAATACGCAAATCGTGAATCGTGTCTGTTCATCCGTATCGGGCAGTGTCAGGCGCAGATAGGACTTGTGATGATAGCTCCGGCTGTAGGAATCAATGGAGGGATCGTCGCAAAGATCGATCAGCTTTGCGGTTCGGAGATCAAATATATCCCGCATCTCCAGGTAACCGGTCGTATCCACGGTGAAATCTCCGGACAGCACCGTGATGCCGATATCTCCCTCTTTCCTCTCGGAAAGCACCCTGCTTTCCTCCGCCAGGTGATAATACCTGATCTGACGGTAATACTTTCTCGATGTATAGTGATCCGAGGCTCTCTGCAATACACAACCGATTCTCGGAGATACCTGCTTTACGGTATAATACTTTCCTTCATAGGTCACATGCTGGCCCGGCATGACAAGCTGTGTGATATGCTCAAACATCCTGGCGTCAATGATTTCCTTTTCGAAAGTTTCATCTTCAACGATAAAGAAGGCATTCATCAGTGTTTTGGCAAAGCGGGATTCGAATACGCTCCTTTCAATCCCGTAGTACATGACACTGTGCCGGATCAGATCCTCACCGATGACGGTTTTGCTGTTTTGCGTAAACACCGTATCCCGGATCCCGGTATAATAATAAATCTTGTTTTGCAGCAGGGACGGAATATCGCTTCCGTCCTTTCCGATCAGCTCATAGGCATGATGAATGTCCTGCTCACTGACCGGAGAACATGCCATGGCCAGGATCAGTCTCAGCGTGACGTTTCTTTCCGTGTTTGCATAGGCTGCCGTAATCGACGGAATGGCCTTGGGATCCGCAACGAACATCCTGTGATTGAAGCTCATATAGTCACGAAGAAGATAGTTTTCGGACAGGACGTTGACAAAGGATTGCTGTTCTCCCCGCGTTGTATAAATACGGAACATTTCAAACAGGTTACAGAATTCGTCTTCCGCAATCACAAACGCATGCTGATTGATCCGCAAATCCCAGAGATTCGCGCTGAAATGCATATGATCATCCAGGCTTTTCTGTTGTGCGGGCAAATGTGTGTATTTGCAGAATTGCTTGTAATACTGTCCGGCAATCCATTGGATGTCCCTGACGGGGGCCTTGGATTCGGAAATCCACACGGTATCCGGCACCTGGTTTTTGATGGCAATCCCCGATAGCTCGATCCCGTTTCCGAGATAGTGCGTCTGTTGCTGGAACATTTTCTGTCTCAGAAAATCCCCGCAAGAATCCCATGCCAGGGCTGTATATGTCCCATGGGACATCGGAGATGAAATCACATGTACGAATTCCGTTTCCAGCACATGGGAAAGGGTATCCACCAGACCGTCCGCATCATGGTCGCTGACAAAGAATACCTGCTGTGCCGTCCTTGTCTTTTCCGCGAGCAGCTTTAATCCGCTTTGCGCGGTCGCAAGGATTCTGGACGGTTCTAAGAGAATCACCAGTCCGGTTTCACGAAAAAAAGGTTCGTTTACGGAAAGAAGCTCCAGGTCATACAGCCTGGACGCCGGAAGAATGCCGACCTCACAGTCCGGCGCGTTGCGGTCGAGTTCGCAGATTCGCCACAGTTTCCTTGTCCTCCCGTAACGGATCAGTTCATCGCGAAACCAGTTTTCCACATCCTTGCTGATCGAACTGCGCGCCACCACGATCATGACCTTTTTGGCATCTAACAGCTTCTGCAGGGCGGGGAGAAGAATATAATCGCTCAAATCCCTGTAAAACGGATTCAGTACCATGATGTTCTCTCCGTGCAACATCATGTTTGTCGCGTTCACAAGGTCGGCATCATAAAACCCGCCCTTCTTTTTCAGATGATGAAAATAGTGCGCCGTAATGCGATCCGTCTCATCGTCCGAGGAATCCAGACGCTCAATCAGTTCAAAGGCGCCTTTTCTGCCGTAAAAATCACTTCCGGTATAGGTCCCGAGCAGGGCGCCGGGCAGCAGCTTTTCATAGACCTTTTTCAGCTTCTGGTAGGTGCCCATCAGAACGGAGGAACTGCTCTCGCCGCCGATGTCGTCCATGTACTCTTCCCTTGTGTTGCCGGAAAGAAAATTGAACACCTCCGTCATCACAACGACCGCAACGACCGGATATATGTTATAGTAAAAGGCGCTTCCGCGGCCGCCGATCCACCCCAGTCCCATGATCAGGCCGGAGGTGGCGGACAGCACGACGGAGAGTATCCCCGCCATGGATTTTATGTTTCGGCAGTCATCCCTGAGAAACCAGAGATTATAATCCTCGTCATACTCGTAAAACCTCTGGCATGTGGTCTCCATGAGAAGGTTGGAGCTCCAGAAGCGATTTGCGAATCCGAGAATCACGCCCCGGACGGGAAGCCAGCCTCCTGCCAGGATCGAGTTGGCAATGATACGCTCGGCTCCCGCCATGCGTCCGACCGGAATCAGCAGAAGTCTGTCCAGAAAAAAGGCCGTGACCATGGAAACCACCATATAAATCGGGGCAGCAATCAAAAGCGGAAACTGTCTTCCCCTGATGTCTTTCTTCAGGTTGGCCTTTCTCAGGACAAAATGAATACTGCAGAATATGACGATGGAGCTGATCAGTTTAGCCGGCCACGGCACGATCGTATACCTCCTCCCTGACAATTACCAGTTTATTCACAAATTCAAACGGAGATTCTACATATACGCCCATGCGGTTCAGTTCGACCATCCTGATCTTTTCACTTTCCAGTGAATACAGCGAATCAAAATCCGTGATATCCGGCATATCCTCAATAAACTCCGCACGTTCCTGTGAAGATACGTCGATCTCGGTATGAAGCGCATTTGACCATTGAAGGATTTTTTCCGTCAGAAGATCGATTGCCTTGATTTGTGTCCTGCTGAAATAGTACGAACTGTCCAGCTTTCTGCGCTGGTCATCCAGTGCATTCAGATAACTGCTGCCGTTTGTATGTGTGGCCACATCGGAGAGAAAATCCGAATAAGACTCCGCATTTCTTGTCAATTCGCTGACGGTCTCCTGGCAGGTCTGGCGAAAAGCGCCAACCTCTTCATATAACTGATTCTTGTGCCAGACCAGGATCACATACACGGCGATCACGATCACGAGGATGACAAATACCGCCATGATGATCAACAGACGTTTGTCTGCGGCTCCATCGGCTGTCAGAAGCGGTTCCAGCAGGCTGTCCAGCCCCTGCTTGACCCCGGCCGGCAGAAAGGAAAGCCATCCGCTGACCGTTCCGAACAGGTCCTTGGGAATCAGCGAAAGCGGTCCGATTTCGGTGCGACGCAAAAAACCGGGAACCAGTCCCACGATCATGAGCAGGACAGCCAACAACGCCATGACGACTGCCGTCGTACGGCTCATCCGGAAACGCAGCCGCTTCTTTACCGCCCGGTTCTTCTCCTCGACCGCCTCGTTCAAGGCCGGTAAATCATCCGGCAGAAGCGCATGGTTTTCCATGACATCGCGAAATGTGTTTTGCAACGATGCACGGAGATCCTCCTCCTGATACTGATTCAGCGGTCTGATCTCCGCTTCCGCAAAACCGCTCCTGTCACGAACGGCATCTGATGCACGGTCAAGCGAACGCTCCACGTTTTTCAGAATACTTCTGATTTCGGACGTGATACGTTCCACATACTGTTTCCAGTTGGCAATATCATTTGATTTCTCCCCGCCGAACAGACCGAATTCCTTGTCGTCCAGACCGATCCCGGAAAGCCTGGAGGTGACGAATTCAACAGGTACCTCCACGTCTATCTCCGGTACCTGCTCCGCACCGGTCTTCTCCCGTTCCTGATCGGCACGGATCCGGTTCTCGAGCATTTCCTTTGCTTTGGACATGCGATTTACTGACATCTGAAAACAGCTGCGCAAATCCTCCCAGTTCAGATCGATCCCCAGCCGGTATAAACGGTGCGCCTGTAGGGCATTCGGATCCATGCTTTCACCGCAGATCAGTCTGACGGCGCTCCAAAACCGGAACATATCCCTTTTTTTGCGCAAATCCCCCCTGAAGTCCATATCAAAGGTCAGAAACCGGCTGCCTGCAGGATAGAGATTTCTTTTCCAGAATTCCGAACTTTCGGATTCGATATGCATTTCCCAGGAATTGCTGACACGCTCCCGCAAATCAACAAATTCTTTTCCTATACTGCGCTTCAAAAGGATCAACTCCGTGGGGGGCGGTTCCTTCAGCTGCCACTGTCTGATCCAGCGCTCAAACGCAGCCTTTTTTTCGTCAAAACCTTCTTTGTCCTTCTTTTTAAATACAAACTGCGGCATCTTAAACTCAGATGTCAGCTCGTCCGCCTCGAACTCCGGTTCGGGCGAAGGAATACCGCTCAAAAGATGCGTCAACCGGATGAGCGGAACGGGACTGTTCTGTATGATGCCGTCCGTTTCTTCCAGGCCGGGATCATCTGCGTACATCAAATAATCAAACGGATTGAAGCGGTCTGTCTCAAACTGTTGATCCCCGCTCTCCGGCTCAATCTGGATGATCACGGCTCTCCACTGGCGCTTGTCCGCAATCAGATCGTACAGTTTGGGTACGGCGGTTTCTATCGTTTCGCCACCGGGGGTCCACTGACACACCCCGATCTGACCCGTCTTTAACGCGTCGTGAAACAGGACTTCATATTCCCTGAAGCTGTCAAGGGTTTTTCCCGGTAGTATTAATACAGTATACATAAGGATATCCCGAACATCGTCTTATCTTGTGCGCAGCTTTCTCCAGGTGTTTTCCACATTCTCCGCTTCATCCAGCATGCCGATTTCTTCCAGTTCCTTTGCGATCATCTGACACTGATAAATAAACAGTGAGTCGTTAAACAAGTCCGGATACTGCTTCACATCGGATTTCATGTCCTCGATAAAGCGGTTGAACTGTTTGTAAAGGAAATTGCCGTATACAATGTTCAATTCCTTCTGGGTGACAAAGTATGCATGATACGCCTTTATTTCACTGACAATCGTGGCCAGAAGCTGAATCATGTTTTTCTCATAGTACAGCTCGGAGGGAACCGACATCTTCATCAGCATCGGCAGATCCAGCAGACATCTGACCTTGTCCGAGCCGTCCTCCCCCTGCAGCGGAAACTCATCCACCCGGAAGCTGTGGATGTACTTGTAGAGCGTACTGGTTTCCAACGGCGTCTTGGCATACTTGTCATTGTCAATCAGTGACTCCACGCGGTCAGATACGAGGCGGACCAGACGCGGATAAATCGTAAACGCATCCAGCACCTCATAGAGATGATCACAGGATGTGCCGTTGGAAACAACAAGCTGATCCAGATCATCGGTCGATTTCAGATTGAGTCTGACCTCGTTCGCACTGTAAATGTTTTTCTTTTCGTTGTCCTTCACCAGTCTGACAAACTGTCCGAGCATTCCCCAGAAGAACGATCTGTATATCCGCTTCTCCTGATCTTCCTGGCTCTGTTCGTCCAGGTCAGGCAGTTTGGTGATGACATGCCACCAGCGGTCGATATGCGGTGTAATCGCCCTGGAACGGTGGGATTCGGGATGCAGCATTTCCACCAGCTCATAATAGGCCTTGTAATACTCGCCGTCCGGCTGATCCTTGGTCTGGGTTTTCTGCGGCGGTCTGAACTTGCTCAGGTCATTTGCGCGGATATCATAAACGGAGGAGTAGAATAATATCATGTTACGGTCAATCCCCTCATCTTCCACGCCGCCTTTGCTCTTTAAATGCTTGCTGACAAACTGCTTTCTCCCGGGAAAATCGGCCTTGATCGGATCCGTGAGATCCGTGCTGTATGCACAGGCCGTGATCACACGAGGTTCTTTTCCTGCGGGCGACTCGATAAACGGCTTGGAAAGCCGGATAGCCTCTTCGATGGCATTCTGTGCGTGAAGCTTTGCCTCGTTATCATCGTAAACCGCTTCCGGTTTCTGGAATTTTGCTTCCTTTTCAAGTGCCGTCAGCACATCCATATCCACAACGGACATGTAATGTCCCATCACCTCGCCTTCCAGATACTTCACCACGGTTTCCTGGAATGCGTCCGTAAAGTAAGCTTCCGACTCAGGCTTTTTATCGGCAAGCGCATAGCGTTTCATCCTGTTAAATATTTTCGAAGAAAGATCAGAAGGAATGTCCAGGCTACTGCCCAGATTCACGACTTCATCAGCCAGTCCCCTGAGACACATTTGATCGGCACATACGTAGCGAAGAGCCATGCCGGGCTTATACTGGTATTTCTCCTCCAACTGGTCGATTTCCTTACCGATTTTTGCAACATTTCTGTCCAATACATCATAAAAGTCATGAAATGCGCCACTAAGGCTTGTAAGGTAATTGATCGCCTCACGGAATACCAGCTGACTGCAACATTTTTCCCAGTATTCACTTGTTTTACGAAACAGGGCAGTCATCTGTTCAACAAGATTGGATCTTCCTTCCTTCATCTTTCCCCTAAAGCGAATTCTGGCAAATTTCCCGTCCTCATTCAGCTTCATCATCTCGATATACTCGCTTTCCGTTTCCACATGGTCTTCTGTCTCATCAATATCGAATGTATTTTTTTCGAAGTTTTTCCAGAATCCCCTGATATCCTCTACTTCGGCCTTGGACTCGGCTTCCTTCTGACGCAATTCCGCAATGGCATTATAAATGAAGAATCTGACCGCATTCGGATGGATAAAGACCTCCTTTGCACGCAGCCAGTATTCCAGCCTGTATTTCTGATCCGTTTTTGTATAATCCTTTTTATCCTTAAACAGGCTGTATGTTGCGTTTCGCGCAATCCGCTCCGTGATTTTGATTGTGGCGTTTTTATATCCAAGCAGCTGCTGGTACCACTGGGAGAAATCCGCACCTGCCGCAGTCTTTTCATTTGCTGCTTCCGCCTTTCGCTTAATCTCGGAGATCATGTCATCAAGTTCAACCCTGTGATCCTCCACCATGGTATTGATATAGTTTTCGAGTTCTTCGATATAGCTATTCCATTTCACATTCTTTTCCGCGAACCCCTTGGCATCAAACTCCATACACAAGTTACGGATCGCGGAACGGAAAGGCTTTTGTTCCGCGAATCCCTGGTTTACAATATCGATATAATGTCTGGAACGATCCAGTTCAGCCACCTGATATCCCTGTTGCTTCATGCTCTTGATGGTCTTCTGCTCATCCGCAAACTGTCTGTCAATATCGAGCCATTCATCCGTGATGCTGTCCCTGGTCCATGACAGTGCCAGATACTTCTTTACGTCATCCGTCGGATAGATCAGCAGAGACGTGCCGCTCCGGCAAAACGGTTTCTGCCGCCGCTGAATACGATTTCCCTGATTACGTTATCCTCGGAAGAGTTACTCCGCTTGCTGGTCGGCGCAATTGCCATGCCGTAAATACAGTTTGCGGCATGTTCCTTGTACTCGGAAAAGCTGTTGAGCTTCATGCCGTCCAGGTTTTGCGCATCAAACAGGAAGCAGAAATCCATGGGTCTTCCGGTATACTCATCCTGGTTCTTGGATCCGGCGCGCGGTGCCATAAAGCGCAGATCATACTGCTCCCCGAGGGAGCCGTCATCCTTCATCATGAATGCATCGATCTCACGGACGGCAGCATAGGCATTGCATCGCAGATTGTTTCGTTCGCTCTGCGTTGTGATCACATCGTTATATACCTCCGGCAGGATGAAGAATCCCCTGATAATGGAGGAGCCCTGCTGCAGCTTTGTGGTCATGAAATTCCGAATATACATCGCCACCGGCAAAATCAGGCCGGACCCCGTTCCGCCGCAAAGTGAACCGGTCAAAATTACGCGGGGAGACTGTGTCAGGCTCTTACCGCTCAGTTTGTATAACTCTTCGATTGCCTCATTGAGGGGATTCATTCTTCCCTGCTGAATTGTGGTATTCAATGCAAGTCTCGAGATCGCCCGCACCTGTCCGGCGCCTTCCGTCAGCGCTTTGCCGTTGAGAATACGGTTCACCGGGAACCATGTATCCCTCGAATAATGATCCGCATCCAGATATTCACCGACCGTCAGTCTCGTCGATGTTTGGACCGTATGAATTGCTGGTGTCTTTTCTTCGATCCGGCGCAATTCGTTTACATCGGTGTCAAACACGACAAAACCGATGCTCTCCCGCTGCGCCTCCGTTGCCTGATTGTACACGCGCTGTACAATCTCGGAGCCCGTTCCGCCTAAACCGACCAGTAATGTGGGTGCATTCATGATGATCTCCTTTTTCAACTGTTGACGTGTTATTTATTTAAATGTAAAGATTCCGAGCCGTTTTCCCGTTTTGGGATCAAGGCTCACGATTTCAAAACTCCCGGTGCCAAAGTTTTTCTTTCTCAGTTTCTGCATATCGTCATATTTTTCGCTGTTGATTCTCGTGTTTGGCAAATCCAGCGATTTATTCTGGATATGGAATGTGTTTTTCCCTGTTGCGACAATCTTTAAGTCCGGGAAATTGCATTGGAACCCGCTGTTATTACACTTTACGGTTGCTTTTTCCGGCACATATGGCAATATGACGCTGAAGAAATCCTTATTGATTTTGCGTTTTGCAGATATGGATTTTTTGTATTTGCAGCGCGGATTCAGTCTTTTTACCTTCAGTCTCTTTTTCTTGATATAGCCAATCAGCAAAAACAGGGCTCCCGCTGCTGCGGCTACACGGGGACCGAGGATCCTCAGCCACTCCGCCCATGTCAGCGGTTCGATATACAGATTTTTTTCCGCGCTTCCGCGATACAGATACTCACCCGATTCTGCCTCTCCGTCGAGCCGGATTGTGACATCGCCGGAGGAAGTCCTGATCGGATCACCGCCATTATGACGCGGGGCGATCCTCCAGGTCCCCGTTTCCGTCCCCTTTTCGATCTCCCAGTCAAGACCTGCTCCGGAAATCTCGAGCTCCATGTTGTTCCATACGTCAAACGGCAGCTCCTCTTCCTCTCCGGTGACGGGATTCACCATGCGGCATTCCACGGGCATCGGTTTTGCTTCCCCGAGGTTGCTGACCCGGTACTCTCCCTCCGGTTCCCCGATCGTGAAACGGATTTCGGATGCTTCATAGGCACTGACACTTAAGGCGAGCTCCGCAGAGCCGAATGCCGTCTGTTTGTCAACTTCAAAAGAGGCCGATACCGCAAAACCGTGATCGCCGGTTTCAATCCCCTTTACGGAATTGTCCGCGGAAAGCGGCTTCAGTTCCCAGGTGCTGTTTTCCTTTCCCTTGCTGACCTGCCACCGGATTCCGGCCTTATCCTCGATCTGCAGATCCAGCGCATCCTGCTGTTCGTCTGTCAGCAACGCACCGGTCTCCTCATCTGTGACGGTCAGCAGGATTGGTGATGACGTTTCGGAGAACTGATCCTGCCTGTAAGAGGAAGTCTGCGGCTCAATTGTCAGCTTCAGCGCCATCGGTTCCGGCAGAACGGTATAACTGCGAACCGTGGAGAGCCGCACATGTCCCGGGAGTTCGGCAAGCGCACGCAGGGTGACATTGCCGACCGCCAGTTTGACGCTCCCCTTTTTCTGTTTCAATTCCTGCTCCGTATCATTGTTTTCGACCGTCAGCGAAAACTCCGGTGATTGCAGCAACTCCGATTCGATTTCCGTATTCGTCAGCGGGTTCACGAAATTCATCCTGACTTCGTAATCACCGGAATACAGCGCGTCGTCTGCATTAACGGGATTGCCCCTGTATTCCAGTCCGCAGCTTACCTCAACCCCGGGCTGATAATAGTACTCGACGGACTCCGCGTCACTGACCTCCACGGAAAACGTGCCGGGTTCAAACAGCTCATCCGGCTCATAGATCGCGAGAATACCATTCAGTGTCTCATCGGCAATGGCATTGGGGCGGTTCGCGGGAACGACGTCGCTGTATTTCACCTGATGCGTTGTGGAAGGGGATACCGCTTTCCCATTGATGGAAGCTTTTCCCACCGCGACATCGTTTCCCTGTGCAAAAACAATAATCTGTCTGGTCGGTATATCAATATTCAGGATGCTTTCCTGTGCTTTTTTTTCGATAAAACGGTCATCAAGAATGAGTCTTTGGAAAATCTGGTTTGCCATTGCGCAAACCTTGATCAGCACGTCCACGCCGTCTGCGGCTCTTGTGGAATAGGCACCGTTTTGCGGATTCTCCTCCATCTCGAAAGCATCATCGCCGATAGCCAAATACGCCGTCTTCATACCTTTCGTATTGTACTCGTTTAGTGCCGCCTGCGCCGTATCCTTAGGTGTTCTTCCGTCGTCAAATTCGCCGTCCGTGATGATCACGAGCCATTTTTCATATTTATCATCCTCTTTTTCCAGGGCCTGCGAGGCACTCTGGACAGACAAAAAAGGCGTATGGCCGGCATCGGTATTCATGTCATGGATGGTCTTTACCCTGTTCCGGTCAGAACCCTTCAGGGTCAGTCCGGACGCTCCGTTCAGGCTCATCGGATAAATCACCATCACATCATCCGCACCCATCATGGCCGCAAAAACTTCCATGGCATACTTTGCCTGACTCCAGCGCATAATCGGCGTCCCGGAAGCCGCAAACATGGATCCGGAATCATCATAAACCACATATATCATTCTGCCTGAGAACTCTTCCGGCGCATCCGCACGCACCTTCATCGGCAGAGCGCCGAGAAGAAGAATCAGAAGAAGAATCGAAAGCATCTTTTTGGGCAATGTGCCATGAAGCATACAGCCTGCCTTCCAATTTAATACTTCGTTTTGTAAATATGTAAAGATGCAGTCATAATACCATTTTTTTTTTTTTTTGCAATGGTTTTTGTGCTTTTTCGTTTTTTTATATTTTCCCCGGTTTCTTGAGTCCGCCGCATCAGAGTGGTATACTTTTAATGCAGGAGAATACGTTCGAAGACCGCACGGCAGACGGACCGTATGTCGACAGGTATCCCAAAAAAGGAAGGAGGTGTTTACGATGAATGATGAAACACTGGATACATCACAGGACCTCCGCGCCCTCTTTGAGACAAAGCAATATTCCCTCCTGCGCGAGACGATTTCCGACATGAACGAGGCCGACGTGGCGGCCTTCATGAACAGCATGTCCAGGGATGAGTCTTTGCGCATGTTCCGTATTCTGCCCAAGGACATTGCGGCGGATGTTTTTGCGAACCTGGAGCTGGATGACCAGCAGTACATCATCCAGTCCCTTTCGGATAAGGAAGCCGGCACCGTCATCGATAACCTGATGGCGGACGATGCGACGGACCTTTTAGAGGAGATGCCGGCCGGTGTGGCAAGGAGGCTCCTCGCCAACGCGCAGCCGGAGACCCGGGCGGACATCAATCACCTCCTGCGCTATCCGGAGGATTCCGCGGGCAGCATTATGACGGTGGAGTACGTTTCCTTACGGGAGCACATGACCGTCGCCGATGCCATCGAGCGCATCCGGAAAATCGGCCTGGATTCCGAAACCACCAATGTCTGTTATGTGCTGGACGAGCGCAGAAAGCTGACCGGTACCGTGGCCCTGCGCTTTCTTCTGATCAAAAAGCCGGAGGATGTGATCGGCGATTTCATGAACACGAACGTCATCAGCATCCAGACGACTACGGACCAGGAGGTGGCCGCCAGACAGTTCCAGAAATATGACTTCTCCGTCATGCCCGTCGTGGACGGCGAAAACCGCATGGTCGGCATCATCACGATCGATGACGTCGTTGATATCATGCAGGAGGAGATGACGGAGGATATCGAAAAGATGGCGGCTATTTTGCCGACGGACAAGCCCTATTTCAAGGTCGGGGTCTTCGAAACCTACCGCAAGCGCATGCCCTGGCTGCTGCTCCTGATGATCTCCGCCACCTTCACCGGTGCCATCATCATGCACTTCGAGGAGGCGCTGGCCTCTTATGTGGTCCTGACCGCCTACATCCCGATGCTGATGGACACCGGCGGCAATGCCGGCGGGCAGGCCTCCGTTTCCATCATCCGCGGTCTGTCACTCGGGGAAATCCGCTTTGAGGATCTGCTCAAAACGGTCTTTAAGGAATTCCGCGTCTCCATCCTCTGCGGTGTGACGCTCTCTCTTGCGAACTTCGCGAAGCTCATGCTGATCGACGGCTTAAGCCTTTCCGTGTCCGCCGTGATCTGCGTGACGCTCGTGGCCGTCGTCATCATCGCAAAGCTCGTCGGCTGCGTCCTGCCCCTGCTTGCGAAGAAAATCGGCTTTGACCCGGCGGTCATGGCATCTCCCATGGTCACGACGATCGTCGATGCGCTCGCGCTCTTCGTTTATTTCAATATCGCGACGGCGGTCTTACACCTGTAGCCGCTTCATCAGAAAAAGAATCCTTATTTTCCTAAAATGTCAAAGTAGAAATCATTTGTTGGGAAGGTGCCGCCGATGGAGGTATGATCCGCGTCATACAGCACCTGCAGGTAGCCCTTGAGCGCGGTCTCCATGTCCGTTCCGGTGATCCAGGCGACGCCGCAATGCGGAAGCGCCTTTGCCGCCACCTCCTTCGAAGCGATGATGTCATGCTTGACGATCAGCTCCACCGTCCGGTCGATGTTGTTGTTGGCATCCCTGACGCTGAAGGCGTGCTCATCCAGGAACATGGCAACGACGGTCGGATGCTCCTCCAAAATCTCCCTGCGCACCACGGTCACGCCGGTGATGAGCGTCGTGCCGTTCTCCAGGGCATCCCATTCGTCCGTCAGCGAAAAGCGGATGTCCAGCGCATCATTCTGCATGACGGCGGAGGTCGCGAAGGGCTGGGGCAAAACGGCAATCTGATCCGGATTCTCCTTTAAGAGCGCAGCGATCTCCGTGGCCTCGGAATGAAACTCCAGCTTGCAGTCCGTGACGTCATACTGATCCAGGAGAAAGCGCAGCGCGTATTCGGGTGTCGCGCCCTGTCCGGTGGTCAGCACGGTCTTTCCCTTCAAATCCGTGATATGCGCGATGCTCTCATCCGCGCTCACGCAGTCGAGGACGCCCAGGGTATTGATCTCCACCGCGGCCACGCCAGCATTCGTCCGGTTATACAGCACCGCCGCGAGGTTCGCCGGCACCAGCGCCACATCCAGATCCCCGCTGATGATGGCGGCGGAAAGCGCCGCAGGATCCGTCTCCATCGTGAACCTGTAATTGCCGACGGCATTACCGGCCTCGCTCTTTTCGATCAGGTGCAGCAGGCCGATCGTCGTCGGGCCCTTGAGGGAGCCGATCTGCAGCTCATAATCATCAAACTCCTCTTCCTCCGTGCTGCCTGCGGCGGCTGCCTCTTCCACGGTCGTCTCCGGTCCGGACGCAAGCTCTGCGGTCCCGCCCGTTTCCGCGCTGTCCGCTGCCGTCGCCTCCTCCCCGCCGGAGCAGGATGTCAGCAGGGCTGCACTTAAAAAGATTGCACACAACGGTTTCAGAATGCTGTTTTTTCTCATGATACACTCCCCTGTCTTCTTATCCTGGCAGATGCTACCGCCTTATTTTACCATAAAAGAGAGCAAAATGCCATTTTCCCGAATGAATGTTCTGTGGTTTTATATTTATTTTAGAAAAAAAGATCATTTTTCCCCTCAAAAGGGGTTAAGTTTCCCGATTTGGTACCGATATAAAGTGTGAGATTCAAAAATCTCACTCCCCCAACAAAACTTTTTTCATACGGCCGGTGTTGAACTCCCCATTCGACACCGGCCTCCTCTCTTTTTACAAGGCTTTTATCCGCCCTGTGAACGTACTTCTCTTTTCTGAAGGGTGGTGTTTCGCTTATCCCATAAGCGGTCAAAGGAAAGGCCCGTGACCTTTTCGCAGACCCTTCTCTCCTCCTCCGTTGTTTCGGATGCGTCCTCGCCCTTGCGCCTTGCGATCTCCTTCTGCACGATGCGGAATTCCTTCCCGGTCAGGGGGAAGACCATCCCGGTAATCAGCAACAGCAGGGTCAAAAGCGCCGGCGCGAACACGAAGATGAGGGCGATGCCCTGCTGTGTCCCGGCCGCCTGCCGGATCCCCGCGCTGGCCGCCACCTCGTCATAGCCGACCATCGCCAGCAACAGTCCGATGGCCGCGGTGCTGAGGCCGGAGGAAATCTTACGGCTGAAGGTTGCCATGCCGGAGACGATGCCCGGGCGGTGCACGGAGGTGATCAGCTCGTCCACATCCGCCATGTCCGCCATGACGGCAAAGATGCCGGTCAGAGAGGCCGCGTTCCCGAAGCCGATCAGGGAAGACATCGCCAGTACCGGCACGATGCTCGCGCCCTCATAGGAAAAGGCCAGGAGCCCGAGAAGGCCGAGGAGGCGGATCGGCGCGCCGATCAGGATCACGCTACGCTTCGAGGATTTGCTCATGACCGGGCCGAAGACGAACATTCCGATGAGCTGGAAGATCATCAGCGCCCCGAGAATATACGTAAAATAGCCGTTGTCATAGCCGTTCAGCACGTCATCCACATAATACACCGCCATGCCTGACACAAAATCCATGCCGCACTGCCCGAAGAGATAAAGGCCGATGAACAGGCGGAAGGATTTGGACTTAAAGACACTGGCCGCCTGCGGAAAACTCTCCGCAATACCGGTGCGCACCGGGGGCTTTTTCTTTTCCCATGTGCCGAGGAAGGTCAGGATGGAGGTGATGAAAAAGACAATGCCGAACACGACGCCGTTGCGGAAATAGGCGCCCGTATCGAGATTGTCCGCAATGAGCACCGTCGGGGCAATGCCGCAGACCATGGCGCCGAGCGTGGAGAAGATCATCCGCACATTGGAGAACTTCGCCCGCATCGTGTAGTCATCGATCATGTCCGGCAGCAGCCCGTTATAGGGCACCATGAGGATGGTGAAGCCTGTCGAAAACAGGCAGTACATCAGCATATAAAAGATGAAGCGGACCACGTTTGAGCTCGAGGGCACCGCAATCCACATGCAGACAAAGGTGAGGGAGGACGCGATGGCACCGATGAAAATATAAAAGCGTTTCGCGCCGTACTTCGACACCGTGCGGTCCGTGATGTTGCCCATGATCGGATCCGTGATGGCGTCCCAGACATGCCCGAACAGGGGCGCCGTACCCGCGAGGGCCGGCGGCATCCCCATGGCCTTGATCATAAAAACCGTATAAAAGGTACTGATGATCAGAAAGGCGCCGCCGCCGTAAAACTCCGCAATCCCGTAGAGGATCCGGGAACGGATCCCGGTATCCGGCGTCCTGCCCGCGTATTCATTCATCTTTTATTCCGCAACCTCCTGCAGCAGCTTTTCCTCATCCTCCAGTGCCTCCTCCATGGCTTCCATACAAACCAACCGCAGAAAAGCAAGTCGATTCACCTGCTCCCCCGCGGCCCTTCAACAGTTATTATGATTTTAACATGTTCCCCTGCGTTTGTCTTTAATCGGTTGTGCGAAATGTAATTCTGTTTTTCACGATCGCATGATCGTCCGGATCATCCACCTCCGCGCAAAGCATTCCCTCCACATCAAAGGGCAGAATGCGGCAGCTGTCCGAAACCGCATTGAAGGCGTCTTCCGCATAAACCGCCGTCTTTCCTTCCCGGCAGAAGGCTTCGATCGCTTCGCACCAGATGCGCCAGTCCTGCGGATCCATCTTATACAGGGGCTGCAGGGCGATGCTGTCCGTCACATAGGGAACACCGATTTTCTCAATGCTGCCGTCCGCGCGTAAGATCGCCTTGAAATCCTTTTCCGTGACAGGCTGCAAGCTGCTGACCGTAACACGGCTGCCGGGCGCAGGCTGCGCGGACGCGGGGCGCGCCGCGGCGTGTTCCCCCTGCAGCAGATCGTACAGCACCTGCTCCTCCCAGACGAGATCCCCGTGCAGAAACAGCAGCTCCCCCTCCAGGTACTCCCTGGCCAGATAAACGGAATAAATGTAGTTCGTGCTGCGGAACACCGGATTTTCCACAAAGGTCAGCTTCATGGAGAGGGAAAGCGCACGGCAATACGCCTCCAGCTTTTTCGCATAAAGACCCGTCGTCATCACGACCTCATCGATCCCCGCCTCCTGCAGCAGCCGCAGCTGTCTGGAAACGATGGTCTCCTCTTCCGTCAGCGGCGTCATGCACTTGGGATGGCCGGCCGCCTCTGCGCCGATGCGCGTTCCCGTGCCGGAATTCACAATCAAAGCCTTCATCTTTCAGTCTCCGTGAACGGGAAAAAGGCGGTTCCGTATGAACCGCCTCCTTTCCCTGATAAGAAGGAAAATTTGTATGGACAGAAGCATCTGCTCCTTATACCCATTCCACCTCGCCGGACTTGATGTCATAAACGGCTGCCACAACCGTGGTGCCGAGGTGCTTGATGATCTCATCGCGTTTGATCTTTGCAGCCATGTTCTTCGCATTGACCTTCGCCACCTCATTGACCGTGCCGCCCTTCTTCGTGGCGGGTTTGATCTTCTTGACGATGGCGCCGATGTTCGGAGGCACCTCACCGCCGTCCACGGCCGCCGTCACGGCGCCGCAGCTCGTGTGGCCGACGACCACGACAAGCGGGCTGCCCAGGTGCTCCGCACCGTATTCAATGGAACCCAAAACCACAGGATCCACGACGTTGCCCGCATTGCGGATGACAAAGATATCACCCAGCTTCTGGTCGAAATAGATTTCCGGCGCAACGCGGCTGTCCGCACAGCAAAGCACGATCGCAAACGGCTTCTGGCCGCCCGCCAGGGTGTTGCGGATCTTTGCGTAGTTGTTCTTGGAGCAAAGCTTGTTCTTCACGAAGCGCGCATTGCCTTCCTTCAGAAGCTTCAGTGCCTCATCCGCTTTTTTAATCTTCACTGCAGGATCATGTAAGCTCATAATGTTCTCCTTTTCTCATACGTTTGTGTTTTACTACGGTTGCTCTTTGTTGCTTACCCCAATGTGACTGAAAACCTTCCTGTGCACCCCCTTTCTTTCGGATCCTTTCCGGATTATTCTTTTTTGTTCCGGCGAAGCAGTGTCAGTACCATCGGAACAAAGAATGTCACGACAAGGCCGATACAAAAGCCGTTGTTGTACAGAACCATCCAGCCGTGCAGACCGCCCGTATTGGGGACGAGCACGCTGTGGATACAGCCTGCCAGGAAGGCCACCAGCGCACCGTGCTTGAAGGCCACCGGTGCCATACCGCAGCCGAAGATCGCCGCGATCAGCATGTTCTTGGAGCCGACATAGGCCCAGGCCGTCTCGACCACCGGTGCGCCCGTGAGCAGCGCTTTGATGGCGGTGAGGCCGATGCTTGTCGCGTAGACACCGGCAAAGATCGGCGCCATCGTGCGCACGGAGATGCCGTTTGCGGCAAAGCCCACAACGGTGAAGAGGCAGGCAAAGAGCGGTCCATGTGCGTTGGCGGTGATCGTCAGTGCCCAGTAGATCAGGCAGAAGAAACCGCAGACGGCCATGTTGACGAGCGTCGCGCCGAAGCCGAACTGCTCCACCGCGCTGCCGCTGTACTTTTTCGCCACGATCGAATCGATCGAGCCCTTCTCCTTTGCGGTAATGAGAAGGCCGCAGAGCAGGAGGTAAATCAGCGCGATGGCGATGCAGGTGGCAAGCGTTCCGTTCGCAATGTTCGGGAATTCATGGAAGGGTCCCGGGCCCGTATGGCCGAGGCCGATCACCTTCATCACGGCGAAGATCAAAAATCCCACGAGACCCGCCGCAAAGCCGGCATTGTAAAGGGTCAGACCCTGATGCTTCTCCGGCAGAAGTCCCCCGAAGACACCCACGAGATAGCCCGCGATCAGACCCATGACAATGGCGATGATGAGGCTCGGGAAGGTAAACATCACTTCCGTTCCGATCGTTTCGTTGGTGGAGCCGTTGGAGACGATGTAGAATGTCATGATGCTCACCATCGGGGACAGGGCCGCGGAAAACCATCCGAGACCCGTCACGGAATTGATCGGCTTCCTGTTGATCTTCGCATAGAGCATGACGCCTAAGAACAAAGGCCACACGTTCCAGAGCGTCTTTCCGCAGAAGCCGAAGCCGTAGACCATGAAGGCCGCGGCAATGGAGCCGCCGTTCACGGTCGTCTTCGTCAGCAGGTAGCTCAGCATGACGATGATCAGTAAGATACCGGCGTTGATAAAGGGTACGCCGATGTTGCCGTTCACCACGGCAAAGGTGTTGAAATCCAGCAGTCCGGAGCCTGTCTGCTGCAGCCTGAAGCCCTCCGCGATACCGGCAAAGGACGGCGTCAGAACAAACCCCATGATGATCGATACCAGGCCGAGACCGATGAACACAAGGGCTCTTAAGGTGTTCGGGACCGGTATGATCTCCACTTTGTTTTCACTGTTACTCATATGACTCTCCTCTCCTTTGAATCCTTACAGCGCCGCGATAATCACGTAGGCAACAACCGCAAGCAACGCCACCGCAAAGACCAGCAGACCGTAGGACATCGTCTGCCGCAGCAGTGAAACCGTACCGGTACGTTCCTCCGCATCTCCGAATTCTCCTACGCCCCGGTCAAACCACCGGTGAATCCCCGGAATATGGAAGGCATTGTTTCTTGCGTTCTTGACCCATGCGATCAGACGCTCAATCCAGGAAGGCTTGTCCGCACGCGCTTTCATGGCGTCATCCCAGTCATCCAGGATCGGGATTCGCTCCATCGGCGTGACCGTGCGGTTCTCCTCATGCTTGTCCCAGGTCTCGATCCCGCTTTCGTCATACTCCGCCTGGATCTTCGCCATGTTCTTCAGGCCGTCGACCTTATGCTTCGGATACCATTCCTTGGACTTCGCGATCACTTCATGCGCATTGGGCTTGCGCGGCATGTACCAGTTGCGGATCTTCCAGAAGACGTTGTAACCGATTCTGCCGATCACCTCCACGACGGAACCGATCGTGCGCGTCACGAAGGCGCCGATAAAGGGCAGCACCTTCAGCATCAGCGGACGGTACACCTTGTCCTCGATGTCAATGAACTTCGGCCAGGCGTTGATATAGACCTTGTTGCCGTTCTCGTCCCGGCTCATGAGGCAGCCCCGGACGACCAGGACATAAATGATGCCGCCGATCGCAAGCGAGGCGAAGGCACCCTTGAGGCACATCCATTCGAAGAAGGGCACCTCATGCGGATGACCCGTCATGTAGAAGAAGCCCGAAGCGTATTCGGAGATCGGGATCATGGTCTTATACACCGTCATGCCGAAGAACGGCAGGATCAGCGAGCAGGCCGTCAGCGTGATCGCCGAAGCCTTGTTCATGTATTTCTTGTTGGAGCTGTCCATCTTCGCCTGCTTGTAAGGATTCTTCTCCCAGAAGACGCAGATGTAAATCTTGGTCATGTAGGCCGTCGTCAGACCGCCGGTCAGCGTAAACACGGATTCCACAAACCGGAACACATGCGCCGCAAACTCAAAGTCGTGATAGGTCCAGATCCGTTCCACGATGGATTCGTGGATGAGGGTCTTGGATACGTAGCCGCTCCAGAAGGGCATACCGATGATCGCCAGAACGCCCATGCCGAAGATGAACTTCAAAAGCGGCTTGCGGTAGCCGAAGCCACGCACTTCGTTCAGATCCAGCTGGTGCAGGTTCATGTAAACGACACCGGCCGCCATGAAGAGCACGAGCTTGATCAGCGAGTGGTTCATCATGTGCAGCACCGCGCCCTGCTGTGCATAGAAGTGATACTGATGCGTCTCCTCCTTTGCCATCAGGATGCACTGCATGGCGGTGGCCGTTAAGATAAAGCCGATCTGCGACATGGAGGAGCAGGCAAGCGTGCGCTTTAAGTCCACCGAGAACAGCGCAAGGAACGCGCCGCCGAACATGGTGATCACGGCGATGCCGAGGAGCACGCAGCCCCAGACCCAGTCACCGAAGAGCATGTGCGCGGAGATGATGATGATGCCGTACACACCGGTCTTCGTCAGAACGCCGGACAGCAATGCGGAAGCGGGCGCCGGCGCCACCGGGTGCGCTTTTGGCAGCCACACGTGCAGCGGGAACATACCGCTCTTTCCGCCGAAGCCGACGATCATCAGGCCGGCCGCCCAGTAGATCGGGGCCTTGCTTGGCAGGGCCGCACAGGCGTCCTTGATGAAATCGATCCGGAGTGTCCCGATCGCGTTATACAGGAGGAAGATGCCCATCAGGGTCACCAGTCCGCCGAACACGTTCAGGTAAGTATACGTTTCCGACGCTCTCTGTGCGCCGGGCTTTTCGTCATGAATGACCATGACATAGGATGTGAAGGCCATCACCTCGAAGAAGGTGAAGAGCGTCAGCACGTCTCCGGAGATGAACACCGCCACCGTCGCGCCTTCCGTCATCAGCATGAAGAGATAATACCGGTTCCGGTTGCGGTAGTGTGCGAAGTACTCCTTGGAGAAGATCGTCGTGCACATCCACATTAAGGTGGTGATGACCGCATAGACGCTGCGGAACGCGTCCATTTCAAAGAGCAGGCCCTCCCCGTGTCCCCACCAGAGAACCGGGAAATACTGCGTGCCCTGTCCCACCACGACGGTCACCATATAGACCGCCACGAGGAACTCCACGGCCGTCACGATGTCCGCGAAGTAATCCCTCATGTTTTTGTTTCTTCTGCCGATCAGGTAGCTGACGATGGACGCGATCATCGGCCAGAAGACCAAAAAAGGCAGTAAGACATGTGTACTCATTGCTTCCAACTTTATGTCCCCCTTTCCTTACAGCGCCATCAGCCGCGTGATCGGGCCGACCAGTACACCAAAAGCTACAATGGCCACCGCCAGAACGATCAGCGGCACCGTCATATAACGGTTCGGATCGCTGACGCCCTCATTGGCGGCCTTTACGTCAAATCCCTCACCGGGGATGAAGGCGTTCACGCAGATGCTGAAGAGATAGATCGCCGTCAGCAATGCGGAAACGGCCAGTACCACGGTGCCCGCAACGGCAAGCGTTGTGTTGCCGGAGCCGAAGGCCGCCGCGGTCAGGAACCATTTGCTGAAGAAGCCCGGCAGAGGCGGAATCCCCACCAGTGCGAGGGAGGCCACCGTGAAGACGATCATTGTCACCTTCATGTTCTGCCCGATGCCCTTCAGCTCCCATACATATTCCCGGTGCGTCTTGTAGAGGATCGCGCCCGCACACAGGAAGAGCGTGATCTTGACGATCGCATGTCCGACGAGGTGCATCATGCCGCCCAGATACCCCTCCGGACTCATGATGGCGAGACCGAACAGGATGTAGGACAGCTGCGAAACCGTCGAATATGCGAGTCTTCTTTTTAAGTGCTTCTGCATCAATGCCATGGCGGAGCCGTATAAAATGGTGATGAGGCTCGCCGTAAGAACGATGGCCTGGGCGGTCGTGCCGCGCAGGGCATCCACGCCGATCGAGAAGTAGGTCACGCGCGCCACCGCGAAGACGCCGGCCTTGACCACCGCCACCGCGTGCAGCAGGGCGGAAACCGGTGTCGGGGCAACCGAAGCCGTGGGCAGCCATGCGTGGAAGGGCATGATCGCGCTCTTTACGCCGAAGCCGAAGAAGCAGCAGACGTAGGCGATCTGCAGGGCCGTTGCGCCCTGTACCGCGCCGCCGATCACGCCGCCCGCGACGAATGCGGTCGAGCCGCCCGTCACGGCGATGATGGCGATGCCCATCATGGCCACCGTCGCGCCGGAGATCGAGAAGATCAGGTAGACGCGCGCGGCGGTTGTGCTTGCCTTGTTCTCGCTGTGGATCACCAGCGGTACCGTGATCAGTGTCAGGAACTCGTAGAACAGATACAGCGTGATGAGGTTGCCCGCGAAGCTGATGCCCATCATGATCCCGAATGCCATCATATAGAAGGCAAAGAAGCGGTTCTCTCCTCCCTCATGCGTCATGTACTCAAACGCGTAGAAGATACAGAGGATCCACAACAGGGCCACCAGCGAGGCGAACATCCCGCCCATTGCGTCCACCTTGAACATCACGGGGTTCTCCGGAACGAGCCTGAACAGCGTCAGCTCCGAACCGCTCATGAAGAAGGACAGCAACAGCACGATCACCGCGTTCCCGATAACGTTCACTGCAACATACCGCTCTCTCGCCTTACGATCCGTAAAGCCCTTTCTGAGCATGTACAGACCGGCAATGATGGGAAGTATGACTGGAACAATCAATAATACGTTCATAAAAGTCTCCCCTCTTGCATCTTAGAATATCGTTGCAGCAATACTACTGAAGAAGTTGTACAACGGGTTGACGAAGATACCGGAGCAGATCGCAATCACCGTCAGCACAACCAGCGGTACCGTCATGTAGGCATTGACCTCCGTCTTCCGGAAGCTTTCGTACGGATAATCCGCTCCCGGGAAGAAGCCCTTTGCCATGATCGGAAGGAGGTACCCGGCCGTCAGGAAGGCCGATGTCAGAAGCACCGCGGGTCCGAGGTAAGAGAAGAACCCGATCTCCGCTTCCAGCGCGCCCGTCGCCAGATACCATTTGCTCTCAAAGCCGCCCGTCGGCGGAATACCGACCAGGGCGATCGAGGCTAAGGAAAAGCACCAGAGCGTGATCGGCATTTCCTTGCCGATGCCCTTCAGCTCCGTCACATAGGTCTTGTGCCTCTTGTAGATGATGGCGCCGGCGCTTAAGAACAGGATGTTCTTGACGGTCGCATGGGCCACGATATGGAGGCAGGCGCCGATGAATCCGGTCGGGTTCATCGTCATGATGCCGAAGAGCACGTAGGACACCTGCGACACCGAGGAGTACGCCAGACGCTTTTTGAAGAGCTTTTCCTTGAAGGCCAGCATCGATCCCATGAACACCGTATAGAGGGTCAGTGACAGCAGTACGTACTGTACCCAGGTGCCGCGCAGGAAGTCGACGCCCACCATGTAATAAATCACGCGCACGATTGCCAGCACACCCATCTTGGTGATGACACCGGAGAGCACCGCGGAAGCGGGCGCCGGCGCCACGGGGTGGGCGTTGGGCAGCCATGCATGTAAGGGGAACATGCCGCCCTTACAACCGAATCCGATGATGGTAAGAAGCACCATGATCTGGAATAACAACATGTGTCCGGAACCGTTGACCTTATCCAGCAGCAGTGTGCCGCCCGCCTTGAAGTCCGTGGTCTCACAGAACTCCGCCAGGAAGAAGAACCCGGCGAGCGCGATCGTCGCACCGACAAAGGAATAGGTCAGATATTTTTTTCCGGCCTTGCCCGACTGTTCCGCCATGGAGTGCATGACCAGCGGGAACGTGATCAACGTCATCATCTCATAGAAGAGATACAGGGTCTGCAGGTTCGCCGAGTAGCTGATACCGATCAGCACACCGACCGTTGCCGTAAAGAAGGTGAAGTAACGCTCGTCCATGCCCTCGTGCTTGATGTATTCGAAGGAGTAGAACGCTGCCGTACACCATAAGAAGCCGGCAATGATCGAAATCAGGCGGCTCATCCCGTCAATCTGCAGCGAGATATCCACGACACGGTTCAGGTGCAGGATGGTCATCTTCGTGCCGTCCGGCGCATTGATCGCCAGGAACAGCACCATCAGGAAATTGATGATGACCGTCGCTGCCACGTAGATTTGCCGTGTCTTCCTGTCATGCAGCTTGAGGGGCTGAATCAGCACACCCATCACAATCGGGAATACGACCGGAAGAAGTAAGGCGATATTCATAATATCCTCTCCTTTTACCGTGAAAAACCCTCGTCGTTAGTGCCCGATGCTCGTCAACAGTTCAATGCCGCTGTGCAGGAAATCGGAAACCGGTCCCGCAGCCACGCCGAAGATAATGACACCGACCGCCAGCAGGATGATCGGAAGCAGATCCTTGACCGGACGTTCCTTGGAGGCGAAGGGCTCCTTCATCTCCTTGGCTTCCTGGCCGAAGAAGGCGCGGATCACCACCGGCAGGTAGTACAACGCGTTCAACAGAGCGGAGATCGACAGCGGGATCAGCAGCCAGTAGTTGGCGGAATCAACGATACCCGTTGCGAAATTCCATTTGCTGTTAAAGCCGACAAAGAGCGGGATACCGATCATGGAGAGGCCGCCGATCGTAAAAAGCGCCATGGTGATCGGCATGAGCTTGCCTAAGCCTCCCATCTTGGTCAGGTCACGGTTGTGCGTCTGCTCGATGATGGAGCCCGCCACAAGGAAGAGACCGGACTTCGTGACCGCGTGTGCCAGGATGTGGAACAGCGCCGCGAAGAGGCCGAACTCCGTGCCGATGCCGATGCCCATGAAGATGTAGCCCATCTGTGCGACAGAGGAATACGCGATCATGCGCTTGATGTCGGTCTGCATGATGGCAAGGAGCGAGCCGCAGATCATGGCGACCACGCCGACCACCATCACGACATTCAGCAGGGTGCGGATGCCGGAGGAGGCGATCACCTCAAAGCCGACGCCGCGGAACATCATCTTCATATAGAATACGATGTATGCCTTCAGCACCAGTGCGGACAGTGTCGCGGACGAAGGCGACGGTGCGGTACCGTGCGCGTCCGGCAGCCAGATGTGGCAGGGGAACAGCGCCGCCTTGAAGGCCACACCGCCGGTGATGAGGGACATCGCCCAGACCACGTAGGAGGAATTTGAGCCCATAAAGCCGCCGCTTTGCACCACTTCGCCGATGCCGGAGATCATGAGGGAACCCGTCGCGACATACAGCAGCACCATGCCCATCAGCACGAGGGAAGAACCCAGGATGGACAGCGATAAATATTTCAGACCGGCATGAACGTTCTCGGTCTGGTTTTTCACAATAACAATACCCGCCGCGGCGAAGGAGGAAAGCTCGATCGAAACGAAGATGCCGATCATGCTCTCGAAGAAGACGACCGCGTTCAGCGTGCCGAGCAGTGCCAGCACGAGGAAATAATAGAACGGAATCAGTCTCTCCTCGACGTCATGCGAGATCATGCTCATGGAGGCCCAGACAATCAGGAATCCGATGATTCCGAAAATACAGGCCATGAAGCATTCGATTTTACCGATGCGGATGGACTGTTCGATGAAACCGGACCCGAAGCGCATCACCTGTTCGCCGTTCGAGGCCACGTTCATCGTCATGACCACGGCAAGTACGGCATCGACCGCTGTCACAGCCAGTGCGATCAGCCTTGCCGTCTTGTCATTCTTGCAGACCCATGCTGCCACTCCTCCGAGAATAAGCAACACAATAATGGCGATTCCCATAACCAAACTCCTCTCTTTTGAATCTCTTTACAGTTACGTTACCACAAAACCGTTTTGCTATTTTATCTATAGAATCTGAACACCCTGCGCGAGGATCGTGATCACCACGATGCCCGCCACGCCGAGTGCGATGTTGATAACGGAAAAGCAGGCGATGGAGATTGCGGGAACGCTCTCCTCCGCCGCATTTTCCGCTTGTGCGGTAGCCACCTCCGGCGCCTTCGAAAAGATCCGAAGTGCCACCGGCAGATAATATATCGCATTCAGGCAAGAGCTGATCGCCAATGCCGCTAAGAAAATAATACCTTTGTCCTGCGCGTTCATGGCGAGGTACACCTTGGACGTGAAGCCCGCAAAGAAGGGGACGCCCACCATGGAGCAGGTGCCGATGACGAATCCCGCGCCCGCCCATTTGTTGCGGCGGCCCGCGCCCGTCATGTCGGCGATCAGTTTGCTGTGACCGCTTGCCTCAATGAGGCCGCCCGCGGAGCTGAACAGCAGGGGCTTCGTGAAGGCATGGACGATCATGTGGAACAGCGCCGCGCCGAGGGCCGCAACCGTTCCCACGCCGATACCGGCGTAGATGTAGCCGATCTGTGCCACGGAGGAATAAGCGATCATACGCTTCAAATTCCGTTCACGGATCGCCAGGACCGAGCCCACGATCATGCCGACGATGCCGAGCCAGAACACCACGTTTAAGATGCCCATGTTCTTGATCGTCTCGATGCCGAAGACGCGGTAGTAAATCTTGATTAAGAGGATGATGTAGCCCTTGACCACGACACCGGACAGGATCGAGGAAGACGAGGTTGTCGCCGTTCCGTGCGCATCCGGAAGCCAGGTGTGGAAGGGGAACATCGCGCTCTTGACGCCCAACGATACGGTCATCAGGACCGCTGCGGTCATCAACGGCCATGCGTAGCTTCCGCCGGATACCAGCCCCGCGATCGCGCCGTTTAAGGACGGGATCAGGAGCTGTCCGGTGACGGAGTACAGCATTGCGATGGAGATCAGGAAAAGTCCCGAGGCCATCAGACTCATGAAGAGGTATTTGATGGTGGCCTTTAAGGTCTCTCCGCTCTCTCTGACCATGACAATGCCGCAGGCCGCGACCGTGTTGATCTCGATAAAGACGTAGGCGGTAAAGATGTCATTCGTGTAAATCAGTGCGAGGAGCGACAGCAGCACCAGCAGCAACAGCGAATAATAGCAGTTGCGCTTGCATTCCTGCACATCCTCCTTCATGCCGCTCTTTCCGCCCAGTACCGCAAGGAACATGACGGCGGAGAAGACGAAGGCGAGGACCGATTCCATCAGCCCGAACCTAAGCTCATTGCCCCAGGGCGCCGGGAAATGTCCCAGCTGGTAGGTGACGGTGCCGCCCTCCCGGACAAAGTGCGGAATCAGGAGGAAGGTCAGTACCGCGACGACCGCGAAGATGACCTGCATCAGCATGTACGCCGTCTTCTCCTTCTTTCCGAGCAGGAGCGCTGCAATGGAGCCCACCATCGTCAACATGATTGTGATGAAAGGTATGTTGTTCATTGCTCTCCTTTCTTCAGCGCGTTTTTCAGCACGGCTGCGTCAACGTCCAGCGTGTGATACTGCTGGTACCATCTCAGCGCCAGTGCGAGCGCGAATGCCGTGGTGGACACCGCGACAACGATACCCGTCAGCACCAGGCCGCTCGGAAGCGGATTGATGTAGAGCGAGGCATCCGTCACGCCGTCACGGATGATGGGCGAGAATCTCCCGGCAATGTAGCCCTTTGCCGCAAGGAAAAGGAATACCGAGGTGTCCATGATGTTGAGCCCGATGATCTTCTTGATCAGATTGCGCTGCAGAAGCAGGATCAGAAGGCCCACCACGAACAGAATCACCGCCGCAAGTTCATAGTAATTGTTGAAGAGATTGTTCATCCAAGCATCCCTCCCTTCAAGCTTTCCAACTGGTGAACAGATGATACAGGGAATAAATCGTGCAGGCCACGATCAGTCCGACGCAGATGTTCAGCGGGAAAATGAGTCCCGCACTGAACAGGCTGCCGGCCGTGCCGAGCGGAATCGCGGATTCCATCCCGTTCGCCCCCGTCAGGACGTGATAGCTCTTTAAGGCGATATAGACGAAGAGACCCGCCGCCATCACCTTCATGCAAAGATCCACCGTCAGGAAGCGCTCCGTATGGCGCTCGCCGAACACCAGGTGCGTCAGCACAAAGGCCGCTCCCAGGATCGTGCCGCCGGAGAAGCCGCCGCCGGGTGACAGGTGACCGTTGACCACAACATAAATCCCGTATAACAGAATGAAGGGAATCGTGATGCCGAAGACCACGCGTGCCGGAAGCGAGCGCATGCCCTCGTAATGCTCCCTGTCATCCATGCTGACGGCACCCTCGCCCTTGCGCTTGAACTGCTTGAGCAGGAAAATGACGGTGACCGTCGCCGTAAATAACACCACCGATTCGCCCAGGGTATCAAAGGCACGGTAATCCAGGATGACGGCCGCCACCGCGTTGACCGCGCCGGTGTCCGTTAAGCCCTGTTCCAGATACCTTGTGCTGACCTCGTTGACCGCAGGGGCGGTGTCGGAGCCGAACTGCGGCAGAAGCGCCACCGTGACCACAAGGATCAGCGCCAACAGGACGCCGCAGACGATCGCGGTGATGTGATAACCGCGGATGACGCCGGGCTCCTTCGGTGCCTCTTCCTTTGCCTTCACGGCGGCAGCCACCTTCTCCGCACGCTCACGCCGCTCCTCTTCTTCCTTTGCATTGGCAGCGGCGATCTGCTCCTTCCGCACCTCCTCGCGGGAAGGCTGCGGGACGCAGGGCGGATCCAGGTGCTCATGATGGCCGTGTTCGTCATGGCCGTGTTCGTCATGGCCGTGCTCTTCGTGGGCATGTTCTTCGTGACCATGCGCCTCGTGGCCGTGTTCTTCGTGACCATGCTCGTCATGGCCGTGATCGTCATGACCGTGGTCTTCGTGGCCATGCTCGTCGTGACCATGCTCGTCATGGCCGTGGCCGTCGCCGTGGTCATCATGTCCGTGATGATCATCCGGCTTCGGCGGGAATACGATCTCCTGAGGGATTTCAAAGGAGTCCGCATTCACCCAGTCCAGGAATTTTTGTCTTGTTTCTCTTCCGGATTCAGACAGCAGACTCATCCTCTTCGACCCCCTCTCCTTCTTTTAATGCGTTGACCTTCTTCAAGGTCAGAATGAACAGCAGCGCCGTCACGCCGCAGCCGACCGCCGCTTCCGTGATGGCCAGGTCCGGCGATTCCAGCGAAACCCACAGCACCGCCATGACCGCGCTGTAGGACATGAACACGATCACCGCGTTGAGCAGGCGTTTGATAAAGAAGACGCTGATCGCACAGACGATCAGAAATCCCAGCAGTAAAACCTCGATAATTGTCATGGCCTGCCCTCCACTTCGCATTCGTCCTCGAGATGCTCATTCGTCTCCACCTCCACCTTGCAGATCAGGTGGTTGGCGACCGGGTTTGCCAGCCATACCAGTATGATCACGAGCAGAAGCTTTAAGATCGTACCGATACTCGCCGAAAAGAACATCAGGCCGAAGCAGATCAGCATCACGGCAAGGGAGTCACACTTGGCCGCCACGTGCACACGGTTCAGCACATAACGGAAGCGGAACAGTCCGAGCGTCGCAACGCCGAAGATGAACAGTCCCAGGACAATCAGCACCGTTCCGGCAATGATTCTAAACAGTTCCATTCGTGTTCTCCTTTCCCCTCCCCCTGTCGCTCTTCGCAAGCATGTTGCGGGCAAGGCAGATCACCGCGAGGAAACTCAGCAGCGTGTACACCAGTGAGATGTCCAGAAACTGGTTGTCATGCAAGTATTCGCCAAGCAGAAGGATCAGCACGATACCCTTGATGCTGATCATGTTGACGGCAACCAGACGATCCGTCATCCTGGGTCCCTTGATCGCGCGGACCAGGCAGAAAAGGATCGTGACGGATAAGAACATCATGGCGATAATCAGAATAATACTCTCCATATCCATTATGCGTTCCTCTCCATGTTTTCCAGCATTTTCTCCAGCGGATTGTCGGAAAGCCCGGCGTTCGCGTGTTCATCGATTGCATGGACAAACACGACATCCCCCATCACGTCCACCGTCACGGTTCCGGGTGTCAGCGTGATGGAGTTGGCCAGCGCCACGCGCTTCCCCTGGGTCTTCACATTCGTCTTGTGCGCGACGATCTTCGGCTGGATCTTTGCGTTCGGATCATCCGAAAGCACCAGCGCGATCATGTGAATGTTCGCCTTGCACACCTCGAAGACCAGTCTGCACACATATACAAGCGCGGCGGGAATGCGCGCCACCATCTGTGCATCCTTCTTCGTGCTCCAGCCGCTGAACCTGTACATGAACAGCGACACCAGCGCAACGGCAATCACACCGACGATAATGACGTCGAGCGTGACACGTTCATGAAACGCGAGCCATAGCGCAAACAGCAGTACCGGCATAAACTCTCACCTCCAATCCTTAGTGTCCACCGTGTTCCTCTTCATGTTCCTCTTCGCCATGTTCCTCTTCGCCATGCTCTTCCTCATGGCCTTCCTCCGCATGTTCGTCACCGTGCTCACTGTGTTCGCCGTGCTCGTCGTGATGGCCGGGGCCGTGACCGTGGTTGACGTTAGCGACGGCCGCAATCAGGATCGTGGTGACCATTCCCATTGCAGCCAGGAAATAAATCAGTTTTCTTGCCATAGTCATCCCTCCGTGCTGTCGTAACTTCCGCCGCCTGCGTATATTTTTAACTGTTGCAGATCCGTCAGCCGGATCTTTCCGCGTCCCGTTTCCACGAGACCTTTTTCTTTTAAGATCGCCACGTTTCTTGTGACCACTTCCCTTGCGACCCCCGCGATCTCCGCCAGCGCCTCATGGCTGATGCGGATGGTATCGCCTTCGCTCAGACGCTCATACAAGCGGAGCAGCACCATGGCCACGCGTTTGCTGATGTCCTTCTCCATGCGCAGACAGATGCTGAAAAACATGGCGTTCATCTGTCTGGACAGGACCTCCTTGGAGAATTCGTATGCCTCCGGCACCTCCTGCTCCGTCTCATTCCATGCGGAATACGGAATAAAACAAATCTCGCTCGGCTCCTGTATATGCAGGTCCAGGGAAGAAGCCGTAAAGTCCGCGAGGAAGGTCGGTGTCAGCAGGAGGGACTGCAGCCAGCCGGCCATAAACACGACGCGTCTGCGACCGTCCTCATGCGTACCGTATGCCGTAATGCTTCCGTCACTGACCACATATAACCCGGGCTGCTTCTCCAGATATTCTCCGGCCTCATACTCACGGATGATCGTGTCATCCAATACTTTTGCTTGCTGCAACTCAGACAGAGAGTTCCAAAACGGAAATGCCCGATACAAAGAAACCAAGATACAAGCACCCCCTCCCCTTTATTAGACAGTTTACGGTTTCCTAATCTTTTGTTCAGTAACTTTAATCACACAATAAAAAAAATCTTATAATTATCACAGAATAAGATTTTTTTTTCATGCGCTATTCAATTGTGTTTCTTAATTGTAACAGAAATGTGCTGATAAATAAAGAAGAAACTAAATCAGCCCGATATGACCCGGCCTTTGCCGTGATAGATAATGGCCAGAAAGTCCGGCCCGACATGGGCGCAGATCGTGGGGCCTAAATCCGTGATCGTGATGTCCGCGTCCTTCAGATGCGGATAGGTCTCGCGGATCATTTGAATGACGGCCTCGCAGTCCTCACGGTCATCGGCCGAGATTACGGTAAGCTCCTCCTCCGCGGAGTAGTCCGCCAGGTCCTCCTGCATGGACGCGACTAGCTCCTGCAGGACTTTTTTGCGGCCGCGCACCTTTTTCCAGGCAAAGAGCTTTCCCTCATCCGTCACGTAGATCATGGGCTTGATGGAGAGCAGCGTCCCGATGAAGGCCGAGGCGTTGGAAAGACGGCCGCCCCTGCGCAGCCACTGCAGATCCTCCACCATGAAGCGGTGGATGTATTCTTTTTTGTGCGCCTCTCCCCAGCTGACGACATCATCAAAGGAGGCGCCGTCCTCCTTACGCTTCACGAGCTGCTTGACAAAGAGATTCAAGCCCCCGGTGATGCAGAAGCTGTCGATGAAATGAATCCGCTGCCCGCCGTATTCTTTCTGCAGCATTTCCAGTACGGCTTCCGCGTTTTCGATGGAGCTCGAGATCGCGCGGCTCATGTCCGTATAGATCAGATCGCAACCCCTGTCGAGGATGCCGCGGAAGAACCTTTCGTACACATCCGGCGTGATGGCGGAGGTGTGCAGCATCTTGCCCGCGCGCATGGCATCATAACAGAGTTTGCGCATTTCGGGCGTGCAGTCGTCCTCATAGACGGTATCATCGATACTGAAGGTATAGCGGATAAAGGGGACCTCATGCTTTTCCAGCCACGAGGCCTCGATATCACAGGTCGATGCGGTTGCGATCACGTAGTTTTCCATACACACGATTCTAACACAAAAAGATGCATTATGCCATCCGCTGTTTCTTAGGCCCCGGAAACGCGATTCCTTACACTTTTCCCGTCAGATAAAA